>JBILVB010000082.1:0-17285 GCA_044370695.1 Acidimicrobiales bacterium | reverse complement strand
GCGAAGGCGCGGCGGGTCGAACACCGCGCTCTTGGCCCGATCCTTGTTCGCCAGTTCGTCGAGCAGCGGCTCGAGCATGGCGAAGGGCAGGCCGAGGATCCAGGTCGTCTTCACGTCGCCGATGCTCACCTGCAACTCCAGGTTGAGCACCGTCTCCGCCGTGGCGGCGATCTGGGCGAACTGGGGATTCGACTCCGAGCGGACGAACTCCGGGTCGAGGTCCACCAACGGTTCGAACGCGTACCGGAGCTCCGCGAGCATGCGCTGCACGAGCGTGCGGGCCAACGAGCGCTCGATGTCGGTGAGCGGACGGGTCTGCGGCCGCTGCTGACCCTGGCCACCCAGCATCCGGTCGATCATCACCAGCACCGAGTCGATCGGGAGGTGCAGCAGCGCCATGCCCGGCATCGGCTCCAACGTGATGATCACCAGGTGCGTCGGGTTGGACATCATGCGGACGGCCTCGTCGTAGGTCGTCTGCGCGAGCGCGGCACACTTGACCTGGGTGACGGTCCGCAACGTCGTCGACAGCAGGGTCGCGAGCTGGCGGGCCCACGACTCGCCGGTCACCTGGATGGCCCGGATGTGCTCCCGGGAGAACTTGTCCGGCTTGCGGAAGTCGTAGAGCGTGGGCTCTCCCGTGCGCATCGCCGACACCATGGGCTTACCGTCGGCGCGCCACGCCGTGATCTTGAGCCGCCGAGGACCGAATCGGCCGAAAAGTTCCGGAAATCGTCAGGACGACGCCGGCGGCGTCACTGGACGATGAACTGCCAGAAGTAGACCCCGGTCACGGAACCCTCCGTGTCCTCCTTCAGCGCAGTGCCGAGTTCGCTCTGGACACGGTTCCGACCCTCGGGGGTGATGAGCTCGTCGTAGGTCCCCGAGCCGAGGACCCGGATCGCCACGTCGAGCGCTTTCGCATGACCCTTGGTCGGATCGTCCTTGGCCGCCGCCTTGCCCTCGGCCTTGGTCGGGTCCGGGTTGAGCTTGAACGCGAGCCCCACTTTCAGGATGTGGCCGTCGGAAAGGTTCAGCGTGATCGGGTCGAGGGTCACCACGGGCGCCGCTGCACCGGCGACCGTCGTCGCCACCGGCTCGGCCGCCTGGACGATCGTCGTCGATCCACCGCCGAGAACCTTCGCGCCGACGACGATCCCGATCAGCAGCAGACCGACCGGCAGGAGCTTCTCCTTCAGGCCGCCCTTGCCCTTCTCGGCGCTCTCGCTCTTTTCCTTCTTCGCCATCGGTGTCCTCCGCAGCCGTCACGGACTCTGGTTGGCGACGCCACGCGGGGCGTCCACGAGGTTTCTGACGACGAGCTCGACCCGCCGGTTCTTCGATCGTCCGTCCGGACTCTCGTTCGAGGCGATCGGACGGGTATCGGCGTAACCCGACGCCGACATCCGCTGGACGTCGACTCCGTAGGTCTCGACGAGCGTGCGCAGCACGCTCGTCGCACGCGCCGTCGAGAGCTCCCAATTCGACGAATACCGGTTCCCGGGTCCCAGCGGCACGGAGTCGGTGTGGCCTTCGACCGTCACCGGGTTCGGCAGCGGCTTGAGGCCCTCGGCGATCGCGGTGAGCACCTCCCGACCAGCGCCCTCGAGGCTGGCCGAGCCGGGGGCGAAGAGCACCTGATCCGCGACGATCGTGATGACCAGCCCACGCTCTTGGACGGCGATCTCCACGTTCCCACCGAGCGCGGTGTTGCTCAGGCCCTCTCGTAGTTGCTGCTCGGCTGCGCCGAGCGCGCGCCGTTCGGCTTCGTACGCCGCCTGTTGTGCCGACTTCACCGTAGTCGTCGGGCCCGAGACGGCCGGGCGCGCACCCGCCTTGCCGGTCGGCGCCGTCGTCGTCGTGGTCACCCGTCCGGCTGCTCCGGGCAACACGCCGATCCCGCCGTCGAGCATCCCGGATCCACCGTCGATCACCGAGCTGGCTCCGCCGCCCTGGATCCCTTCCTTGAACTTCTTGTACTTCGCGAGGTCGACCTGGGAGATCGAGAACATCACGATGAACAGCACCATGAGCAGGGTGATCATGTCGGCGTAGGTGACCAGCCACCGCTCGTGGTTCTCGTGCTCCTCGTGTTCTTCGTGCTTCTTCTTCCGGGCCATGCTCGAATCGGCGCGATCAGGCGGCCTTGGCGTCGTCGTGGACGCCGGCGAGGGAGGTCAGCTTCTGCTGCAGCGTGCGTGGGTTGGCGCCGGCCTGCACCGACAGGATGCCCTCGAGCATCAGCTCCATCTGCTGGGTCTCGATGTCGATGAGTCGCTGGGTGCGCTTGCCGATCGGGAGGAAGAGCACGTTGGCCGAGAACACACCCCAGAGGGTGGCGATGAAGGCGGCGGCGATCATGTGACCGAGGCTCTCGGGCTCGCTCAGGTTGTTGAGCACGTTGACCAGTCCGAACACCGTGCCGATGATCCCCATCGTGGGGGCGAAGGCACCCATGTCCGCCCAGACCTTGGCCAACACCTTGCCGTGATGCTTCTTGGCGGTGATCTCGGCCTCGAGGATCTCGCGCAGCTCGTCGGGATCGGTGCCGTCGACCGCGAGCTGGATCCCTTTACGCAGGAACGGGTCCTCGAGGTTCTTGGCGGACTCCTCGAGAGCGAGCAAACCCTCTCGCCGGGCCCGCTCGGCCAGGTCCACGACCACGGCGATCGACCCGGTGGGGTCCTTCGTCCCCCCGGTCATCGCCTTGATGCCCGCCCCCATCGCAGCGGTGAAGTCCTTCATCAGGCCGGTCGCCATCGCGGCGCCGACCGTGCCGCCGATCACGATGAGGATCGCCGGGATGTTGATCATGGCGGCCGGGTCCGAACCTTCCATGACCACGCCCAGCATGATGGTGATGATGCCGATGAGGACACCGGCGAGGGTACCCGGATCCACCGTCAGTCCTTTCCGGTGACGAGCCGGAGCTCACCACGGGTTGCAGTGGTCCCGGTCGACGACTCGCCGACATCGGGCTGGGCGGCCAAGGTGAGTACCCGGGCCCGGAAGCCTGCGATCCGCTCGATGACGTCGTCGATCGACTCGGTCACGACGTACTTCGTCCCTTCGAACAGGGTGACCACCGTGTCGGGGTTCGCGTCGACCCGTTCGATGTGATCGGGGTTGATGGCGAAGTGCTGTCCGTTGAGACGGGTCAGGAGGATCATGTCGGATGTCCTTGCCGGGGGAGCAGGCGCTCGGCGCTGGGATCGGCCGTCGCCGCGGCCCGATTGAGTGTGCTGAGGACTCGTTGAGCGACCAGACGGAGCCCTGACGATCAGCGAACCCCTGCAGTCCCAGCGGAGCCGGTCCCGACGCGACCGGGCCAGGCCCCGCCGGATCGGTCACCGCTTCAGGTTCACGAGGTCCTGCAGCATCTCGTCGGAGGAGGTGATCATCCGGCTGTTGGCCTGGAACCCGCGCTGGGCGAGGATGAGGTTGGTGAACTCCCGGGCGAGATCGGTGTTCGACATCTCGAGCGTGCCGGCGGCGATCATCCCGCGGCCTCCGGAGTTCGACACGCCGACCTGGGCGACACCGCTGTTCGCGGACTCCCGGTACATCGACCGGCCGGTCACCTCGAGGCCCGTGGGGTTGGTGAACGCCGCCATCGCCACGCGTCCGACGGCACGGTTGCGGCCGTTGGAGAACACGCCCATCATCACCCCGTCGGCGCCGATCGTGAACGACTGCAGGATGCCCAGGCCGTAGCCGTTCTGACGGGCGGCGATCAACGTCGAACTGCCGGCGAAACCGGTGCAGGCGTCGGGCTGGCCGGGCGTACCGGTGTCGAGGCTGATCGGACCGGGGAAGTTCCCGAACGTCGGCGTGATCGCGATCGGCCCACTCGTCACGGTCCCGGTGTTGGGGTTGAAGGTGAGCGGCCCTCCGGAGACGGTCAACGGTGTGGTCACCCCGTTGATGATCGCCGACGCCGTCACCCCCCAGGTGTTCGGCGCCGCCTGCTTGGTGTAGTTGATGTTGACGTTGTAGCTGGTGCCCTGCCGGTCCGTGATCTGCACCGAGCTCGTCACCTGGAACCCGGTCGGGCTGGCCGCATCGAGGTTGCCTTGCAGGTTGATGGTGCTGGTGGCCAGCGGTGGGATCGACTGACCGAGGGGCATCCGCAGGTCGCCGGGCGCTGCGTTCAGCAGGATCTGACCGTTGGCGTCCGCGATCCAGCCTTGGAGGATGCCGCCGTCGGGCGACACGAGCCGACCGAGCGCATCGAAGTTGAACGAACCGGCTCGGGCGTACATGTTCGTGTTCTCGGTCCGCAGGATGAAGAACCCGTCACCCTGGATCGAGATGTCGGTGTTCTTGTTGGTCATCTGCGTCGCGCCCTGGCTCATGCTGAGCGAGGTGCCGGCGACGCGCACCCCGAGGCCGACCATCGCCGGGTTGATGCCACCCTCGTTGGGGTTCAGGGCCGAGGCACCTGCGATGGTCTGGGTGAGCAGGTCCTGGAACACCGTGGCCGACGACTTGAAGCCGACGGTGTTGACGTTGGCGATGTTGTTACCGGTGACATCCATCATCACCTGGTGGGACCGCAGGCCGGTGACCGCCGTGAACATGGAGCGAAGCATCAGTAGTTCCTTCCGGTGACGAGAGACGACGAAGCAGGGGTGGAGGTCGGTACGTCGGCCACTTCGAGGATCGACGTGATGGGGATGGGCCTGGTTCCGACGAGGACCTTCAGCCCGGTGGTGTCGTTGGGATCGGACTTGACGCCGGTGACGACGCCGCTGACGTTGGTGGATCCGTCGAACCACGTGACTCTTCGGCCGATCATCGACGTCGCCTGAAGCAGATCGCGGGTCCCGCCGCTCGCGCTCGCTTCGGCGATCTGTTGGAGCGCCTCGAGCATCGAGAACTGCACGGACTGCTGCATCATCGACGTCGGGTCGGTCGGGCTGAGCGGGTTCTGGTACTTGAGCTGCGCCACGAGCAGCGCGAGGAAGTCGTCCTTGTTGAAATCGCCGTTGTTCTTCTTCGTCGGCGTGTTGGATGCAGGCTGCCCACCGACGACGATCGGTGTGGGCGGCGGAGGGGTGATGCTGACCGGATCGGGCACGTCGTTCCTCTCAGAGCAGCACGTCGAGCGCTCGCTCGACGGAGACGGGACGCAGGGTCGGGGTGGTCGCCAGCGGTGCAGCGATCGGGTCGTCGTCGGGCCCACCGCGGCGGGCACCTCGACCACGGTCGGGTCCTCCCGGTTGTTGACGGCCGCCGTCGGACAGGCTGAGCTGGCCGGTCGCCACGCCGGAGGACTCCAGCGCCTGGCGCAGTTGGTCGAGGCTCCCTTCGAGGAGACGGGCGGTGGAGGGCTGCTCGGCGCGCAGGCTGATGTGGACGGTGCCCGCCTCGACCTGCACGTCGAGGCGCACCCGTCCGAGTTCACCCGGGTGCACGTCGACCGCAAGCCGATACGAGCCGTCCCCACGGTCGCGCAGCGGTGCGACCACGTCGACCAGCTGCTCGGGCACGGGGGCCGGCGTCGGAGCGACGTGGTGGACCTCGGCGGCCGACACCAGGGCGGCAGGCCGAGCCACCACGGGGGCGCTCGTCGCTGCCGGAGCCGGTGGCGGGGACGGCTGCGCTGCGGAGGGCTCGGGGCGCTCGGCCGGCTCGGACGGAGCCTCGACCGAGACCTCGCTCGGTCGGAGCCCGGCGGATTCGACCATCGGCGCCCCGCCCTCACCGTTCGCCGGCCTCGCCGCGACGGGCCGCACGCGTACGGTCGGGTCCGGACCGGGTTCGCTCCCGGTCCCGGTGCCGGTCCCGGTCCCGGTGTCACTCGTCGCCTCGCTCGCCACCGCGACGAAGGGGTCCGGTGCGGACGGTGCGGACGGTGCGGTGTCCCGTACGGACGCAGCAGGGGTGGACTCCCCCGCCGTCGCAGCCGAGGGGACCTCGGGCACGAGGTCGGCTCGTCGCTCGGGTCCGACTGCGACGACGGGTGGGGGCGCCGCCTCGGCTGACGTCGCGTCCGCGCCGCCCGGGGAGCCGATCGCGGAGGCTCGCACCGCCGGGGGCGCCGGCACCGGTGACGGAGTGACCGACCCGGGTGCCCGTCCGACGGACGCTGCGCTCGGCGTCGCCGCATCGTCGCCGACTGCCGTCAGGACCGGCGGAACAACCGTCGCTCCGAGGGGCGCGACCGACGCGGCAGCAACCACGTCGGCCGAATCCGACCCGAGCGGATCGAGCGCGACCGGCTCGGCGACGGTTGCCGCCGGACCGTCGGGGTCGACGGGCCCGGCCGGCGACCGGAGCTCCCCGCCGACCGGAACCGGATCACCCACCGGGGCGCCAGTCAGCGTTGCGACGGTTCGCAGATCGATGACGAGCGCACCCGGCACCGTCGTCGTGACCGGCGACGAGGGCGGAGCATCCTCGGCATCGACGGGCAGCGGTACCGGGGCCGCGAACGCGGCCAGCAACAGGGCGAACAGGTCGGTCGGAACCTCGGCGTCCGCAGCGGCCGACACCGAGCCGGGTTCCCCCGGACGATCGACGGTCGTGCTGCGCTCGAGCGCAACGGAAGGCGTCACGTACTCCTCCTCGATCCATCAGGTGACGGGCCCGGCGAAGCCGAGCACCTTGTCGACGTAGCGTTGGACCCCCGCCGAGGGCACGCCTCCGGCGCGCAGCACGGCGTTCGGTCCGGCGTTGTAGGCGGCGAGCGCGAGCGGCACCGAGCCGAACTGCTCGATCAACCCGGCGAGCATGCGGGACGCCCCGTCGACGGCCTGCGCCGGGTCGAAGGGATCGTCGACGCCGAGCCCACGGGCGGTCGCAGGCATGATCTGCATGAGTCCTTGGGCACCTGCGGGTGACACCGCGTCGGGTCGGAACGACGACTCGACCTTGGCCACGGCTGCGAGCAGTTCGGCGGAGACGCCCGTGCGGCGTGACGCTTCGGCGAACAACCCGAGGTACGGCGCCGCAGCGGCGTCGCGCAAGGCGATCCCCGCTCCGCCGACCACCGGTGTGCCGGGAAGCCGGGGAAGGCCGGCAGCGTCGGCGCCCGTGAGGCGCCGGATCCCGACGATGTCGGTGCGCACCGGCGCGACGCGCACGACGTCTCCGGTCTCGGGAGCGTGCAGCATCTGGCCGTTGCCGAGATAGATGCCCATGTGCCCGATGTCGGAACCGAAGAAGACCAGATCACCGGGCCGGGCTTGTGCGAGCGACGCCACCGGCCGGCCGAGTTGGATCTGGGACCCCGTGTAGTGGGGCAGGTCGATGCCGAACTTGGCGAAGGCCACCTTGACGAGGCCCGAGCAGTCGAGTCCGACGCTCGGATTCGCGCTCCCGAACACGTACGGCGTGCCGAGGTAACTGGCTGCCTCGTTCACGATCTCCGTCCCGGTCGGGTACCGGGTGGCGGCCGGAGCCGTGATCCGTGCCGTCGTGTCGAGCGACGAGGCGCGCATCGGCGTGGTCCCCGACGTGGCCGCCGTGCGCTGCGCGACGGCGGCGTCGAGGGCCGAGGCGAAGCCCGACGTGCCGTCGCTCGCCGCTGCGGGTCGGAACCGGCTCTCGATCGAACTGATCCGCGCCTGGATCGTCGCGAGGGCGGGCGGGATCACGGTTCACCCCCGTCGAGCCGCTTGAACCGGGAGTTCACCACGTCGTCGGCCAGGAGGTCCTCGTCCCGACGTCGCTCGAGCGCGTGCGCCTCGCGCTCGCGCTCCTCCATCCGTTCGAGCGCCTCGACGTCCTGACGGGCCGCCACGAGATCGCGCCGGCGCAACTCGGCCGTCGCACGGGCGTCTTCGAAGAGCTGACGGGACGTGATGACCGACAGCGCCACGGCTCGCCGGAGCTCGACCTCTTCGTGGAACTGCCGTGCGGTCCGCTGGCGGCGCATCGGCTCGAGGGACTCGTAGGCGCGACGGCGCGCCTCGAGGTCCCCCTCGGCCGTGTTGACGGCACGATTGGCCTCCGCCAGGCGTCCCTTGGCTGCGTCCTCCGTGGCCCGGCGCACCTTGAGCACCCCGGCGAGGCGGAAGCGGTACCGCTTCACGGGGCCACCACCTGCGCGAGTTCGCTCCAAGCCGCCACCACGGGAACGGTCTCGTCCAGATCCTGCGTGAGGAACGCCCGGATCTCGTCGGCCCGCTCGACGGCACGGTCGACCAGCGGGTTCGTCCCGGCGACGTAGGCACCGATCTCGACGAGGTCCTTCGCGTCCCGGTGCGCCGCCAGCAGCCGCCGAAGTTCGGTGGCGGCTCGTCGCTGCTCGGGTGTGGTGATGGCCGGGGCCACCCGGGACACCGACTCCAGCACGTCGACGGTCGGGAAATGCCCGGCGGTCGCCAGGCGACGGGAGAGCACGACGTGGCCGTCGAGGATCGACCGCACGGCGTCGCCCACGGGGTCGTTGAGGTCGTCGCCCTCGACCAACACCGTGTAGAGCCCGGTGATCGATCCCTGCTCGGCGGCCCCGGCCCGCTCGAGCAGGCGGGGCAGGAGGCCGAACACCGACGGCGGATAGCCGCGGGTCGCAGGCGGCTCCCCGGCGGCGAGACCGATCTCGCGCTGCGCCATGCAGAAGCGGGTGACGGAATCCATCATCAGCACGACGTCGCACCCTTCGTCGCGGAACCACTCGGCGATGCGGGTCGCGGTGTACGCAGCCCGGAGCCGCACCATCGCCGGTTCGTCGGACGTCGCCACGACCACGACCGAACGGGCCAGGCCCTCCGGCCCGAGGTCGTGCTCGATGAACTCTCGGACCTCGCGCCCACGTTCGCCGACGAGCGCCAACACCGAGATCTCGGCCTCGGTCCCGCGAGCGATCATCGACAGCAGGCTCGACTTGCCGACCCCCGAGCCCGCCATGATCCCGATGCGCTGGCCCCGCCCGCAGGGCACCAGCGTGTCGAGCACCTTGACCCCCAGGGGCAGGGGTCGGCTCACCCGGGCCCGACGCAAGGGGTGCGGGGCATCCCCCTCCACCGTCACGCGCGCCGCCGACGCCGGCAGCGGGCGGCCGTCGAGGGGACGCCCGAGCCCGTCGAGCACGCGACCCCGGAGGTCCCAACCGACCGACAGACTCGGAGGCCGCCCGGAGTGACGGGCCCGGTCGCCGATCCGCACTCCCCGCAGCTCCCCGAACGGCATGCACACGACGGCGTCCCGCCGCATGGCCACCACCTCGCCGCTGAGCGTGCCGCCTGCACCCTCGACCAGGATCTCGTCGCCCAGCCCGGCCGCGACGCCGGCGATCTCGAGCGACATCGCGGACACACCGGTGACCCGGCCGGAGCGGACCGGTCGGGCGGCCTCGCGCATCGCGGCCAGACGAGGATGACTGCGCACCAGGGTCGTCACGCGTCGACCTCGGCCGAGAGTGCGGCCCGGACGCGGGCCATCGCCGCACCGAGCCGAGCGTCGACGCGCGCAGCACCCGCTTCGACGATGCACCCGCCCCGGCCGACCGTCGGATCCGCGACCACCTCGAAGCTGGCGCCCGCCGGCCCTGGGGACGCGCCGAGGGACTCCACGTCGTCGGGATGCAGACGCGCGACGAAGGTCGCGACGTCGTCGCCCAGGACGGCGAGCGCCCGACGCAGCGCGTCCTGTCCGGCCGACGGGGACCAGCGCACGTCGTGACCGAGGACGTCCTCGGCCAGGGTGAGCGCCGTGTCCAGCAGCTCGTCGGCGAGCTCGTGGAGACGGAGCCGGTCGGCCGCCACGGCCCGCTCGGTGGCGGCCGACAGCGTCGCGACCAGCGCAGCCGTCTCGGTCCGCCGACGGTCGGATTCCTCGGCGAGTCGGCGCTCGGCCTCGGCCCATCCGGCGACGACGCCCTCTTGCAGGCCCTGCGCGAACCCCTCGTCGTACGCAGACTGGCGCAACTGGGCGAGCGTGGCCTGGTCGACCGCTGCGACCGTGAGCGAGGAGCCGGTCGCAAGGTCCCGCAAGTCGAGCGAGCGGTGCTCGGCGGCCCGGACGATCCGACCGCGCGGTCGCGCCGGCGCCTCAGGCGACGAACTCATCGCCACCCCGACTCAACAGCAGCTGACCCGACTCCTCCAGCGACCGGATGATGCGCACGATGCCCGACTGGGCTTCCTCGACCTGGGTGATGCGGATCGGCCCGAGCAGGCTGATCTCGTCGGTCAGGTTCGCCGACGCTCGCTCGGACATGTTCCGCAGGATCTTCTGCTGGACGTCCATCTTCACGCCCTTGAGCGCGACGGCCAGATCCTTGTTGTCCACGTGGCGCAGCACGAGCTGCACGCTGCGGTCGTCGAGTTGCACGATGTCCTCGAACACGAACATCCGCTGACGCACCTCGTCGGCCAGATCGGGCGAGGTGCGCTCGAGACCCTCGAGGATGAGGCGTTCGGTCGGTCGGTCGGAGCGGTTGAGGATCTCGACGAGACTCTGCACCCCACCCGCCGAGGAGAGCTCACCGGTGTTCACGACGCTGACGAGTTTGCGGGCCAACACTTCTTCGACCTGCTTGATCACCTCCGGCGACGTGCGGTCCATCACCGCGACCCGATGGGCGACGTCGCGCTGGAGCGCGTCGTTGAGACCACCGATCACCATCGCCGCGCGTTCGGGCGGCATGTGGGCGAGCACGAGGGCGATGGTCTGCGGGTGTTCGTCCTGGAGGTACGACAGCACCTGGCGCGGATCGAGTCGCTGCAGGAACTCGAAGGGCAGTTCCGCCATGCCGGCGGTGACGGCGTCGAGCACCTGTTGGGCCCGCTCCGGCCCGAGGGTGCGCTCCAGCATCTTGCGAGCGACCTCGATGCCGCCGGTGGTGATCGCCGTCGACGCCTCGGTCATGGCGACGAACTCGGTGAGGACGTCGTTCACCACCTCGGTCTTGACCCGCCGTAGCCGGGCGACCTCGGCCATGACGTCGGCGATCTCCTGCTCGGTCAGGATCCGCAACACCTTGGACGACTGGTCCGCGCCGAGCTGCATCAGCATGATCGCGGCCTTCTGCGTCCCCGACAGGGACTCGATGGTGATTTCCTTCGACGGCATCATCCCCTCCGATCGGCGAGCCAGGTCCGCAGCATTCGGGCGACGTCGTCGGGCTGCCGCTCGATGAGGTCGTTGATCTGACGGGTCTCCTGGCTCGAGGCCGGCGCGATCAGCTGCGGGATCAGGATCAGGTCCTGCTGCTCGCCGGCGACCATCACCTCGCGGGGTCCGCCCAGCGCCCGGGCTGCGTCGACGGCCTCCCGCATCGTGGCCTGCACCCGTTCCCGCTCCTCCTTGTCCTGCGCGGCGGCGAGTGCCTCGGCCTTCTTGCGCAGGCGCTCGGGCCGCTTGGCGCTGCGCCAGGCGAGCAGGAGGATCAACGACACGAGGAACACCGTGGCGGCGGTCGTGATCGTCTCGTCGAGACCGCTGCCGGCTGCCTCCTCGGCCTTGGCCGCCTCGTCGAGCGCCTTGGTGGCGTCGGTCGCCACGGTCTCGTCGAACGGCAGGGTCGTGACCTGCACCAGGTCGCCCCGCGCCTCGTCGTAGCCGGAGGCGGCCCGAACCAGGTCCCCGACACGAGCCTCGTCGACCCCGACCCCTTCGTCGACGAGCACCGCCACCGACAGCCGCTTCACGGCCCCGGGCGCCGAGGTGAACGACTCGGTCACCTTGCCCACGGCATACGTCTTGTCACCGGCCTTCTTCGTGTAGGTCGTCTGCGCCCCGTTGGCCCCCTGCTGCGGTGCGTTGACCACCGGCCCGAGCGGTCCACCGGCCGGCGTACCGGTCCCGGCGTAGTTCTCGTCGTTGGTGGTCTCCCGCACGACCGGAGCGGTCGCCTGGTTCGGATCGGCCGGGAATCGCTCGGTCGTCGTCTGGCGCCGGTCGAAGTCGAGCGCCGCGGTCACGGTGACCTTCGCCTTGCCCGGTCCCGTCACCGATTCGAGCATGGTGGTCAGTTGCCGGGCGAGGTTCTGCTCGAACACGCGGTTCTGGTCGGCCCGGTCGTCGCCGGAGCCCAACGGGTCGTTGCCGGCAGCCGACAGCACCCGCCCCTTCGCATCGGCCAAGGTCACCTGTTCGGGCGTCAGGCCTTCGACCGAGGACGCCACGAGGTGGACGATCGCTTTGACCTGCTGGCTCGACAACGGGGTGCTCTCCGTCGTCGCCACCAGGACCGACGCCGACGGCTTGCGGTCGTCGGCACTGAAGATGTCCGAGCGCGGGATGACCAGATGGACCGTCGCCGCCTTGACCCCCTGCAGGGAGCCGATCGTCTTCGAGAGCTCCCCTTCGAGCGCACGCTGGAAGTCGACCCGCTGGCGGAAGTCCGACGTGGTCAGGCCCTGCTTGTCGAGCAGGTCCCAGCCCGTCGCACCGGACTCGGGGAGGCCCTTGGCCGAGAGGTCGAGGCGCAGCTGGTAGAGCTGCTGCTCGGGCACCATGATCGTGGCGCCGCCGTTCGCGAGTTGGTACTGGACGCCGCGGGCGGTGAGCTCCTGGGTCACCGACGCTGCGTCCTTCGCGCTGAGCCCCGAGTACAGCGACGCATAGGTCGTCGTCGACGCCCAGTTGAGGAACAGGAACGCCCCGACGACCGTGCCCGCCAGCGCGATCGCCAGCATCGCGATCTGGCCCCGGGTGAACCCCTTGAACAGCCCGTTGGCCCTCTTGCGAACGGAGGTCAGGTCGAGTGCGGCCACATCACACCGGCATCGTCATGATCGAGGTGAATGCTTCGAGCGCGCGATTCCGCACGGCCACGGTCAGGTCCGTGGCGAGCTGCGCCTGGGTCGCTGCGATCATGTAGTCGTGGACGTTGGTCAAGTCCCCGGTGAGCCCGGCCTCCGCGAGCGCATCGGTGGTCGCTTGTTGCGATTGCAACGATGACAGGGCCTTGCTCAGCGAATCCACGAACCCGCCACCGCTCGTGCCGCTCGACGCCGCCGTTCCCGTGACGGGAAGCGTCGGGAGCGACACGAGCCTCGAGGAGATGCCGTCGAGTGCCATCGGATCACCGGCCGATCGAGAGCGCTGCGCTGTAGGCGTCGCGAGCACGCTCCACGACGGCGAGATTCGCCTGGTAGGAGCGCTGTGCGGCCAGGAGCTGCACCATCTGCTCGCCGAGTTCGATGTCGGGCGTTCGCACGAGTCCCTGCTCGTTCGCGTAGGGATGGCTCGGATCGAACACGAGACGGCCCTGGGGGTCACCGCCGTAGGCGATCCCCGTGACCGCAGCGCCCTCGCCCACGGCCCCGCTCGGATCGAGCGGGCTGGCGCCGGTCCCGTCGACCGATCGAGCCAGCACCAGCCGGGCCCGGAACGGCACCTCGTCGAAGGGACGGACGGTGTTCAGGTTGGCGATGTTGTCGCTGATCGCGTCCATCCAGGTCCGCTGGACCCGGAGGCTGCTGCCGGCGGTGTGGAGGGCCTGGAAGAGACTCATCACTGCCCCTTGATCGCGGAGCGCAGGAGGCGGAACTTGGCGTTCGCCGCCTCGATGCCGAGCTGGTAGCGGAGGTTCGTGTCGACGAGCGTGACGATCTCGTCGTCGAGCTTGACGTTGTTGCCGGACAGGTTCGTCGCATCGAGCGACTTGCGGGTGGACGCCGCGCTCGAGCCGGGGTCACGTCCGGCGATCGCGTTCCGGAGGCTGTCTTCGAAGTCGACCCGGTTCGCGAGGAACCCCGGCGTCTCGACGTTGGCGATGTTGTCGGCGATCGCCCGCTGCCGCAGGGACAGCCCACGCAGGGCGACCTGGACCGCGGTCATCGTGATGTCGTTCACGGGCAGCCTCGACAGGGCCGTCCGTCCGTGGGATCGAAGCCGGGCTTCCTTGCCCGGTCATGTCGTCGGCGCGTCGGGCGCCGACCTTGAGCAGGTTCTGCAGACGTTCTGGATCTTGACGATCCGGATCGGGCTCAGCAGGCCCGATCGACGTAGCGCGCCCCTCCGGCGTCCTCGCCGGGGCGGCGGCGCGGGAGCGAGGCGACTGCCCGACCGAGCGCGTCGCGGCGCTCGACCATCAGTTGCTCGACGGCCTGGGTCCGTTCCAGGAGGCGCTGCGCTCGCTCGGCGACAGCCGCCGGCATCGGCGGAAGATCGGGGGGTTCGAACGGTTCGAGGCCGGGATCCTCGGCGGCCTCGACGGCCGCCCGGATCCGCTCCAGGCGGGTCTCGAGCGCTGCGAGGACCAGATCCCACGCGGCGACGGTCGGGTCGGTCAAGACGCCTTCGCCGCCAGGTGCACGGCCGCTTCCCGCCAGGCCTCGGCGAGCGACTCGATCTGGCGACGGACGGCCGCCAGCCGGCCGAGATCACCGACCGTGCCGGCGCCGATCAGTTCCTTCAGGAACCAGGTGTAGAGCTGCATCAACCCGGCAGCCCCCTCCCAGGACGACACGTCGAGCGACGCCATCAGCTCGCACACGATGTCGCTCGCATGCCGGGTCAGCTCCTGGCCGCGTCCGCGGTCGCCGGACTCGAACGCCGCTTCGGCCTGGCGCAGATCGAGCGCCATGCGGTCGTAGAGCATGACGACGAGGCGAGCCGGCGAGGCCGTGGCCACCGTGTCCGACACGTAGCGTTCGCGCAGGGTTCGAGCGTTCATCCACTCACCTCGGATTGGCCGGTCACTGCAACTTGCCGATCTGGCCCGCCAGCCAGGAACTCTGGTTCCGCAGCCGGCCGAGCGCCGTCTCCAGCGCGTCGAACTGGCTGCGGATCTGCTTCTCCCGCGAGGCGAGCCGGCTGTCCCAGGACTGGATCGAGCTGTCGAGGTCCCGCAGGCGACTCTGGCTCCCGGCGATCACGCCGGCGAGACGGCCCGTTCCGGCTGCGGTCGCATCGTCGACCTCGGCCTGCACGAGCGCAGCGAACCCGGATCCACCGGTGCCACCTTGGAAGAGCGCCTTCACCCCGGTCGGGTTCGCGTCGTGGGCGGCGAGGAACGCCGCGCGGTCGAAGCTCAGCCGGCCGGTGCGGTCGGTGCTCATCCCGACCCGGAACACGGTCAGATCACCGCTCGAAGCCACGACGAGGCTCTCACGCAGGGCCGAGGTCACCTGGCTCGCCGCCTGCTCGCCGAGGAGTACGCCGGCGCGTCTGGTCGCCGGGTCGTAGCCCGAGTTCGCCGACACGTAGGAGAGCACGTCGTTGTAGGCGTCGACGAGCTTCTGCACCCGCGTCGCCGTGGCCCCCGCATCGGTGCCGATGTCCAGGCTGACGGCGCTGCTGGTCTGCTTCTTCACCGTCACGGTCACGCCGTCCGCGAGCCCGGTGAAGGTGTTGGAGGCCGACCGGACGGTCACCGGATTCGTGGTGCCCATCGTGAGCTCGGCGTCCTGGCCCTGGCTGAGGATCGACAGCGAGCCGAGCGACGAGCCGAGCCCGCTCGCCGTGAACACGCCGGCGGCCCCGGAGCTGCGAGCGCTGAGCTGCAATCGGTACACGGACGGTTCGACCTGAACGGCACTCGCCGTCACGCCGGCGCCGGAGGAGTTGACCGCGGCGATCACCGATGCCAGCGATCCGTCACCGATGTCGCTGACCGTCGTCGATCCGATGGTGAGCGGACCCGTGGCGACCACGTCCGCCATCGACGCCACGCCGGCCGAGCTCAACAGCGAGTGCGCCGCCGCCAGCCGGTCCACGCGGAGCTGGAGTCGGGCCGGTGTCGATCCCGCCCCGGCGGTCGCGACCAGAGCGCTGTCATCGCTGGACACCGCACTGCGGGTGTTCCAGCCCGACTCGAACCGCAGGGTCCGGGCCGCGTCCGCGAGCGCCCGCATCCTGGTGTTGAGGGTGTTGTGGACATCGAACCTGCGCTGCTCGTCGGTGCGCTGCGTCCTCAGCCGGCTCTGCGGCTGACGCTCGATCGACATGAGCTGCGTCACGATCGCCGTCGTGTCGAGCCCGGACACCAGTCCGTCGATCGCGGAGGAGGCCATCGGTCAATCCCTCGGGGGAGTCGGTCGGTCAGGAACGGGGAAGGGCCCCGGCGGGCCGGGCGCCTTGCGGCGCATCGGCCCATCCGGAGCCCCGTCCGGTGGGATCAACCACGCAGGAGCTGCAGCACGCCCTGCGAGGACTGGTTGGCCTGGGCCAACATCGCCGAGCCGGCCTGGGAGAGGATCTGGGACTTGGTGAAGTTGACCATCTCCTCGGCCATGTCGGTGTCCCGAATCCGGGACTCCGACGCCGCCAGGTTCTCCACGCCCACGGTCAGGTTGTTGACCGTGCGCTCCAACCGGTTCTGCACGGCACCGATGCTGGCTCGGTACTGCGACACCGAGCTGATCGCGGTGCCGATGGTGGCCAGGGCGCTCTGGGCGCCACCCTGCGACGTCAGGTCGATGCCGCTGATCAGCGAGCTGAGGTCGACGCCGGTGTTGTCGAACGAGATCTGGTCGTAGGTCGAGTTCGAGTTGCCCACCTGGAAGGTGAACTTCGCGCCCGTGCCGAACACCGCGGTGCCGTTGAACGTCGTCGACTTCTGGATACGGCCGAGCTCGGTGTGGAGCGCATCGGACTCGGTGTCGATGTAGCTGCGCTCCGAGGAGCCCAGCGAACCGTTGGCCGACTGGACCGCGAGTTCCTTCACCCGCTGGAGGATGGCGTGCACCTCGTTGAGCGCGCCTTCCGCCGTCTGGGCCATCGAGATGCCGTCCTGCGCGTTGCGCACCGACACCTTCAACCCGTTGATCTGGCTGCGCAGGCCTTCCGAGATGGCCAGGCCCGCCGCGTCGTCGGCCGCCCGGTTGATCCGGAACCCCGACGACAGCTTCTCCAACGACTTCGACATGAGCGAGTCGGTGGCGTTGAGGTTGCGGTACGCGTTCAGTGCCGCAACGTTGGTGTTGATCCGAAGAGCCACTGCTTGTCCTCCGTGAGACTTCACGACCGGTCCCGGTCGTACCGCCGCCTCCTGCGGCGGCACCGTAGGGATCGGCACGGAGGGGCTGAAGCTTTAGCAACATCCCCTTGACCGGACCGGAACCTCCGCCTCGAGGACCCGGTCCGGTCACCGGGCGGGGCGGCGCGACGCCGGCCCGCCCGGTGGAGGGATCACCGCAGGAGCTGCAGCACGCCCTGCGAGGACTGGTTGGCCTGGGCCAACATCGCCGAGCCGGCCTGGGAGAGGATCTGGGACTTGGTGAAGTTGACCATCTCGTCGGCCATGTCGGTGTCCCGGATCCGGGACTCCGACGCCGCCAGGTTCTCCACGCCCACGGTCAGGTTGTTGACCGTGCGCTCCAACCGGTTCTGCACGGCACCGATGCTGGCTCGGTACTGCGACACCGAGCTGATCGCGGTGCCGA
>JBILVB010000081.1:0-17465 GCA_044370695.1 Acidimicrobiales bacterium | reverse complement strand
ACCCGTGCGGCGTCGAGCACGCTTCGGTACCACTCGATCGTGGCGTGATCGGGCCCGGCCGGGGTGGGAACGAGGCGGGACCAGTCGACCGGTAGCCGCACGACCCGCACCCCGTGGGAGGCGAGGACGGCCAGGTCTTCGGCGGCTCGGGTGGCGAGGCCGTTGGGACGGGCCGGCGCCCGGCGATCGGCGTGGTCCGACGTCGGTGCGTACCCCAGTGACACCACCGACGGACAGGCGACCCCGAGTACGGTCACGCGACGAACGGCGAGCGGGTCCACAGCTCGCCGGTGTCGTTGCGCTCCTTGGGCTCGACGTCCCCGGAGAGCTCGACGACTTCCATCGCCTCCGGGAAGCCGCGCAGGTCGATGGTGCCGTGCGGCTGCGCGACGACGCCCACCGGCAGTTCTGCGGCGATCGCTGCGGGAGCGAGCACCTCCCACGGGCCGGCGACGTCGCACAGGCGAGCCGCCAGGTTGACCGCCGAGCCGATGTAGTCGTCGCCCTCGAACAGCAGCGCATAACCGGTGGCGAGCCCGGCTCGCAGATTGAGGGGGCGGACCGCTCGGCGGCACCGATGTTCGAGTTCGAGCGTCGCGGCGACGGCGTCGGGCTGATCGACCGCGACGATCATGCAGCCGTCTCCCAGCCACTTCGCGATCCGCACGCCCCGCTCGGAGGCAACCTCGCGAGCGATCGCCCGGAAGGTGGACAGGATCGCGCCGGCCGCGTCGTCACCGTGACTGGCGGTGTAATTCGTGAAGCCGCCGAGATCCACGAAAACGAACGTGCGGGGTACGCGCATGACGACACCTAGGCTAGGTGATCGGCGGAGTTGGGCGTTGTGCCCACCTGAGGGCAGAGCCGCTACGTTGACGGCGTACGCACGAATGCCGAGTGGGGGTTGTCGTGTCGACGGTCGAACTCGATCGGGCGAACAGCGCGGTAGGAGAGGACCGGTCGTCGCTCGCCGGCCCGGTGCGACGCTGGCAGCGTGCGGGTTGGCGGCGTCGCCGCATCCTCGGCCAGATGCTGGTCGGCCTCGTGGCGCTCATGATCGGCGGTCTCGGCTCGTCACTGGTCTCGTTCGTGACCACCCCGAACGGGGACACCGTGGAGCAGCGTGCCGTCACGTGGGCCCGTGAGCACGGCCTCGGTCGGCTGGTCGACGTCGTCGAGCGCTGGGTGTTCTCTGCGCCGCCGTCCACTCGTCCCGCCGACGAACTCGCGCTCACGGTGCCGGCCATGTCGGCGACGACCGCGGCGCCGACGACCGAGGCGACCACGGTCGCGCCGCCGACGACGGTGCCCTCGACGGTCCCGACCCTCGAAGCCCCGACCCCTGCGGCCCCGACGACGGCGGCGCCACCCACGGTCCCCCCGACCACGGTCCCCCCGCCACCGGCGCGCCCGGGGGATCTGGCGTCCGTCGTCAGTCCGGCGCTCGAGGGGGAAGGTGCCTGGGTTCCCGTCGCATCCGCCGGCGGTCACCCCGCCGTCTGGGCCACGTCGTGGCGTCCCTCGACGGCCTACCCCTCGGTGATCGGCAGCTTCGCCGTCATCGACCAGCGGTACGTGCGCGCCGGGTTGTTCAACGGCTCGGACGTGCCCGGGGGCAAGGACTGGAGTCTGGGGAACAGGGTGCCCTCCGAGCTCCAGCCGATGGTGATCGCTGCGTTCAACGGAGGGTTCCGGTTCGAGCACATCAAGGGTGGCTACAAGACCGAGGGTCGGGTCGTGCGGCCGTTGCTCGAGGGGGAGGCCACCCTCGCCGTCGATCGGAACGGAAAGGCCACGGTCGGGGCGTTCGGCCGTGATCTGGTCGACGACGGCACCTGGGTGTCGTTGCGCCAGAATCTTCCGCTGCTCGTCGACGCCGGCAAGGCCATGGTCCGCGACAGCAAGGGTGTCTGGTGGGGGGCGGACTTCGGCAACGAGATGTTCGTGCTGCGCTCCTCGGTGTGCGTGCTCGCCGACGGCCGCCTCATGTACGGCGCCGTGGGCAAGGTGGACGCCATCATGCTGTCGGACGTGCTCGTGTCGATGGGGTGTGTCCGGGCGATGCAGCTCGACATCAACGGCACCTGGCCCACGTTCTTCACGTTCGCTCACGGCCCCGACGGGCAGATCACCCCGACGCTGCTCGACCGTCGGATGGGTGGTGATCGGGCCCGCTACCTGAAGGGCTCCACGCGGGAGTTCCTCGCCTTCTTCGATGCGGCGAACCTGCCGGCGGGGAACGTGCTGCAGGCCGCAGGAGGCTGAGCGTTCCGGCTCCTCGGTCGGGCGGTAGCCTCCCGCCATGGCGCTTCGCTTCACGTACTCCCGGTGGGACGGCACCCAGAAGGGGTTCGACCTCGACGCCGACGCCATCCTCGACGAGATCACCGACGACCTGCTGTACCACGGCGATCTCAACAACGCACTGCGCCGCATGATGCAGAACGGCTTCAAGGACCGGAACGGGGAGAGGCTCCAGGGGATCCGCGAGCTGATGGAGAAGCTGCGGCGCAAGCGGCAGGACACCCTCGAGCGCTACGACCTCGGCGGGGTGTACGACGACATCGCCCAGGAGCTGCGCGACGTGGTCGATGCCGAGCGTCAGTCGCTCGACCAGCGCCGCCAGGAGGCGGCCGCTTCGCCCGATCCGCGCCAGCAGGAACTCGGTCGTCAGACCGCCGACGACAAGCAGTTCCAGCTCGACATGCTGCCGCCCGACCTCGCCGGTCAGGTGCGCGAGCTGCAGCAGTACGACTTCACCTCGGCCGAGGCCCAGCAACGTTTCGAGGAGCTGCTCGACCGGCTGCGTCAGCAGCTGATGCAGCAGCACGTGAACCAGATGGCGGGCGCGATGCAGAACATCGACGAGGCCCAGATGCAGCGGATGAAGGACATGCTGTCGAGCCTCAACGAGATGCTCGACAAGCGGTCCCGGGGCGAGGACCCGGGCTTCGAGGAGTTCATGCAGCGCTTCGGGGACTTCTTCCCCGAGAATCCGCAGAACCTCGACGAGCTGCTCGAGGTGATGGCCCAGCGCATGGCGAACATGCAGCGGATGCTCAACTCGATGACGCCCGAGCAGCGCGCCCAGCTCCAGGGCCTGAGCGAACAGCTCCTGCAGGACATGGATCTCAACTGGCAGGTCCAGCAGCTCGGCGAGCACCTGCGCGGGCTGTTCCCGCAGATGGGCTGGGAGCAGCGCTACGACTTCTCCGGTCAGGATCCGCTCGGGTTCGCCGAAGCGGCCCAGCTCTTCGACCAACTCGGCGACATGGACCAGCTCGAGCAGCTCCTGCGGGGCGCTACCAACCCTGGCGCTCTTGCCGAGGCCGACCTCGACAAGGTCTCCGACCTGCTGGGCGACGACGCGGCGCGCTCGCTCGAGCGGCTGGCCGAACTGGCCAAGATGCTGGAGAACGCCGGGCTGATCGAGAACAAGGAAGGCCGCTACGAGCTGACGCCACGCGGCATCCGCAAGATCGGGGCGAACGCCCTCGAAGACCTGTTCGCCAAGCTCACCAAGGACAAGATGGGGGGCCACCAGATCGCCCGCACGGGCATCGGGCACGAGCGCACCTACGACTCGAAGCCCTACGAGTTCGGCGATCCGTTCAACCTCGACCTGCACCGCACGATCCGCAACGCGATCACCCGGCAGGGTTCGGGCACGCCGGTGCGGTTGTCGTCGGAGGACTTCGAGATCGAACGCACCGAGGTGCTCACACGGTCCTCGACGGTGCTGATGCTCGATCTGTCGTTGTCGATGCCGATGCGGGACAACTTCCTGCCGGCCAAGAAGGTGGCGATGGCACTGCACTCGCTCATCTCCACCCAGTTCCCTCGCGACTACCTCGGGATCGTGGGTTTCTCGGAGGTGGCCAGGGTCCTGAAGGCCGAGCAGCTCCCCGAGGTGTCGTGGGATTTCGTGTACGGCACGAACATGCAGCACGGCTTCCTGCTCAGCCGGCAGTTGCTGGCGCGTCAGACCGGCACCAAGCAGATCATCATGATCACCGACGGCGAGCCGACCGCCCACATCGAACCCGACGGCGAGGTGTTCTTCTCCTATCCCCCGGTGCCCGAGACGGTGCAGGCCACCTTGCGCGAGGTCGCCCGCTGCACGCGCGACGGGATCCGGATCAACACGTTCATGCTCGACGCCAACGCCTACCTGAAGGCGTTCGTCGAGAAGATCACCCAGATGAATCGGGGTCGCGCCTTCTACACGACCCCGGAGAACCTCGGCGACTACGTGCTCGTCGACTTCATCGAGCACAAGCGGTCGTTGAGCCGTCGAGGCAACCGCCGCGGGGCGTGAACACCCGGCTCAGCCGGCGGCCGGCAACTGCACGATGAAGCGGGCGCCGCCCAGCGGGCTGTCGCCGACGCCGATGTGACCGCCGAGGCGCTGCACCGTCGCTCGCACGACGGCAAGACCGAGCCCGACCCCGCCGGCATCGCGGGCCCGTGAGGCCTCGGTGCGCGCGAAGCGCTCGAAGATCCGTTCCCGTTCGGCGAGCGGCACACCGTCGCCGTCGTCGTCCACGATCAGAATGACCTGCTCGCCGTTGCGGCGCACGGTGAGCGCCACCGTGGCGGCGCCGTAGCGGGCGGCGTTGTCGAGCAGGTGGCGCACGATGCGGGTGACGTCGATCGGATGGGCCCGCACCCGGCCGGCGAGCACGTCGGCCACGGTCACCGGCAGCCGCCGGGCCCGGGCCGCTTCGGTGAGGGCGATCTCCTCGACGTCGACGAGGGGAAGCGCCCCGAGATGGTGGGCCGGGGCCGGGTCGTCGGCACGGGCGAGCACCAGGAGATCGTCGACGAGGCCCTCGAGCCGCACGGTCTCGTTCAACACCGCGGTGGCCATGCGCGGCGTCTCGACGGTGGCCGGGTGGGCGAGCGCGACCTCGGCCTCGGTGCGCAGCACGGCGAGTGGGCTGCGCAGTTCGTGGGAGGCGTCGGCGACGAAGCGGCGTTGCGCGATCGCCGCGTCGTCGAGGCGGGCCAGCATCGAGTTCACCGTCCGGGCCAGGTGATCGATCTCGTCGCCGGTGCCCGGTTCGGGGATCCGGTCCCCGGCACCCGCAGCGCGGATCTCCTCGACCCGACGCGACATCCGGGCCACGGGCCGCAACGTGCGCCCGGTCGCCACCCAGGTGACGACCCCGACCCCGACGGTGAGCGCCCCGGCCAGCAGCCACAAGTTGCGCACGGCCGTCGCCACGGCGTCCTCGGCGTCGACGAGGCTCTTCACCCCGATGATGGTGATGCCCTCGCCCGACACCTCACGGGAGAGCTGGTCCGGGGTGTAGCCCGACTCGACCAGCCCCGTCGCTGCGAGCCACTCCTCGAAGCGGATCCGCACCGACGGGACCGGGGGCGCACCGGCGGTCGCGTCGGCCGACGCGCCGGTCACCTGCACCTCGTAGGTCGGATCGGTCGACCACACCACGATCGCGGCGCCGTCGGGCGGCGGGGGGAGGCCGAGGGCCTCCCACACGAGCGGGAGTCGCCCCGCCGCGGCCAGGCGCTCCCACGACGAACGCACGATGGTGCCGAGGAACTCGTCGCCGACCCCGCCGAACACCGTGTCGATCGATTCGTCGGCGGGGTCCAGGGCCGGGTTGGTCGGCTCCTCGGCGTCGATCACGGCGCCGAGCACGTCCAGGCGGAGCTGACCGCCGACGATGGCGACCACGATGCCGAGGAAGACCCCGGTGAGCACGGTGACCACGGCGGTGATCCGCACCCGCAGCGAGCCGAGCCTACGCATCGTCGACCAGCCGGTAGCCGACGCCGCGCACCGTCTGCAACGAGGACCGTCCGAACGGTCGGTCGAGCTTGCGCCGGAGGTAGCCGAGATAGACCTCGACCACGTTGGGGTCGCCGGCGAAGTCGAGGCCCCACACCGCGTCGAGCAGCTCGGCCTTTCGCAACACCTCCCCGGGTCGTCGGGCGAGCGTCTCGAGCAGGTCGAACTCCCGCCGGGTCAGCTCGACGGTGACCCCGGCACGGGCCGCGGTGCGCGCCGTCGGGTCGACGACGAGATCGCCGACCACCAGGGTGCCGGCCCGGGTGGCCCAGCTGCGCCGGGTGAGCGCCCGCACCCGGGCGACGAGCACCACGAACGAGAACGGTTTGGTCAGATAGTCGTCGGCACCGGTGTCGAGCCCCTCGGCGACGTCCCACTCGCCC
Source organism: Acidimicrobiales bacterium (assembly GCA_044370695.1). GTDB lineage: Bacteria > Actinomycetota > Acidimicrobiia > Acidimicrobiales > Ilumatobacteraceae > JBEIFW01. The sequence goes on along the minus strand of JBILVB010000081.1, from coordinate 11,267 downwards.
GACTTCGCCGTGAGCATGAGGATCGGGGTCCACACGTCACGGGCCCGGAGCTCCCGGCAGACCAGGTAGCCGTTGCGCTTGGGGAGCATCAGGTCGAGGATGATGGCGTCGTAGGCGACCTCGAGCGCTCGCCACAGCCCGTCGTCGCCGTCGTGGGCGACGTCGACGGCGAACCCCTCGGCCACCAGGCCTCGACGGACCGCCTCGGCGAGTTGGACCTCGTCGTCGACCACCAACACGCGCATCGTTCTCATTCTGTGCTCACAGTCCTGTTCTCAGTGCGTCGACCGGTTCCAGCGCAGCGGCGCGAAGCGCCGGGTAGAGCCCGGCGAGGAGCCCGACGACCCCGCCCAGCACGGGGCCGGCCAGCGGGACGACCGGATCGAGGACCGGCGTCCACGACCGGGCGGCGGCGACGCCGACGATGGTGACGAGCCCGACGCTCGAGCCGACCACCCCGCCGATCAGCCCGAGGAAGGAGGACTCGACGAGGAACTGGGCCGCGATGTGGCGCCGGGCTGCGCCGAGGGCTCGTCGCAGGCCGATCTCGCCGACCCGTTCGAGCACGGTCACCAAGGTGACGTTGGCGATGCCGATCGCGCCGACGACGAGCGTGATGGCACCGAGCAGCAGGAACAGACCGTCGACGTCGCGGGTGACTGCGGCACGCGCCGCCCGGGGATCGCCCGGCGCCACGACGGCCAGACCGTCGGGGTTGCCCGGATCGAGGGCAAGGGCGGCCTGCGACGCCACGAGGCGGGCGGCGCCGAGCTCGGTGTCGATGACGACGCGCGACGGCACCACTCTCGGGAGCCGGTCCTGCGCTGCACCCCACGGCACGATCACGGCGTTGCCGAGCGAGGGTTCGCGCCGTGGGGTGGCGATGATGCCGATCACGGTGAACCCCTCGCCGCCCACGAACACGGCCCGCTGGTCACCGACCGAGGCGATGCCGAGCGATCGGGCGGCCTGCTCGCCGAGCACGGCCACGCGGTCGGCGCGCCTGACGTGGCCCGCGTCGAACCATCGTCCGTCGAGCACCTGGCCACGCACGGCGCCGAGCAGCCCGGGTGAGGCGGCCAGGGTCGCGAGGTTCCGCTCGTCGCGCGACATCGGGTCGCGGAACCGGTTCGGGCGCACACCGGTGCCGTCACCGAAGGAGACCTCGGCCAGGGCGCCGGCAGCGACGACCCCGTTGAGCTGCAACCGGCGCTCGACGTCCCAGGGCAGGGTTCCCAGGGCGCGCTCGGCGCCACCGACGCGCGAGGACTGCACGGTGACGGTCACCTGGGTCGCGGCGAGGGCGTCGAAGCGCCCGACGATCTGGTTGCCGGCGGTGGCCGAGATCCCGAGCGTGGCGACCAGCGCGGTGATCCCGACGACGGTGCCCAGGACGGTCAGCACGGTGCGACCGGGTCGGGCCATGATCCCGGCGAGGGCCTCGGTGAGCAGGTCCACCACCGCCATCCGGGTGCGGGTCATGCCGCCACCAGCCGGCCGTCGACCATGCCGACACGGCGGTCGGCCCGGGCCGCGACGGTCGCGTCGTGGGTGATGACGACGATCGTCATCCCCCGCGCATGGAGCTCGTCGAACGTGGCGAGCACCGCCGCGGTGTTGGCGCGGTCGAGGTTGCCGGTCGGTTCGTCGCACAGCAGGATCGCCGGCGCGGTCACGAGCGCGCGGGCGATGGCGACGCGCTGGCGCTCACCCCCCGACAGGGTGCCGGCGGCCGCACCGAGGCGGTGTCCGAGGCCGACCTGCTCGAGCGCCGATCGTGCCCGTTCGCGCCGCCCTCGCCGTCGCCGTCGAGCACCGGCGCCGTAGAGCTCGGCCATCATCACGTTCTCCTCGATGCTGCGTTGCGCCAGCAGATGGAAGCTCTGGAACACGAAACCGATGCGGCCGGCCCGAAGGGCGCTGCGACGCCCGTCGGACAGCGTCGTGGTGTCGATCCCGTCGAGTTCGTAGGTGCCTGCGCTCGGGCGATCGAGCAGGCCGAGGACGTTCAACAGGGTCGACTTGCCCGACCCGCTCGGACCGACGACGGCCAGGTACTCGCCGACGCGAACGGTGAGCGCGAGGTCGGCGAGGACCTCGACCGGTGGGTTGCCGGGGAAGTGCCGGCACACCCCGCGCAGGGCCAGGACGTCAGCCACGATCGCCCCCGGTCGTCGGCGGGGTCGTCGTCGGGGTCGTCGGGGCGGTCGGGGCGGCAAGGGGAACCGCCCGTTCGCCGATCACGACCCGGTCCCCGGGGCCGAGCGTCGCACCGTCGAGGGGGGCGACCTCGACGACGCCCTTGGCGCTCAGGCCGGTTCGTACGGCGGCGGTGCGCACCGTGCCGTCCCGGCCGACCACCTTCACGGTGGTCGCACCGTCGAGGGCGCTGATCACGGCCGCCGCGGGGACCACGAGCACCTCGCCCGCGGTGGTGGCGAGCGGGACGGTGACGACCACCGCAGCGCCGGCGAGCTCGGCGGCGGCGGCGACGTCGTCGGGGGTGATGACGACGGCGATCTGCGACGCGCCGGCTCCACCGGTGCCGGGCTTGTCCGCGACCTCGGTGACGACGCCGGTGAGCCGGCGATCGAGATCGGCGAGCCGCATCGTGACCGCGGTGCCGACGGTGACGGTCCCGGCGTCGGCGGCGTCGATCGAGGTGTCGACGCGCACGCTGGCGCCCGACAGCGTGACCAGCGGCCCGGCCGGGGCGTCGCCGACGCGGCCCTTCACCTCGTCGACGCGCTGGGGGAGACGGGGGAGGAAGACGACCTCGCCGGCCGGGATCGACACGCCGGCCTGGGCGGCGGCGTCGTCGAGGTCGGCCCGGGCCCGCTCGACGTCCTCGTCGGCTGCGGTGACGGCGGCCGCGAGCGTGCTGGTGTCACGCGGGGCGCGGGCCTCGGTCAACCGTGCGGTGGCGAGCGCGACGCCTTCGGCGGCACGGGCCCGATCGGCCGATCCGGTGCGGGCGGCGAGGGTGGCGTCGGCCTCGGCGGTGCGCACTGCTGCTTCGGCCGCGGCGATCGCGTCGGCGGCGCCGGTGCGGCGGGCGCTGTCGAGCGCGGTGCGGGCCACGGCGAGGCGATCGGCGGCGTCGGCGTCGGCCTTGGCCGTCTGCAGGGCGACGATCTCGGTCGCGCGCTGTTGCTGGGCCAGTTCCTGTTCGGCGGCGAGCACGGCGGCGGCCGAGCCGGTGCGGGCCTCGGCCAGCGCCGCGCGGGCCTGGCGGGCGCGGGCCTCGGCGTCGGCGACCCCGCGGCGGCGTTCCCGCACGGTGTCGGCCTGCTCCTTGGTCGGGCCCTGGGCCTGGTGGCCCCGCCCCTCGTACAGCCGTTGCACGGCAGCCTGGGCCGCCGCGTCGAACACGCCGTCGGCGGGTCCGGGGTCGTAGCCCAGTCGAGCCAGCGCCTCCTCGAGCTGGCGGACGTCGGCGCCCACGGCGCCGGGGCGGATGGTGCGGTACATCGGTTGGGGACCGGTGAGCGCGAGGACGGGCCGACCGCTGACCTCGGCCAGCACGGTGCCCTCCTCGACGGCGTCGTTGCGGGCCGGGAGCCGGGTGACGATCGCTGCGCCGGTCCCGTCGCCGACGGCGCCGGCCAGGGCGACCGGCGTGGGTCGGTCGAATCGGATCGTGCCCCGCCGCGCGATGTCGTTGGACAGGGTCCGGCGCTCGACCGCGGCGGTCACCGGCGACGGGGCGGGCGCAGCGCGACCGGCGGCGGCATCGGCCGGGGAGCGGACCCGGAGCCCGACCACCCACCCGGCGCCGGCAGCGGCGACCACCAGCGCGAGGACCACGGCGAGTCGGCGGACCCGACGGGTGGTCGGCGACGCCGGAGACGCCGACCCCGCCGACCGCTCGGACGAGGGCACCGAGGTCGCGGTCACTCGCCCTTCCCCAGGTCGGGGAACTCGGTGGTCAACTGCTGGACGACCTCGGCCTCGATGGTGCGTCGGACCTGGGCCAGGCCGGCGGCCTGGCACTCGTGGTCGGCCTTGGCGATCGCCACCTCCTCGCGCCCGAGCGCAGCGAGCTCGGCGCCCGCCTCGGCCGAGGTCGTGGGCGGCGCCGGGTCGACCTCGGTCGTCTTGATCGGCTCGGGTGCGCCGATCCCCCGGGCCTCGGAGACCCGCGTGAGCAGGTCCTCGAAGATCGCCTCGGGCGTGCGGTAGGTGAAGCCGGCGTTGCGCATGCAGGCCGACCATTTCTCGGTGGCGGCGACCATCCGGGGGTCGTTGGTGATCTGGTCGTTGAGGGCCGTCAGGCGCTCGAGGATCTTCGGGTCGCCGGCGGTCTGCGTCGCCGCTTCGGTGAACGCGGTGCCGATGCAGCCGGCGGGTCCACCGAGGGACACGCTCTCCTGCCCCTCGGTCTCGTCGAGCGTTCCGACGAGGTCCTCCTGGTAGCGGCTGCGCTCGGCCTCGCTCAGTGACGCGAGGTAGGCCGCGTTCGGATCGGCGGCCGCCGGGGTCGTCGGTGCGTCCATCGCCAGGTTCTCGACGATGCCGTAGCCGTACCGGGCGCGGAACGTGGCGTCGCTGGGGTCGGGGGCCTCGATGCGAACCGTCGCTGCGAGGTTCGGCGTGTACTGCCAGCCCTTCTCCCGCATGCAGACGGCGACCCGCTCCTCCGTGCGGCGCTGGAGGTCGGTCTGGTCGAGCGAGCCGAAGAGGGCGTCGAGCGGGCTGCGGTCGTCGGACACCGTGCCGGTGGGGCGGTCACCGCCACAGGCGGCAAGGGGTGTGGCGACGAGCGCGGCGGTGAGGAGGGCGAGAGCGGTGCGGCGCATGTCGTGCATGGTTCCGAACCGGGTCTGAGCGGATCCTGAGAGCGGCTGAGAGGCCTCTCAGCCGGTGGAGTCCGGGGCATTCACCGGGGGGTACGCGCGAATCGTGGTCGTGATCGCGCAGAAGATGAATCCACCCCTTGCAGAAACTCCTGTGCTATGCGCAGAATGACATCGTTGTAACTACAGAGGTGTGGGGAACGTGTTCGGTCGTTCTCTGCACCGACGGGCAGCCCGCAGGCGGTTCCGGAGGAGGCGGCGGCGATGCGCTACGACGATCAGAACGAAGCTCAGTGGCAGGACGAGGCGAACTGCCTCGGGGTCGACCCCGACCTGTTCTTCCCTGAGCGCGGCGCGTCCACCCGGGAGGCGAAAGAGGTGTGCCGAGCCTGTGCCGTTCGCTCCGAGTGCCTCGAGTTCGCCCTTGCCAACGGGGAGAAGTTCGGCATCTGGGGCGGGCTGTCCGAGCGTGAGCGCCGTCGAATTCGCCGGCAGCGGGCACTCAACGTACGTCGCACCGCCTCGGCCTGACCGACCGACGTCACTCGCTCCGTTCCGCTACCCTTCGCGCATGCTCGCGTTCCTCAACGGCCCGGAACTGTGGATCGTGCTGGGCGTGGTCGTGCTCGTCTTCGGTGGGACTCAGATCCCGAAGTTGGCGCGGTCGCTCGGCCAGGCCCAGAAGGAATTCAAGAAGGGCCTCACCGAGGGCGCTGCGGACGACGAGTCCGACGCGGGTTCGAAGAAGTAGCCAGCCGGCGCATCACGCGGTACCCCGCCCGCCGTCCCGGCTGCGGGAACCGGGCGGGAACCGGACCGCGAGCTGAGTCGTTGAGATGACCGACCTGTCACCACCGGAGGGGGCGGCGCCCCGTTCGCCGTCGTGGGAGGACATCGCCCGGGATCACGGTCGGTTCCTCTACACGATTGCGTACCGGCTGACGGGCAACCACGAAGACGCGCAAGACCTCGTGCAGGAGGTGCTGATCCGGGTTCGCCGGGGTCTGGCCACCTACCAGCCGGGGTCGTTGGAGGGTTGGTTGAGCCGGATCACGACGAATGCATTCCTCGACGACGTGCGCAAGCGCAAGCGTCGGCCCTTCGAGGTGGTACCCGAACTGCCCGACCGGGTGTTCGGAGTCGACGACGACCCCGACGAAGCGTTGCAGCGCTCGCGGTTGCCCGATCACGTCCAAGCGGCGATCCGGTCGTTGCCCATCGACTTCCGGACGGCGCTCGTGTTGTGCGACGTCGTCGGCCTGGATTACGCCGAGATCGCGACGGCCACCGGGGTGCCGGTCGGGACGGTGCGCAGTCGCCTTCATCGGGCCCGAGGGCAGCTGCGCCAGTTGCTCGGACCGATGCGCACGGAGGTCGGACCGTGACCTCGTCCTGGGGTGGGGAGCATCCGCAGGACCTGCTGGCTGCGTACGGCGACGGTGAGCTCGGCGTCGCCGAACGCATGGCCGTCGCGGCGCACTTGACGGGGTGTCGAGCGTGCCGGGCCGAAGTGTCCGACGCGCTCGAGATCCGGGCGCTCGTCCGGTCGCTGCCGAACGTCGAGCCGCCAGAGGGCTTCTACGAACGTGTGCTCGCCGCTGGTCCTGCGCCGCGCGGTCGCGTACACCGGCGGGCCCGTGCTGCCGCCGTCAACCTGGTTGCCGCCGGTGCGCTGTGGATCGGCGTGCTCGGCGTGCTCGGGGTGCGGGACGGCACCTCGATCACCCCGGATCTGCGCAGCTTGTTGGGTCAACACACGACGCTCGCAACGGTCGGATCCGCTGCGACGGCTCCCGTGCCGGTGGCGGCCCCCCGGAGCTTGTCGGGCGACTACGTCCTGGTCCGGGCCATGACGGTCGACGGCTGGCCGCAGTACCTCTACGAGGATGCCGAGGGCAGAACCCTGTCGGTCTTCGCTCGCCCCGGTCGTTTGCGAGAAGAAGCGCTGCCGGCGACGAAGCGGGCCGTGGCGGTCAACGGCGTGTCGGGGTGGGCTGTCACGATCGACGAGCAGGAGGTCGTGTTCCTGCAGAAGCCCGGTTCGGTGGTCGTGCTGGTGGGCGACGACCCGAGGGATGCGACGGCGGACGCCGCCATGGAACCGATACTCGAGCGCCGCGACGACCTCGGGATCGTCGACCAGCTGGTCGGAGCGGGTCGAGCGCTGCTCGAGACCTTCGGCCTCGCCGCCTGAGCATCCGATCGGACGCCGTTCTGGCGCGACGACGCCCCGGGGCTCGCACCCCGGGGCGTCGTCGTCGTCGTGTCGTCGTGGCTCAGGCGGCGGAAACCGCAAGTCGCTGGCGCTTCAGGATGCGCCGGCGTTCCCGCTCGGAGGTGCCGCCCCACACGCCGTGGTCGATCCGGTTCTCCAGTGCGTAGGAGAGGCACTGGTCCTTGACCGCGCACGTGGCACAGATCTTGCGGGCGCGGTCGACGCCCACCCCGTCGGAGGGAAAGAAGGTCGCAGGCGGATACTGACGGCAGTTGCCGTCGTTCATCCATGCGGTTTCGCTGTCGTCGAACATCGCTGTCTCCCTGGGCTCCGTCTGTCAGCGGAAGCTGCCCGAACCGGGTCTCCACAACCCGTTGCAAACGGTTATCGGCGAACTCGACGAAGAGTTGAGACGTTGAGTTCCCGAAATCCAGAAATTTCCTCGGAGGAAGGCGAACATGTCGACCCCCCTGCTCCCCCCGCAGACGGGATCCTCACCGGCGGCGGACCTCGCTCCGCCCCGTATTCCGCCATCGGTGAACTGGTCGAATGCATCCGACAGCACCCTGGACGGCGCTCCGGTGAGCGGTCCAGGGCCGCTCGTTCCACCCGATCGTGACAGGTGTCACGCGCGGCGGGGAGGCGGTCGACGGACGGCAGTGCTGTCCGCCCTGGTTGCCGCCCTGGTGGCCGTTCCTGCGGCATCGGTCACCACCGCACTGTTCCTTCGGGAGCCGAGCGGCTCCTCGCCGACCGCCGGCATCGACGTCCGGGCGGTGTTGCGCACCGTGGGACCGTCGGTGGTCACCATCGAGACCGGTCGCGCCGGTGCCGACCGCGTCTTCGGCTCGGGCGCAGGGTCCGGTGTCGTGCTCGACACCGACGGCCTCGTTCTCACCAACGCGCACGTCGTGGCGGGCGCTGATGCCATCCGGGTCGCAGTTGCGGGCGGGCCGGCGCGTCCGGCCGATCTCGTCGGCAGCTCGCCATCGGTCGACATCGCCTTGGTGCGGGTTCGTGATGCGAGCGGTCTGGTGCCGGCGACACTCGGGTCCTCCGCTTCCGTGACCGTCGGCGACGACGTCGTCGCGATCGGGAACGCACTCGGTCTCGGCGATGCGCCGACGGTGACCCGGGGCATCGTGTCGGCGAAGGGCCGCTCGCTCGAGGCCGACGGGATCGTGCTCGACGACCTGCTGCAGATCGATGCTGCGATCAACCGGGGCAACTCCGGCGGTCCGCTCGTCGATGCGGCGGGGCGGGTGATCGGCATCAACACCGCCGGAATCCCCAACGCGCAGAACCTCGGGTTCGCCATCGAGATCGACGCGGTCCGGCCCGTCGTCGATCAGCTGCTCGCCGGTCGAGGCGAACTCGAGGTACGGGGCTTCCTCGGGGTGACGACCCGAGCCGTGAGCGAGCTCCCCCGGGAAGCCCGGGACGAACTCCGAACCGGAGCCTCAGCGGGACTCGTCGTGCTCCGGGTGCAGCCCGGATCCGGTGCCGCAGAGGCCGACCTGCGGGTCGGCGACGTGATCGTCGCTCTGGACGGTCGGTCGGTGGACACCCCGGCGGACCTCGGTGAGCGGCTGCGGAATCGTTCTGCGGGCGGCAGAGTCACCGTCGACATCGACCGTCAGGGTGAACGCCGATCGGTCATTGCGACGCTGGGATCCCGGGGCGTACCGGCAGGGTGATGCGTTCGACCCGGCCCCGGCGGACCATCCGTCGGGGCCAGCGGTGGTCGCCGATCACCCAGACCCGCTCGTAGGGTCGCCGCGCGATCTGGCGGAGTGCGGCACCCGCCGTGGCCCAGAGCGTGCCGACCCGCGAGCCGGGTGCAAGCTCGTCGAGGACGTCCCGGATCTGTGACTCGGCACGGGCGTTTCGCTGCAGCTCGAACTCCTCGGCCAGCCGGAGATCGACCAGCGTCGGACCGTCGATCTCCCCGCACCCGTACGCCAGTCCGAACCACGCGCCGGCGGGTTCGACCACGACGACGTCGATCGGATCGGCGAACTCGTCGGCGAGCCGGGCGCGCAGCGCATCGACGGCCTGCTCGAGGTCCTCGCCCGCAACCAGTACGACCGCCGTGCGGAAGATGGGTGCCCGAACCATGAGTCGAGGCTCCCAGGACCGGGTTACCCTCGGGTGTATCCGAGGTGAACGACCGCTGGCGGTGTGACGAAGTCGCGCGTCAGCGGCGATGGCTACCGACGAGCGCCGGGAGTTGACGGACCGACGCCAGGAGGTGGGTGTGGGGCGCGGTGGCCAAGCGGGCGCTGTCGTGTGCACCGGTGAGCACGCCGACGACGAGGCCGGCGCCCGCCCGCGAACCGGCGAGCAGGTCGCTCGTGGTGTCGCCGACGACCGCTACGTTCCGCACGTCGGTGGCGCCGAGCCGCAGGACTGCGGTCAGGACCATGTCGGGGAACGGCCGTCCCCTTCCGAGCGGCGTGTCCGACGGCGACAGTGCGAGATCGGCGAGGTCGGACCAGCCGAGCGACGCAAGGAGCAGGTCCCGGGTGGCGGCGGAGAAGCCGGTGGTGAAGCAGATGCGCACGCCGATGCCGCGCAGGGCCTCGACCGCTTCGGCAGCGCCGTCGATCGCCACCACGGCACCCTCGGCAACCACGCCGGCGTAGGCGGACTCGAAGGCAACGTTCGCCGCGCGAGCGGCGGCGTCCGAACCGTAGAGTTGCCGGAACACCTCGATCTTCGACTGGCCCATCGTCGTGCGCACCACGGTGAGGGCTGCGTCGAGGTCGAGCGTCCCGTGCTCGGGCTCGATCGCACGTGCCGCCGCCACGAAGGCGGCTTCGACGGCGCCGTCGTCACGGACCGTGGTGCCGGCGAGGTCCAGGCACGCGAGTTCGACGGGGGCGGTCACGTGGTGGCTCCGACGAGTGCAAGGGTCTCCTCGGCGATCGCGGGGGACAGCGTCATGCCGCGACCCCCGGGCCCGGTGACCACCCAGGCCCCGGGTTCGGGCGAGACGCGGACGCAGACCGAACCGTCGGTCGGCTGCGAGTAGACGCCCGACCATCGGCGTCTCGTCGGCGGTAACGGCCGTCCCAGGATCTTCTCGGCCTGCTGACGCAGGTGGTCGTACGGCCCCTCGACCACGCCGACATCGAAGGGTTCGTCGTAGGCGTGCGTGTCTCCCAGGGTGATCCGACCGTCGAGCCGCTGGACGGCGAGCAATTGCATGCGGTGCTCGGCGGCCAGCGCCGATTGTGGAGGGAGGCGATCGAGCGCCAGGCCGGCGAAGGCCGGGTAGTAGCGCAACGAGTCGATGTCGGCAAGCGAGGTGGTCCAGGTGATCGGGTCGGCTTCGGTGTCCATCATCTGCAGCCGGCAGCGTCGCAGCGGGGCGCCGGCGAGCGCTTCGGCCGCAAGGCCCTCGTGCTCGGCCCCGGGGCACACGACGACGGCGTCGCCCGTCTCGCTCCGGCCGCGGTCGTCGCGCGCCGACCCGCCGGACAGGGCCACGACTCGCCGACCCGGCTCGAACCGGTACCGGCCGCTCGTGGCCAGGGCGGCGCGCAAGGCGCCGAGCACGAGCTCGGGTTCGACCGTTGCGTCCAGCCTGCAGTGCAGAGCGCCCGCCACCTTCCCGCCGATCGCTGGGTGGCGGTGCCGGACGGCGTTCGGGTCGAGCAGCTCGAACCCTCGCTCCTCTGCGTCGGGCAACGCCATCGCCCCGGCCAGCACGGCGAGTTCGTCGTCGCTCACGGCGACGGTCAGCGAACCGTTGGGCCGGAACCCGGTGGCAGGCACGGCTGCGGCGAGTTCGGCCCACAGCGCACGCGCGCGCCGGGCGGCGGCGAGCTCCGGGCCCGGGGCCCGTCCGCTCACCCAGACCAGCCCGAAGTTCCGCACGCTCGCCCGGCGGGGAGCGGCGTCGAGTTCGAGGTGAACGACCTCGATCCCCGCCGCCACGGCCTGCCAGGCATGCATCGTGCCGAGGATGCCGGCTCCGACGACCACGATTCGTTCCACGCCCGTGATTGTGTCCCCGGCGGGGATCCCGCAGACGAACGGGCGGTGTGCCGGGCGAACGCTCGGCGAACCCCGGATGAGTTCTCGGTGACGTCTCGCAACGCGTGCGGCCGGACCGTGGCCGATAGACTGGAGGTCCCATGTCGAACGTCTCCGCCCCTGATGCACCTCGTGCCCATGCCCGGGTCGTGTACCTCGGGCCCGTGTCGCCGCACTGGGAGGTCTACAGCGACTTCGGCGACCGTGGCGTCGTC
>JBILVB010000224.1:0-5162 GCA_044370695.1 Acidimicrobiales bacterium | reverse complement strand
GGTGGTCCGGGGGGTGGGTGGGGCCGACGCGGCGGGGCAGGATCCACGACAGGCCGTACTCGGCGGGCAGGCCCAGCTTGGGTGCCGCCGTGGTGAGCTTGGCCCCGGCCGCCGCGAAGCGCAGGTCGCAGAAGCAGGCGAGGGCGAGAGCAACCCGGCGCACGCACCGTTGACCGCCGCGATCACCGGGAACCGCAGGCCCCACAGCGCGCTCAGCTCGGCGTCGAGGCGGGCGTCGAGGCCGTAGCCGGGGGTGCGGGCATCGACGGGTACCCCGGTGTCGTAGCTCCCTCGCTCCACGTGCCCGGCCAGGGCCTGGCTGTCACCGCCCACCGAGAACGCCGGCGGGGTGCCGGTGACGACCACGACCCGCACGGCCGGATCGGCCTCGAGCTCGGCCAGGATCCAGCGCAGTTCGGTGTGCATCCGGCCCGTCCACGCGTTGTGGCGGTGCGGGCGGTGCAGCCAGATCGTCGCCACCGCGCCGTCGAGCTCGAACCGGGTGGCCTTGAGGTCCGTCACGGCATCAGGTTCGCGCCGGGAGCACGAGCGCCACCACGAATGCGGCGACACCCACGGCGATCACGCCGATCGCGACGGGGAGCAGGTCGAGCGGACGGGCGACCGCGCGGGCCAGACCGGGGGCGCGCCGGCGCCGGGCCTGCCCGGCCCCGAGCAGCCAGGTGGCCGCGCCCAGGGCGAGCACGGCCAACCCGGCGATGCGGCGCGTGCCGTCGCCGTCGAGCCACGGGACGTCGCGGAACACCACGGCCCCGCAGGCCACCAGGGCGAGGCCGCTGCGCCCCCAGGCCAGGTCGGTGCGCTCCGAGGCCATGCCGTCCTCGATCTCGTAGTCGGCCCCCTCGCGCGAGCTCATCAGGAGTCCAGGACGGCGAGCACCAAGGCCACGACGGCGACGATCCCGATGACGACCGTGACGATCCCGGCGATCGGCGAGGGCGGCAGCGGTTCGCGCTGGCGCATGGCCCGCTCGTTGCGCTCCCACTGCCGGTAGCTGACGGCGGCGATCAGCACGCCGAGACCGATCAGCGGCAGGCCGATCAGGCGCCGGCCGCCGGGCACGTCGAACGGCGGCAGGAGTTGGGTGACGGCGAGGCCGGCGGTGATCAGCGCGAGCGCGGTGCGCATCCACGCCAGGAAGGTGCGCTCGTTCGCGTACGAGAACCGGGGGTCGGGTTCGGTGCCGACCGAGCGCAGCGGTGGCCGTCGGCCCGGGCGGTCGGTCACGGGCGGGTGATCCGGTCGGTCGGCGCCCGGAGGGCATCGGTCATGCGGCCACCGTAGAGGTGCCGGGGATACCCTCGGGCCCATGGGGACCATCACCGGGGCGACGCTGCTCGCCCGTGAGCTCAAGCGTCAAGGCGTCGACTACCTGTTCGGGATCGTCGGGTTCCCGGTGGTGCCGATCGCGATGGAGGCCCAGCGGGCCGGCATCACCTACATCGGCATGCGCAACGAGCAGGCGGCGTCCTATGCCGCACAGGCGGCGTCCTACCTGCTCGGCCGCCCGCAGGGGTGCCTCGTCGTGTCGGGCCCCGGGGTCGTCCATGCGCTGGCCGGCCTCGCCAACGCCAAGGAGAACTGCTGGCCGATGGTCCTGATCGGCGGGGCGTCGGCGATCGCCCGTGACGGCATGGGCGACTTCCAGGAGGAGCACCAGGTCGAGATCTGCCGGCCGTGGTGCAAGTACTCGGCCCGGGTCGATTCGGTGGGGCGGATCCCCTACCTCGTCGAGCAGGCGGTGCGCACCTCGTGGTACGGCCGGCCGGGGCCGGCGTTCCTCGACCTGCCCGACGACGTGATCTCGGGCCGTGCCGACGACGCCGAGATCCGCCCGGCTCCGGTGGTGGCCGACCCGCCGCGCACGCTGGCCGACCCCACCTCGATCACCGCCGCGCTCGACACGCTGAAAGCTGCCGAGAACCCGCTCGTGATCGTCGGGAAGGGCATGGCGTGGTCGCGGGCCGACAGCGAGGTGCGGCGGTTCGTCGACCACACGCAGCTGCCGTTCCTCGCCACCCCCATGGCCAAGGGGCTCGTGCCCGACGACCATCCGCTGTCGGTGGGCGGGGCCCGCACGTTCGCCCTGCAGCAGGCCGATGCGATCCTGCTGCTCGGCGCCCGGCTCAACTGGATCCTGCACTTCGGCCTGCCGCCCCGGTTCCGGGCCGACGTCAAGGTCCTGCAGCTCGACCCGCACGCCGACCAGATCTCCCACAACGTCGCCGCGCACGTCGCGCTCGTCGGTGACGGCAAGGCCGTGATGCAGCAGTTCCTCCAGCAGCTCGACGCGCAGCCCTGGCGCTACGAGGCCGACACGGCCTTCCGGGCCGGCATCGCCGAGAAGATCGCCGAGAACGAAGCGATGGTGGCCGCCCAGGCCGCCGACACGAGCGGCCCGATCAACTACTACAACGCCTTCCGTGAGCTGAAGGCGTTCCTGCGCCCCGACGACCTGGTGATCGGCGAGGGGGCCAACACGATGGACATCGGCCGCACCCAGATGGCCAACGTCCATCCGCGCCATCGGCTCGACGCCGGCACCTACGGCACGATGGGCGTCGGGCTCGGGTTCGCGGTTGCCGCTGCCGTCACCAACCCGGGCCGGCGGGTGGTGGCCGTCGTGGGCGACTCGGCGTTCGGCTTCAGCGGCATGGAGTGCGAGACGATCTGCCGGTACGGCCTACCGGTGACCGTCGTGGTGATGAACAACAACGGGATCGGCGGCGGTTCGGCCGAGTTCCCCGAGGGCCGCCCCAAGCCGCCCCACATGCTGCTGCCCGGCGCCCGCTACGAGCAGGTGATGCAGGCCTTCGGTGGCCGGGGCTGGTATTGCACCTCGATCGAGGACGTCGGCCCGGCGCTGGCCGAGGCGGCGGCTGCGGCCGGGCCGGGCCTGGTGCACCTGGCGCTCGATCCGAACGCAGGGCGCAAGCCGCAGCAGTTCTCCTGGAAGACCTGACCGGGCCGGCGGGTCTACAACTCGGGTACGTAGCCGCGCCGGTCACCCCAGAGGGCTTCGAGCGCCGGGCCGGCGAACTCGGGCCGGCAGATCAACAGATCCGGCGACCATGCGTCCGCCTTGTTGTAGACGAGCGGGCTGCCGTCGATCCGGCTCACGTGCAGGCCGGCGGCGGTGGCCACGGCGACCGGTGCGGCGGTGTCCCACTCGTACATCCCACCCGAGTGGGCGTAGATGTCGGCTTCGCCCATCAGCACCGCCATCGCCTTCACCCCGGCCGAGCCCAGGCGGACGATCTCGGCGTCGAGCGCGTTCGCGATGATCACGGCGGCGTTCGTGGCCCGGGTGCGGCTGACGATGACCCGGGGCGGTGCGTCCTTGCGGGGCAACGCCACCGGCGGGAGCGGCTCGGTGGCGAACGTGCGACCGATCGAGGGCAACGCCACGGCCGCCGCGGTCAGCTCGCCCCGCTCCCACAACGCCACGTGGACCGCCCAGTCGCTGCGGCCGTCGGAGTATTCGTTGGTGCCGTCGAGCGGGTCGACGATCCACACCCGTTCGGCCGACAGGCGCTTGCGGTCGTCGCGCCCCTCCTCGGACAGCACGGCGTCGCGCGGGCGGGCCTCGGCGAGCGCCTGGACGAGGTAGCGGTGCGCGGTGACGTCGCCGGTGTCGCCCACCTCCCAGTAGGGCGCGCCGCGCTGTTCGAGTCGGGTGCGGGTGCTGACGAGCAGTTCCCCGGCGGCGGCGGCCAGGCGCGCCGCGAGACGGTGGTCGTTCTCGGGGACGCTCACCGACGAGCCCGTCCGGTGGCGACCGCTCCTGCGTCGGCGCACCGCACCGGGATGACGGCTCGCAGCGTCGACGGCTTCATGCGGTGCCCATCTTGCCAGTCCCGGGCCGCCGCGGTCCGCTCCACTGCCGGGCGACGGCCCCGAAGCTGCCGCGGGGGGCCTCCCCGCTGGCGACCTGGTCGAGGAGCCGTTCGAGCTCCCGGGCCGTCTCGCGCGCCCGGGCCCGGTGCCGGGCGGCGACCAGGCCGCCGGCGACCACGGCCACCGGTGCGGCCACGAACGCCACCGGGGCGACGATCACGCCGAGCACGACCACGCCGGTCAGCCCGGCGGCGCCGAGGGTCGCTCCGCCGGCCACGTAGCCGGCCCGCCGGGCGTGCACGTCGGCGCGCAGGCGCACCAGCCGCTCGTCGCCGAGGTCGACCTGCTCGGCGCGGATCTCGGCGAGCTGGCCGAGCCCGGCCTCCCCGACGAGCGACCCCACGCTGCGGCGCACCGCAGCCACCGGGTCCCGTCGCCGTTCCCACACCCCACGGTTCGACTGGATCGAGCGCCGGCGCAGCGCGTGGGCCTTCTGCAGCCAGACGTCGAGCTCGCCGAGGGGGTCGCCGGGGATCGACAACGTCCGCTCGACGTCGATCTCGGCCGGCCCGGCGAGAACCTCGACCAACGACCGTCGTCGCGTCCGGCGCAAAGGTGCGAGCAGCCCGGCGCGCTCCTCGGCGAGGGCCCGTTCGAGTGCACCCGAGGGGATGCCGAGATCGTCGGCGACCCGCCGCAACACCTCGACCTGGTCCACCCGGATCGGGTCCGCCAGGGCCGGTTCCGTCAGCTCGAGGGCACGGCGCAGCACGCGGGCTCGGGCCTCGTCGTCGAGGGGGACAGGGGCGGACACGCGGGAACGCTCAGCGGGCGAGCGGCTTGTACTTGATGCGGTGCGGGGTCTCGGCGTCGACGCCGAGCTGCTTGCGGCGGAACGCCTCGTACTCGCCGAAGTTGCCCTCGAACCAGCGCACCTGGCTGTCGCCTTCGAAGGCGAGCACGTGGGTGCAGATGCGGTCGAGGAACCAGCGATCGTGGCTGATCACGATCGCGCAGCCCGGGAACGACTCGAGGCCCTCCTCGAGCGCTCGCAGCGTGTCGACGTCGAGGTCGTTGGTGGGTTCGTCGAGCAGCAGCACGTTGCCGCCGGCCTTGAGCACCTTGGCCAGTTGCACCCGGTTCCGTTCGCCGCCCGACAGCACGCCCACCTTCTTCTGCTGGTCGGCACCCTTGAACCCGAACGTGGCCACGTAGGCCCGACCGTGGATCTCGCGGCCGCCCACCTTGAGGTGGTCGACGCCGCCGGTGATCACCTCGTAGACGGTCTTGTCCGGGTCGAGCGC
>JBILVB010000079.1:0-17531 GCA_044370695.1 Acidimicrobiales bacterium | reverse complement strand
CCGGACCGGGTGAGCTCGGTCGGCAGCGCCTTCTGGCCGGTGAACAGCAGGGCGTCGGCGAGCTCTGCGCCGAGCAGGATTTTCGGTCCGAACTTCGGCACCGGGAGGAACGTGGGCCGGCCGAGCACCGAGCCGAGGACCTTGGTGAACTCGGCGTTGGTCACCGGGTTCGGCGCGGTCAGGTTGACCGGCCCGGACACCTCGGCGGTGAGCAGGTGGACGATCGCACCGACCTCATCGTCGAGCGAGATCCACGACCACCACTGCCTGCCCGAGCCCATCTTCCCGCCGGCGCCCAGCTTGAACAGCGGCAAGGTCTTCTTGAGCGCGCCGCCGCCGGGAGACAGCACGATGCCGGTGCGCAGGAACGCAGTGCGGATCCCAGCCTCCACCGCCGGCGCTGCGGCGGCCTCCCACGCCACACAGACCTCGGCGAGGAACCCGGCACCCGCCGGGCTCGACTCGGTGAACGTCGCAGTCTCCGACTCGCCGTAGTAACCGACCGCCGAACCCGACAGCAGCACGGCCGGTGGCCGCTGCAAGCCGGCCAACCGGCCGGCGAGCAGCACCGTGGATCGGGTGCGGCTCTCGAGGATCTCCCGCTTGTAGGCGTCGGTCCACCGGTGATCGCCGATGCCGGCGCCGGCGAGGTGCACCACGGCCCCGATCCCTTCGAGCGACGCAGCATCGAGGACGCCGGCGGCCGGGTCCCACGTGATCTCGTCGGCGCCGGCGCCGGCCCGTCGCACGAGGCGGACCGGGCGATGACCGGCGGCTCGCAGAGCGCCCACGAGAGCCGAACCGATGAGGCCGGAAGATCCGGTGACGGCGACGTCCATGTACGTAGCTGTACCGGCTGGCGGCCCGGCACGCGCAGTCGGAAGGTCCTGCGGCGGTCAGGCCGAGCGGTTCAGCGCCTCGAGCCGTCCGATCAACGCGTTACCGGTGAGCTCGCCGAGGGTGCGCTGGACGTTGCCCTTGGCGTCGACGAACACCCAGGCGGGCTGGGAGAGCACGCCGAACCGGCGGAACAACTCGCCGGTGTCGTCAGCGGCATTGGGGAACGTCAGGCCGTGCCGAGCCACGAAGGCACGCATCGAGGCATCGGAGCCGTTCCAGGCGACCCCCACGACGGGCACCTTGCCGGCGAGTTGTTTGCTGGCCGCCTCGACCGAGGGGGCTGATGCGTTGCACGAGCCTCAACCGGGGGCCCAGAACCAGAACGCCACCGGCTTGCCGGCATAGACCGCCGCGTCGACGGTGCCGCCTCCGATCCGGGCCGCCTGGAACCGCAGTACCTCGGGGACCGCAGCCGCCGTCGCAGCACCCGTCGTGGCGGGTGCTGCCGTAGCGGGGGCTGCCGTTGCGGTCGAGGCCGGGGTGACGGCCGGACCGGTCACAACAGCCGTCGTGGTGCCCGCTGCCGTCGCCGGAGCGCCCGCCGACGTCGCCGGGCCGGCTGCGTTGGTGATCGGCGCCGCAGCAGCACCGACCGACGAACTCGCCGAGTCGTCCCCACATGCGGCCAGGGCGAGCAGGACGCTCGTCGCAACGACGCAGGACAACCGGCGCACACGCATCGGGTCCAGAGTGTAGGAACGGCCCGGCCTCGCCGTACCATCGGAGACCCGATGAGCACCCGCCGTCTGATCCTCGCTGCACTGCTGTGCGGTCTCGCGATCCTCGTCGCCGGAGGTCTGCAACTCGTCCGCCTGAGCGGGTCCGACACGGTCGTCGCCGTCGCACGGGTCGGTGAGTCCGTGAGCGTCGCAGGGGTCCGGGCCACGGTGCTCGGCCAGGAGCTCGCCGGATCCCTCCTGCTCGTGACCGTCCGGCTCGAGCCGGGGACACCGGTCGCCGACGCCGCGGCCGGTTGGGCGCTCAATGCCGGCGGTCTCCGGGCGCAGGCCCAGCCGCCGGCGGGCCGGGCGCTGGCGCCGTGCCGCGGGGCATCGGTGGGGGCCGGAGCGACGCTCACCTGCGAACTGGCCTTCACCGGCGGCGAGGGTCGGCCGACCGTGTCGTACTCCACCGGCGGCCAACAGCGACTCTGGGCGCTGGGCGGGTAGCCTCTCGACGCTTTCCCGGCACCGAGCCGTACGGCTCGCCGGCGTGGAACGTGCCGGCGGTCGTGCGCACCGACGGTCGACGATGGAGGTGGTCCCTACGGCTGAGCAGTACGACCTCGTGGTGATCGGCGGCGGTCCGGGCGGCTATGGGGCTGCGCTGTACGCAGCCAGCGCCGGGCTGTCGGTGGCCCTCGTCGAGAAGGACAAGGTCGGCGGTACCTGCCTGCACCGGGGGTGCATTCCCGCGAAGGAGTTCCTCGAGACGGCGGCGACGTTCCGCCACGTCGCTCATGCGGCGGAGTTCGGGATCCAGGCCGGTGCGCCGACCGTCGACTTCGCGGTGAGTCAGCGCCGCAAGCAGGCCATCGTCGACCAGCTCTGGAAGGGCGTGACGGGCCTCGTGCGGAGCCGGAAGATCGTGACGTACGCGGGCACCGGCTCGCTCGGCGCGAACCGCACGGTCACCGTGGCGGGCGAGGACGGGTCGACGACGCTGCTGCAGGGTCGTCACGTCGTGCTCGCCGCCGGCTCGGTGCCCCGCACGATCCCCGGTTTCCAGCCGGGCGGTCCGATCATGACCTCCGACGAGGTCCTGATGCTCGAGCACGTCCCCGCCCGGCTCGCTGTGATCGGCGGCGGGGCGATCGGCTGCGAGTTCGCCTCCACCTTCGCCGACCTCGGGTCCAAGGTGACGATCCTCGAGGGTCTGCCGAAGATCCTCCCCGGTTGCGACGTCGACTGCGCGAACGTCGTGGTGCGTTCGTTCAAGAAGAAGGGCATCGACATCCGCACCGGGGTGTCGGTCACCGGCCACACGCCCGGCGCCGACGGCGGCACGACGGTGCACTTCGGCGACGGCGAATCCCTCGAGGTCGACGGCGTCGTGGTGTCGGTCGGGCGGCGCCCCTTCGCCGATGCACTCGGCCTGCAGGGCACGGCGGTCAAGGTGTCCGACCGGGGGTTCGTGGAGATCGACGGGCTGTGCCGTACGGCGGAGCCCGGGGTCTACGCCATCGGCGACCTGGTCGCCACCCCGCAGCTCGCCCACGTCGGGTTCGCCGAGGCGATCGTCGCCGTGAAGGACATGCTCGGCGAGCGCCCGATGCCGGTCATGTACGACCGGGTGCCATGGGCGATCTACTGCGATCCGGAGGTGGCCTTCGCCGGCCACAGCGAGGAGTCGGCCAAGGCGGCCGGCTTCGACGTCGTGGTGTCCAAGCACCAGTTCCGGGGCAACAGCCGGGCCTTGATCCTCGGGCAGCCCGACGGGCTCGTGAAGATCATCGCCGAGCGGCTTCCCGACGGCACGGGGGGCCGGATCCTCGGCGTGCACATGGTGGGCCCGTGGGTCACCGAGCAGCTGTCGGGGGGCTACCTGGCGGTGAACTGGGAGGCGACCGTGCGCGAGGTGGCCGAGTTCATCCAGCCGCATCCGTCGCTGACCGAACTGTTCGGCGAGTCCGTACTCGCCCTCACCGGGCGCAGCCTCCACGGCTGATCGCCCCCGTACCTCCCGCCGTTCCCGTCCCTCCTGCCTCCCGGAGCAACCCGTACGCCATGGCCGACGTCCAGATGCCGCAGCTCGGTGAAACCGTCACCGAAGGCACGATCACCAAGTGGTTCAAGAAGGTCGGCGACACCGTCAAGGCCGACGAGCCGCTGTTCGAGGTGTCGACCGACAAGGTCGACACCGAGGTCCCGTCCCCGGTCGCCGGGGTGCTCGTCGAGATCCGCGCCGCCGAGGGCGACGTGGTCGAGGTGGGCCGCGTGATCGCCGTGGTCGGCGACGCCGCAGCCCTGGAGGCTGCGGCGCCCGCCGGTTCGGCACCGGCGACCCTGCCGCCCCCGCCCCCGGCCCCGGCCCCGCCCCCGGCCCCGGCCCCGGCCGAACCGGCTGCGCCCGAGGCCGCCGCGCCCACGCCGACCCCCGACGCCGAGCCGGTGCCCGCGAGCGAGCCGGCCAGCAGCGAGGACAACCGGCTCCTGTCGCCGGTGGTGCGCCGACTGGTGAACGAGCACGGCCTCGACGTCGATGCGATCGTCGGCACCGGACCCGGTGGACGGATCACCCGGGAAGACGTCCTGGACCACATCGAGGCAGCCGCGGCAACGACGCCGGCGCCGGCCCCGGTCCCACCGGCCCCGGTCGCCGCACCCGAGCCCGCCGCGGCGCCCGAGCCCGCTGCCGCGCCCGAGCCCGCTGCGGCGCCGGCCCCGGCCCGGCCGGCGGCCCCGGCTCCGGTCGCCGGGCAACGGGACCAGAGCGTCAAGCTGTCGAAGATCCGCAAGCTCACCGGCGACCACATGGTGATGTCCAAGGCGGTCACCCCGCACGCCTTCAGCGTGGTGGAGGTCGACTACGCCAACGTCGATCGAGTGCGCAAGGCCGTCAAGGACGAGTTCAAGCGGTCCGAGGGCTTCTCGCTCACGTACCTGCCGTTCATCAGCCGGGCCGTCGTCGACGCGCTGGGCGAGTTCCCGCACCTCAACGCGAGTGTCGGCAACGGCGAACTCATCGTGCACCGCTACGTCGATCTCGGCATCGCGGTCGACCTCGACTACCAGGGCCTGCTCGTGCCGGTGGTCCGGGATGCGGAGACCAAGCGGCTGCGGGCGCTCGCGCGCGAGATCAACGACCTGGCCAACCGGGCCCGGGCCCGCAAGCTGTCGCCGGACGAGATCAGCGGCGGCACGTTCACGATCTCGAACAACGGCTCGGCCGGGTCGGTGCTCACCGCCGCGATCATCAACCAGCCGCAGGTGGCCATCATCTCGACGGACGCGATCGTGCGACGCCCGGTCGTGGTCGAGCTGCCCGACGGGACCGAGGGCATCGCCATCCACCCGACCGGGAACCTGGCGATGTCGTGGGACCACCGGGCCTTCGACGGCGCGTACGCCGCGAACTTCCTCGTGAAGATCAAGACCCTCCTCGAGACCAGGGACTGGGCCGCGGAGTTGTGATGCTGCGCGCTCGCTGGCTCGGTCGTGTGCCCTACGACGAGGCCCTGGCCGTCCAGCGCGCACTGTTCACGGGCGGCCGGGGGCAACACCTGTTGCTCCTCGAGCATCCGCACACCTTCACCCTCGGCGTCCGGGCCGATCTGCGGAACCTTCGCTGCGACCCGGCGGCGGTCGGCGCGGAGCTGGTGCGGGCCGACCGGGGCGGCGACATCACCTACCACGGGCCGGGCCAGCTCGTCGGCTACCCGATCCTGTCGCTCGCCGGCAAGCGCGGGCGCGCCAACGGGCTCGCCGACACCGTCGCCTACGTGCGTAGCGTCGAACAGGTGCTGATCGACGCGCTTGCGGCGGTCGGCCTGCCCGGCTGCGGACGGTTGCGGGAGTATCCGGGCGTGTGGGTGGATCCCCACGGCCCGCATCCCCGGAAGATCGCCGCGATCGGGGTGAAGCTGTCCCGTGGCCGCACCATGCACGGGTTCGCCCTGAACGTCACCACCGATCTCGCCTACCTGCGCGAGCACATCGTCGCCTGCGGCATCGAGGGCAAGGACGTGACGTCGCTCGCCGCCGAGGGGATCGACGTGTCGATGGCGGCGGTGGTCGACGCGGTGGTGACCCGGGCGGGTGCGACCTGGGGCGGGGGCCAGGTCGAGCGGCAGGAGGTCGCCTGGCGCCACCGACCGGAGGACCTCAGCCCGTTCAGCCGGGGCGAGGGCGCCGGGGACAAGGTGCGCCTTACCGGCCGCCTCGCCGCAGCGGGGGTGACCGACGGTCTGGCGATCTCGGCCCGCAAGCCGGACTGGTTGCGGGCCAAGGTCGACATCGGGGCCGACGTGCTGCGCCTCAAGCGCACCGTACGCGACCTGGCGCTCACGACCGTGTGCGAGGAGGCGGGCTGCCCGAACCTGTCGGAGTGCTGGTCGCAGGGCACGGCCACGTTCATGATCCTCGGTGAGCGATGCACGCGGGCGTGCGGGTTCTGCCTGGTCGACACCCGCAAGCCGCTGCCAGTCGACCCCGGGGAGCCCGGGCGGGTCGCCGAGGCGGTCGACCGGATGGGCCTTGCGCATGCCGTGGTGACGATGGTCGCTCGCGACGACCTGCCCGACGGTGGCGCGGCTGGCGTCGTCGCCACGATCGAGGCGATACGGCGCCGCCGCCCGGCCTGCCGGGTCGAGGTCCTGATCTCGGACCTGAAGGGCTCGGCCGCCGATCTCGCCCGGGTGCTCGACGCCCGCCCCGACGTGCTCAACCACAACATCGAGACCGTCGCCCGCCTGCAGCGCGCAGTGCGCCCCTCGGCCGGGTACGCCCGGTCGCTCGGCCTGCTCGCCCGGTCGAAGGCCGCCGGTCTCGTGACCAAGAGCGGGCTGGTGCTCGGGATGGGGGAGACCGACGCAGAGGTCGAGGGCTGCCTGGCCGACCTGGCCGGTGTGGGGGTCGACATCGTCACCATCGGGCAGTACCTGCGGCCGACGACGAACCATCTGCCCGTCGCCCGTTGGATCGAGCCGACCACCTTCGCGCACTACAAGGCGGTGGGCGAGGCGCTGGGGATCGCGCACGTCGAATCGAGCCCCCTGACCCGCTCGAGCTACCACGCCCGGGACGCCGCCGAAGCCGCCGGCGTGCCCACCGCGCACGGGGAGTTGTCGTTCACGTGACCACCGGGACGACCGTCGAGGCGGTGGTGTTCGACTTCGGTGGAGTGATCATCACCCCGATCACCCGCACGATCGGCGTGATCGCCGAGTCGTTGGGGACGACGGCCGACGTGCTGGCACCGGTGTTGATGGGGCCGTTCGACCGCTCCACCGATCACCATCCGTGGCACCGGCTCGAACGGGGCGAGATCGCGACCGAGGACCTCCAGGGCCTGTTGGGTCCGCACGCCGAGTCGGCGGGCCTCGAGTTGCGCGGTGACGAGGTGGAGCGCCTCCTCGCGCCCGGGCAGTTCGAGGTCAACGACTTCGTCCTGGATGCGATCGATGCGTTGCGGGGCCGGGGTCTGCGGGTCGGGCTGCTCACGAACGGCATCCGGTCGTTCCAGCCGACGCTGCACCGGTTGTGCGACCCCGCCCGGTTCGACGTGTACGTCGATTCGGCCTGGGTCGGGATGCGCAAGCCCGAGCCCCGGATCTTCGAGTACGTGACCGGAGCGCTCGGCGTGCCCGCCGATCGCGTGGCGTTCCTGGACGACTTCGCCGGGAACCTCGTCGCAGCGGCGGCACACGGGTGGCGGACGATCCACGTCGCCGACCCGCGCCTCGCCCTGGCCGAACTCGACGCGCTGCTGCCCTAGGCGGGCGCCGGGTACGACGCCAGCGCGTCGACGATCAGGTCCCACACCGCGGCCGAGTCGGCGTGGAACAGCACGTGGCACGTCGGCGGGGGCGGCGAGCGTCGGGGCCGCTGATCGACCACGGTCATGCCGCGCGTGTGGGTGCCGGTGGTCTCGACGCGCACCGGGAGATCGCGCCCGACGAACAGCCCGGGGTGGGTGAGCCAGAGCACGGCGAGCGCGTCGTGGACCGCTGCGCCGTCGGTGCCGTCGAGGCCCTCGCAGTTGCGCAGGTAGAACGCCAGCAGATCGGCGAACACGACACCGACCGCGCCGAGGGCGCGGACTCGCTCGAGGATCGGCCAGGTCGCACGGACCTCGCCGGTGACGTCGAGACCGGCCATCGTCACCTGGCGGAAGCCGGCGCTGAGCACCTCGTGGGCGGCCTCGGGATCGCACCAGATGTTGAACTCGGCGTGCGAGGTGATGTTCCCGGCGCCGGCGGCGCCGCCCATGAACGAGACCCCGGCGACCCGCCGGACCAGGGTGGGGTCGCGCCGCAGCGCCAGCGCGACGTTCGTCATCGGCCCGGTCGGCACCAGCCAGAGCCCCTCGCGTGCCCGGGTGGTGTCGAGCAGGTACCCGACGGCATCGTCGGAGTCGGCGGTTCCCCGGGCCTCGGGCAGGTCGGACCCGTCGAGTCCGCTGCGGCCGTGGATCCGCTCGGCGCGCGGTGGCGTCGGACCGACGAGCGGGGCGTCCGCACCGGCGTGCACCGGGACGTCGATCCCGAGCAGCGCGCACACTCGGAGCGCGTTGTCCGTCGTGTTCGCCAGCCCGCTGTTGCCACCCACGGTGGTGATGCCGACCAGTTCCGCGTAGTGCTGGGCGAGGGCGATGGCGACGGCGTCGTCGTGCCCGGGGTCGCAATCGAGCAGGATCGCCGGGCGGTCGGTCACCGGTGCAGCATGGCACTTCGATCCGTCCGCCACCGCGCCGCATCCCGCCCGTACGATCGATGACCGTGCCCCCCAAGGACGGTCGGACCGATCAGGACGCCTCGGCGTACGACGCGTCGGCGATCGCCGTGCTCGAAGGCCTCGAGCCGGTGCGCACCCGGCCCGGTATGTACATCGGCTCCACCGGGCCGGCCGGCCTGCACCATCTCGTCTGGGAGGTCGTCGACAACGCGGTCGACGAGGCGATGGGTGGCTTCGGCGACCGGATCGAGGTCACGTTGCTCGCCGACGGTGGCTGTCGCGTGCGTGACGAGGGCCGTGGCATCCCCGTCGATCCGTACCCCTCGGGCCAGCACCGGGGCAAGAGCGCAGCCGAGGTGGTCCTCACCGTCTTGCACGCCGGCGGAAAGTTCGGCACGGGCGGGTACCAGGTCTCCGGTGGCCTGCACGGCGTCGGGGTGTCCGTGGTCAATGCGCTGTCGTCTCGGCTCGTGCTCGAGGTGTGGCGGGCCGGCTGCCACTGGCGCCAGTCGTTCTCGGTGCGGCGCGAACGGGATCGGCTGCTGCCCGGCGTGCCCGACGGGCCCGTTGCGGCGATCGGCACGGTCCCCAAGAGCCGCACCGGCACCCAGGTCACGTTCTGGCCCGATCCCGACGTGTTCGACGACCGCAACGTGGGGTTCTCGGGGCGCACCATCGCCGAACGCCTGAAGATGCAGGCCTACATCCACCGCGGCCTCACGTTCGTGCTGCGCGACGAGCGACCCGGCAAGCAGTCCGAGCAGACGTTCCGCTTCGACGGCGGGATCCGGGATCTCGCCGTCGAGTTGAACGGGGCGAAGAAGCCCTTGTTCCCCGGGGTGATCGCCGTGGCGGCGGTCCACGATGCGGACGACGCCGCCGGGCAGTGGCTCGACGTCGACGCCGCGCTGGCCTTCAACGAGGGCTACACCGAGACGCTGCTGTCCTTCGCGAACGGCATCGCCACCGTCGACGGCGGCAAGCACGCCGAAGGTGTCCGCAAGGCGGTCACCCGGGCCGTCGCCAACTACGCCCGGGCCAAGGGCCACCTGAAGGACAAGGACCCGGGCCTCACCGGCGACGACGTGCGGGAGGGCTTCACCGCAGTGGTGTCGGTGAAGCTGCGCCAGCCCCAGTTCGAGGGTCAGACCAAGGGCAAGCTCGGCAACACCTGGGTGGCCGGCGCGGTCGAGTCCGCGATCTACGCCGGGCTGTCCACCTGGCTCGAGGAGCATCCGGCCGAGGGCAAGGTGATCGTCGACAAGGCCCGGGCGGCGATGCGGCTGCGCACCCAGACCGAAGCCGAGCGTGAAGCGGACCGCAAGCGCCGCAAGACGGGCCTCGAAGGCGCCGGCCTGCCCGACAAGCTGTACGACTGCCTGTCCGGTGCCGGCGACACCGAGCTGTTCATCGTGGAGGGCGATTCGGCAGGTGGCTCGGCCGTTCGGGCCCGCAACCCGAAGTTCCAGGCGATCTTCCCGTTGCGGGGCAAGCCGCTCAACGCCGAGACGGCGAAGATGGAATCGATCGTGCGCAACGCGGAGCTGAGCGCGCTCGTGCAGATCGTCGGTGCCGGCCGCGGCACCTCGTTCGACGCGACCCGGATGCGCTACAGCCGCATCGTGATCATGGCCGACGCCGACATCGACGGCGGCCACATCCAGCTGCTGCTGCTCACGTTCTTCTACCGCCAGATGACCGACCTCGTGGCCGAGGGCAGGCTGTACATCGCCTGCCCGCCGCTGTTTTCCACCGTGGTCGGCAGCGAGAAGATCTACCTGCGCGACGAGGCGGCCAAGGCTGCGTTCCTCGCCGAGCATCCGAACCACAAGCGCGAGTTCAACCGGCTGAAGGGTCTCGGCGAGATGGACTGGCAGGAGCTGCGCGACACGACGATGGACCCGGTACGCCGGCGGCTGCTGCAGGTGAGCGTCTCCGACGCCGCTGCCGTCGACCGGATGTTGTCGAGTCTGATGGGCGACGACGCCGAGACCAAGTGGGAGTTCATCACCACGAACGCCGATGAGTACGCCGCAGCGTCGTTGCGGCTGAGCGAGTAGGGGGAGCGCTGCGATGGCCAGCCGACGCCGTTCCGGGCCCGACACCCCGGACCTGTTCACGCCGGTCGCCGAGGCGCCCGAACCGGTCGAGGCGGCCGGGTTCATCGGCGCCACCTTCCTTGCGTACGCCCGGGCGGTGAACGGGGCCCGCCAGGTCTGCGACGTGCGTGACGGGCTCAAGCCGGTGCATCGGCGCATCCTGTGGGATCTCGACCGCAACCGGGTCACGCCCGATCGGGCCCACGTGAAGTGCGCGCGCATCACCGGCGACACCGTCGCCAAGTTCCATCCGCACGGCACCCAGTCCGTCTACGACGCGCTCGTCCGCCTGGCCCAGCCGTTCAACACCCTCGTGCCACTCGTGGATTTCCACGGCAACGTCGGGTCACCGGATTTCCCGCCCGCGGCCGAGCGCTACACCGAATGCCGGCTGGCGCGCGCCGCGGTCGAACTGCTCGCCGAGGTCGACGCCGGCACGGTCGACCTGCAACCCAACTACGACGGTCTCGAGACCGAACCGGTCGTGCTCCCGGCCCGGTTCCCCAACCTGCTCGTCAACGGCACGGTCGGCATCGGTGTCGGCATGGCGACCGTGGTCCCGCCCCACGATCCCCGGGCGGTGTGCGCCGCTGCGCTCCACCTGGTCGCCAACCGCAACGCGACGGTGGACGAGCTCGCTGCGATCGTGAAGGGTCCCGACTTCCCGTCGGGCGGCACGATCGTGAATGCCTCGGCCCTCGCCGACGTCTACCGGTCGGGCCGTGGCCGGGTGATCGTGCGCGGCACCTGGATCGTCGAGGAAGCGAAGCGGGGCGCGAAGCGCATCGTGATCACGTCGATGCCCTACAGCCAGGGGGCGACGGCGTCCGCGTCAGAGCTGTGCGCCCGGGTCGCGAAGCTCGCGACGGAGGGCAAGCTGGTCGGGGTACGCGACGTGATCAACGAGTCCTCCGAGGAGGACACCCGAGTCGTGATCGAACTGCGCGCCGAGGCTTCGGTGGAGCAGGTGATCGCCGTGTTGCTCAAGGAGACCCGCCTGCAGACCACCGTCGCGGTGGCGATGGTGGCACTCAACGCCGTCGGTGTGCCGCAGGCCTACAACCTGCGCACGGTGCTGGAAGCCTGGGTGATGCACCGGGTCGAGGTGATCGAGCGGCGCAGCCGCCGGCGGCTCGAGAAGATCGCCGAGCGGCTGCACCTGCTCGAGGGATTGCTCGCCGTGCTCGTCGACATCGATCGGGCCATCGCCATCATCCGTGCCGCCGATGACGTGGCCGTGGCCCGCAGCGGGCTGATCGCAGCGTTCTCCCTCACCGCTGTCCAGGCCGATTTCGTGCTCGACCTCACGCTGCGCCGGCTCACCCGCCTGGCGCGCGTCGAGGTGCAGAAGGAGGCCGACGAGCTCCGCCGGGAACGAAAGCGCCTCGAGGCGCTGGTGGAGTCGCCCTCCAAGCTGCGCCGACAGGTCGGCGTCGAACTCGAGGAGACGGCCGCTCTGTTCGAGGGGTACGAGCGGCGCACGCAGCTCACCGACGCCGAGATGGTCCTACCGGCCGCGGTCGCCCTGCCCGACGACCCGATCGAGGTGGTCGTCACCGATCGAGGCTACCTCCAGGCCTTCCGCACGTCGGCGAAGGTACGCACGCCCAAGGAGGGCACGGTGCTGCGTCGTCTCGACACCTCGACGGCGGCCCAGATCGTTGCGCTGACCGCTACCGGCCAGCTGCATCGCATCGTGGGCGCGGTCGTGCCCATCGAGCGCCCGACGGCCCAGCAGAACCTGATCGCCCTCGACGGCGACGAGGCCGTGTTGTGGTGGACCACGGCGGCGGCCTTGGCGACCGACCTGCTGCTCGTCACCTCGGGCGGTCAGATCAAGCGGATCGCCGGCGACGACCTCGCCGGTGGCGACCGCAAGGGTGGCATCTCGATCGTCAAGCTCGACGAGGGCGAACGGGTGGTGGCGGCGATCGGGTTCCCCGCCGGACCGCTCGTGCTCGCCACGGCGCAGGGGCAGGCGATCCGGTTCGTGCCCGACGACGTCCGCCCGATGGGACGGTCCGCGGCCGGGGTCCGGGGCATCAAGCTTGCGGCGGGCGACGCGGTCGTCGGGGCGATGGCGGCGCCGGAGGGGAGCGAGGTCGTGGTGTGGCACACCACCGGTCTGGCCAAGCGGGTGCCGGTCGAGGAACTGCCGGTGCAGGGCCGGGCGGGCAAGGGGGTGCGCCTGTCCCCGGTCGACAAGCGTCGGGGATCGGTGAGTGCCGTGTTCCCGGGGAGCGCCATCCTGCTGATCGGCCACAGCGACGGCTCGGTGCTCGAGCTGCCCGCCGCCCGGGTCACGACCGGCGGCCGGGAAACGAGCGCGTCGAAGATTCGGGCGCTCGATGCCACCCCGGCCTGGGTGAGCATGCGGTGAGCACGCCGGCAGGACGTGCCGTCGGTCAGATCCCGTTGGGTACGAGGTAGAACCACAGCGGGGTCTTTTCACCCGCCGCCTGCATGGCTGCCCGCGCAGCCACGATCGCCTTGCCCGCCTCGGTGTGGTGGAGGAACCAGCGGGTGGTCTCCCAGGCCGCCGGGGTGTGGTCGACGAGCGCGAGCGCTGCGGTCTCGTAGTACCCGCGCACGTCTTGGGCGACGCGGGCCGGCACCCCCGGGATGCCCGCCTCGCGCCAGGGTGTCCCGTCAGCCACCCGGACGAAGGCGGCCACAGCGTCGGGGACCTGATCGGCGGTGATCACCCGGCCCGTGCCGGTCCGGTCGCCGTACCGGGCGACGGCCCGGTCGAACGCCGGCCGCAGGCCGCGAGCTTCGTCGACGGCGGGCGGTAGCGCAGGGTCGTGGCGAGGCGGCAGGGGGCAGGCCGCCTCGGACACGCCGTCGTCGACGATCGCCTCGGCGAAGTGCTCGACGGTGGGAGCGGCGGCCCGCTCTACGAGGTCGAACGCGTGGGCCAACACCCGGTGCTGGAACGCCGGATCGCCCGGCTTGCCCAGCGGCCGGCCGAGCGGGAAGTCGCACCACAGGCCCCGGGGCGGCGCAGTGCGCTCCATCTGGCCCTGCATCGAGCCGAGCGCCACGGTCACGAGACCGCTGGCTTCGAAGACCCGGGCGAGCGTACTCACGGTACGCGTGCACAGCGGTCAGACCGGGGTGAGCACCACGACGTCGACGCCCCACTGTTTCAGCAGGGCCGCGCCGGCGGGCGCGCCGTCGAGGCGAATGGCGGCGAGGTCGAACTGGTTGCCCGCGTACGCCAGGTGGTGGTCCGAGACCCGGCCGATGCGACCGGACGCTGCGAGCTCGGCGAGGCGATCGATCGGGAACACGACGTTGGGGTCGAGGGCGAACCCCGAGGCGTCGAAGTTCGGCGACCAGTGGCCCGACACCCAGTCGCGCCGGTTGCCGTCGAGCACCCGGTAGGACACGTCGGTGGGGGAGAAGTCGGGCTGTTCGGGATGGTGCAGCGACGCCGAGGTGACGATCGCGACCGTGGCCTCGGCGAGCGGCTTCGGCACGGTGAAGGCCACGTCGTCGAACACCGGGGCGGGTAGGTCGGCGGTCATCGCCTTGACGTCACGGTCGGCCACGACCGCATGCTCCCACAGCTCCGAGCCCGTCGGAACCGCAGCGTCAGGTGAGCAGGTCGTGGGCGAGCAGGTCCCAGAGCTGGGTGGTGAGGCGCAGCGAGTCGACGTCGATCCGCTCGTCGTGGCCGTGGAACATCGCGGCGTACCGGTCGGCGGTGAGCCGGTCGCTGAAGAGCCCGAAGCCGTAGCTGATGGCGCCGAACTCCCGGAAGAACCGCGCATCGGTCCCACCGACGATCAGGCCGGGCACGAGCATCGCCCCGGGCACCAGCCGGTCGACGACCCGACCGATCGAGTCCCACAGGGGCGTGTCGATCGGTGACGCCGTCGCCGGGTTGGTCTGGATCGCCTCGACGGTCACCTCGGTGGCGAGCGGCCCGAGGGCGTCGGCGAGGAGCGCGTCCACGTCGGCAGCGGTCTGGCCGGGCAGCGTGCGGATGTCGACCTCGAGCACCACCTCGTCGGGGATCACGTTGGTCTTCACGCCACCATGGATCACGTTGGGGGAGAACGTGGTGTGCGTGCACGCGTGGGCCTGTCGGGCCATCGCAAGATTCGGGGTCTCCTGCGTGAAGTCCCACAGCCGCTCGGGGTCGAGCAGCACGGTGGCGTGCTCGGCCGGGAAGTCCATACCCTCGACCCAGCGGCGCCAGATGTCGCCGATCTCGGTACGGGGGCGATACGCCTGCAACCGTTGGACGATCTCGGCCGCCTTCACCAGTGCGTTGTCGGTGCGAAGCGGGCGCGAACCGTGACCCGGCGTTCCCCGCACCCGCAGACGCACCCAGTTGATCCCCTTCTCGCCGACGTGGACCGTGACCTTCGGGCCGCTCGGACGGTGCGACACCAGCCCACCCGACTCGGTGATCACGTAGTCGGCCCGGACGGCGTCTCGCGCGTGGTGGACGAGCCACTCGGCGCCGTGTGCCGAGCCGGCCTCCTCGTCGGCGACGGCGAGGTACACGAGCGTTCCCCGGGGCCGGAACCCGCCGTCGGCCAGGCGCCGGGTCAGCACCGCCATCGACGAGGTGAGGTTCAGCATGTCGACCGCTCCGCGGCCCCACACCTCGCCGTCGTGGAGCTCACCGCCGAAGGGATCATGGCGCCATCCGTCGCTCGTCACCGGCACGACGTCGGTGTGACCCATGAGCAGCAGCGTCGGCGCCTCCGGGTCGGTGCCCTCGATGCGGGCCACGAGCGACGTACGCCCCGGCGTCGGTTCGAAGGTCTCCATCTCGAGGCCCGGACCGTCGAGCACCTGCGCGAGCACGTCGACGGCACGGTGCTCCTGCCCGGACTCGGCCCGCCCGTCGTTGACGCAGGCGGCGCGGATGAGGTGCTGGAGGACGTCGACCACCTCGTCGGTCGGGTCGGCGTCGAGCGTGCTGGGACCGGTCACGCCGACATGATGCCCGGCCGCTGGCACATCGTCAGCCGTCGGGGTGCCGGCTGTGCGATTCGTGGTGGAGCTCGGCCGACCAGTAGCGCTGGGGTCGGATGCCGTCGCTCCGCGAGCTCGAAGGCCCAGCACAGGTCGGACGGCGGCGTCGTCACCGGGGCGGTCGGCCGAAGACGTCGCGGTGGAACGCGAGCATGTCGTTGCGGAACGACGACGGCTGATCGCCGGCGCCGCCGAGACGGGCGCCGCGCTGACCGAACCCGGCGGCGACCGCGGCGCGGAACTGCTCGACGTCGGTGCGGCCCGGGTCGGGGATCCCGGTGATCGGGTCGATCATCGAGCCGTCGTCGGCCAGGAACTCGATCGGCGCGTTGGGTGACACCCGGGCCTCAGGGAGGTCGTGCACCTCCTCCAGACGGTCGAAGCTGTGGTGCGCACCCGGCACGATCCGCAGCGACGCATCGGCGCCCACGAGGGTGAGGGCGTGGATCTGGGCCTGGACGGCCATCACCGAGCACCACTCGTCGCGCTCGCCGATGATGGCCCGGACCGCAGTGGTGCCGACGGCAGGCCGGACGAACTGCTGGCCGCACCAGGGATAGGCGGCGTAGACGCCGGCGAGACCACGCCGGCCGACGACGGCGTCGGCCAGCGGTCGCATGGCCGCCATCATCACGGCGGCCCCTCCCCGGCTGTGCCCCTGGGCCGAGATCCGGGCCGGGTCGAGCCGTCCGTCGCCGCTGAGCACCAGGAACGTGGCCAGCACGTCGTAGGCGCTGGCCGCGAAGGAGTACTGCGCCTGGTTGGCGACCGTCGAAGACACCGACCGGGCACCGAACGGGTCGACCAGGCAGGCGGCGATACCGGCCTCGAGCAGCGTGCGGGCGTGCAGCACGTGGTTGGGTGACACCCCCACACTGCCAGGTACCACCATCACGGCCGGGTGCGGACCAGGCCCTTCGGGAAGAGCGAGCAGGGCATCGATCTCGAGCCGCACGGCCGGCCCTGCGGCGGACATCGCGTCGCGGAAATTGACCGGATTCGCCGTCGGGATCCGCAGTGGTTCGAGCACCGGAGCCGCGAGGTCGGCGGCAGCGGCGTCGAGCGAGGGGCTCATGCCGGCAGGCTATTCCCGGGTGGGGCCGGTCGGAGGCGCTCAGGAACGGGGCTTGATGGCCAGGCGGCGGGCGTCGATGAGACGTTCGATGTGATGGTGCCGGATCTTCCAGCCCTCCGGCGTGCGCACGAGGTCGTCGACGTAGGCGGCCCACAGGGTGAGCAGGTGGTCGGGGTCCGCGGGGATCTCGTGGGTGGCCTGCACGTAGCTGCGCATGTGGGCCGTGTCGCCGTCGACGCTGACCTGGATGTTGCCGATCAGGTGCTGGGTGCGGCCGAAGCTGTCACGGGCGCCGCGCACCCAGGCGACGTAGGCGGCCAGGCCCTCCACCGGTTGTGCGGTGAACCCGGTGACGACGACGTCGTCGGTGAAGCACGTGGCGTATCGGTCGTAGTCGCACTGATCGATGGAGTCGGCGTAGCGGATGATGACGTCGCCGACGGCGAAGCGGTCCTCGGAAGTGGTCATCTCGGGCAAGCTAACAGCGGCCGCCCGAGGCTCCGGTCGTCGCTCGCGCCGCAGTGCGCGCGGCTGGCGGCACGGCCGCTCGGGCCGAGCGCCTGAGGGCAGGGCGACGTCGCCGACGTGGCGGCCGCGGTGCGCGGCGCGTTCATGGCTGCCTTGCGTGTGTCAGTACGGCTTGAACGGATCGACGTAGACATCGTCGATCCGCCAGGTTGCCGGTGTCCCCCGCGTCGAGAAGCGGATGGTGAGCGCCTGTTGCCCGTTGCCGTTGAGCATCGCTCCGAACGTCATGCGCGGCGTCGGCCGCCAACCCGTGCGGCTGGGGTCGCCGTTGACGTCGAAGGCGGCAAGGCTCACCGCGCCACCGGCGGGGATCGTCTGGACGATGACCTGCACGTGCAGGATCGCACCGGGCACGCCCGGGTTCTCGACGACGAGGCGCACCGCCTCCTCGCCCCGCCCGACACAGATGGTGCGCGACTGCGCCACCGCCCCGTTCGGGATTCGCAGGCTCCTCGTGCCGCCGGGTAGGACCGTGTTGTTCCCGGTCACGACGGCGGCACCGCCACGCAGTTGCCACTCGTTCGCACCGGTCTCGAAGCC
>JBILVB010000223.1:0-5210 GCA_044370695.1 Acidimicrobiales bacterium | reverse complement strand
GGGGCGAGCAGGTCCATGTTCGCCTCGTAGTACGCATCGAGCGTCCCCACGTCACGCCAGTAGCCGCGCTCGTGGGCGGCCTGCCCCGGGATCTCGTTGGTGGAGAAGTCGTACACGTGGGCCAGACCCTGCGCGCTGAGCGCCGGGATCACGTCGCCGCCCATGTCGGTCGGGGTGTGGCGCTGCGCGCTCGGCGTCACGGCGTCGACGAGCACGTCGGTCGAGAACACGTAGTTGCCCATCGAGGCGAGGACCCGGGTCGGATCGCCGGGCATCGTCGGCGGCGCCGGCGACTTCTCGTGGAACCGCACGATGCGATCGCCTTCCCCGACCTCGATCACGCCGAACTGAGAGCCTTCGGCCACCGGGACCGGGATCGCCGCAACGGTGACGCCGGCGCCCGAGGCCAGGTGCTGCTCGACCATCTGGCGCGGGTCCATCGCATAGACGTGGTCGGCGCCGAACACGCAGACCACGTCGGGGCGCTCGTCGCTGATCAGGTTGAGGTTCTGGTAGACGGCGTCGGCCGAACCGGCGAACCAACTCGGGCCGCGGCGCATCTGGGCCGGCACGCTCGTGACGTAGTTGCCCAGCAACGTCGAGAACCGCCATGTCTGCGACACGTGCCGGTCGAGGCTGTGGCTCTTGTACTGGGTCAGCAGCACGATCTTGAGGTATCCGGCGTTCGCGAAGTTCGACAGGACGAAGTCGATGATCCGGTACGAGCCCCCGAAGGGCACCGCCGGCTTCGCTCGATCGGCGGTCAAGGGCGCGAGACGCTTGCCCTCACCACCGGCCAGGATCATCACGAGCACCCTCGGTGCGGCCATCGTTTCTTCTCCCCGACCGGTCGACCGGTGATCGGACGATCAGGTCCGGCGCCGACCGGACCTCACCCGGCAAGCCTGTCGTACCACGCCAGGTGCTCGGCCGCCGGACGCTGCCACGACCAGTCGATGGCCATCCCCCGACGCTGCATCGCCCGGCGCCGCGCCGGGTTGCGCCAGGCGCGCACGGCCCGGTGCAAGCCGTCGAGGACGGCGACCGCCGAGGGCTCCGGTACCACGATGCCGGTCGCGTGGGTGGGCCGGGCGTCGACGTCGACCACGGTGTCGTGCAGTCCGCCGACGTCGGTGACCACCGGCAGGGTGCCGTACCGCATCGCCTGCATCTGTGCGAGCCCGCACGGCTCGAACCGGCTCGGCATGGCGAACAGGTCGCCGGCGGCGAACAACAGATGGGCGAGCCCCTCGTCGTAACCCGCCCGGAACCACACCCGGTCGCCCCGCCGCCCCGCCGCCTCGCGCAGCGACTCGACGAGGCCTTCGTCCCCGTCGCCGAGCACGGCGAGGCGCGCCGGCAGGCCGTCGAGGTACCCGACGAGCGGCAGCAGGAGGTCGATCCCCTTCTGGTCGACGAGGCGCGACACGACGCTGACCACCGGGGCGGCCGGATCGTCCGGCCACCCGATCGACCCGGCCAGCGCACGGCGGGCCGCCGCTTTGCCACCCAGTGACGCAGCGTCGAACGGCGCCGGCAGGTGCGGGTCGGCGGCCGGATCCCATTCCTCGACGTCGATGCCGTTGCGGATGCCGACGAGGCGATCACCCTTCGCTCGAAGACGCCCGTCGAGCCCGAGCCCTCCCGCCGGGGTGCGGATCTCCTCGGCGTAGGTCGGGCTGACCGCCACGACCAGGTCGGCGAGGGCGATCCCACCAGCGAGCGCGTTGCAGATGCCGCCGACGGCGTACGCCTCCGGGAAGTGCGGGACGGTGCCGAGCCATCCGGCATCGGCCCAGCCCTGGTGGCCGAGGGTGTGGATCGTCAGCACGGTCGGCGGCCGTGGGTGACAGAACCCGGCGGCCAGCGCCGTGTGCCAGTCGTTCAGGTGGAGCACGTCGGGCGCACGTCGTAGGGCGAGCGCAGCGACGGCAGCGGCGAACGCGAAGAAGCGGCGATCGTTGTCGGGCCAGCCCTCGCCGGAGCGCTGGACGTACGGGTGCGGTCGCTCGATCCCGGGCACCGAGACCAGCGTGACCTCGCCCACCGGGTCGAGCAGGCCCCGGCGCGCCACGGCCGGCGACGCCCATGGCGCGACCTCCAGCGATTCGACGTGCTGCGCCCGCAACGGCGATCCGGCGTAGTCGGGCAGCACCACCTCGACGTCGGCACCTGCGGCCCGCAACGCCTTGACCAACCCGGCCGTGGCGGCCGCGAGCCCCCCGACGCGCACCACCGGTGCGAACTCGGCCGTTGCGAACATCACGCGGCGGGCCACGGCGCCAGCCTGCCACGCCGGACCCACCGCCCCGGGCGGGCCCGTCGTTTCGCGAGGGGGTGGGGCCGGCCGTAGCGTGGTCGCTCATGGGTGAACCGGAATCGCCTCCGGCCGCGCCGGCCGCCACGGTGATCGTGCTGCGCGACGCCGCCGAAGGACTCAAGGTCCTGATGGTGAAACGTTCCGCGCACGGCGCCTTCGCCGGACATTGGGCGTTCCCGGGCGGCAAGGTCGATCCGGTCGACCGCGACGGCGAGGCCGACGAGTTGACCGCGGCCCGCCGCGCCGCCCGGCGGGAGGCCGCCGAGGAGGCCGGCCTCGAGCTCGACGAGCACGACTTCGTCACCTTCGCCCACTGGATGCCGCCCCCCTCGCAGCCCAAGAAGTTCTCCACCTGGTTCTTCGCCGTCACGACCGACCGGCACGACGTCTCGATCGACGGCCACGAGATCGACGACCACGTCTGGGTGCGACCGGCCGATGCGCTCGGCCGTCGGGATGCCGGCGAGATCGAGCTGGCCGCACCCACGTGGATGACCCTGCACCAGCTGTCCGTGCAGCCGGACGCGTCGGCGTTCCTCGACTGGGCCCGGGCGATGGCCGCGCCTCCGCGATTCCACACGCGTCACGTCGACGACGACGCCGGGGTTCGGGTGCTGCTGTGGGCGCCCGACGCCGCGTACGACTCGTTCGAACTCGACGCGCCGGGGCCCCGCAACCGGCTCTACCAACACCCGGGCCGGTGGGTCGTCGAGCAGGGCTGAGCCATGCTCGACCACGTCTTCACCGACGCAATCACCGCACTGCGAGAAGCCTTCGAGGCCGCCCTGCTCGAACGGCAGGCCTTCGAGGAGCACTTCCAGGCCGACGTCCTGCTCGGCGACCTGACCTGGGAGACGAGCTACGGACTCCCGGGCGAAGGGCTCCCTCCCCGGGTGGTCGCCCACGTCACCTTCGACTGGCCGACGTGGAGCCAGACCGCGTACCGGCGTTGGTACCTCGAGGAGGTGTTCGAGGACGCTCCTGCGATCGAGATGGAGATCGTGTTCCGGGTGCAGCGGCTGAAGGCCCAACCGCTGCCACCGGTGTTCCTCGCCGTGCTCCCGGCCGACAGCCCCCCGATCGGCTCGGAGCCGATGCGCCGGACCGCGCCGACCGTCGAGATCCAGTACGCGAACGACGACGGCGATCCGAACTTCGCCATCGAGGTCTCCTACGAAGGCCTGTACGAACTCGCCGAGGAGACCCTCGCCGACGGCCAGTCCCGCCTCCTCGACGAGCACTTCGGTGCGCTCGGCGCCTGGATCTCCTCGATGCTGGTCCGGCTCGGGGACCTCCGCCTCGACTACCACCCGGCCGATCCCGACGACGGCTGAACCGTAGGAGGTGGGGCCGCGGGGTGCGGCGCGGTGGTGCGCGGCCGGACCGGCAGGGCAGGCTTGTCCGCATGACCGCCGTCGTGCTCTACGAGGTCGCCGATCGCATCGCGACGGTGACCTTGAACCGCCCCGAAGCCCGCAACGCCCTGTCGAGCGAGGTCCTGCGCCTCCTGCCCGAGACGCTCGCGCGCGCCGAGGCCGACGAATCCGTGGACGTGGTGATCCTCACGGGCGCCGACCCCGCGTTCTGCGCCGGGCTCGACCTCAAGGAACTCGGCTCGACCGCCGGGAACCTCGGTGGCGGCAGCGGTGCACCGGCAGCGGTAGGCAGCGCCCGCAGCCCGTTCCCGCCGATGACCAAGCCGTTGATCGGCGCCGTCAACGGGGCCTGCATCACCGGCGGTTTCGAGTTGGCGCTCAACTGCGACTTCCTGGTGGCCTCGGACCGGGCGCGCTTCGGTGACACCCACACCCGGGTCGGGGTGATGCCCGGCTGGGGCATGACGGTGCTGCTCCCCGAGGCCATCGGCGTGCGCCGCGCCCGGGAGATGAGCTTCACGGGCAACTTCCTCACCGCCGACGAGGCGCTCCAGTGGGGGCTCGTCAACCACGTCGTCGCACACGAGGACCTCCTGGCGTTCACCCGCCGCCTGGCGGCCGACATCATCGGCAACGACCAGGACGGGGTGCGCCAGATCCGGGCCACCTACGCCGAGGTGGCCCGGACCAGCGTCGGCGAGGGCTGGGAGGTGGAGGCCCGCGACGGCCGAGCCTGGCGCCAGCGATCCTTCTCGCCCGACGAAGTCGCCCGACGGCGGGCCGGGATCATGGCGCGCGGCCGATCGCAGCACTGACCCGGCGCGGGCCCGGCGCGCCGAGCGGGTCCGTCAGGTGGGCGCCTGGCCGCCTCGGGCCACGAGTTCCTTCACGACCTCGCCGAACACGATGCGGCCGAGGTAGTTCGCGCCCTCGATCGACAGGTGGAACCCGTCGTTGGCCCGCATCCGCCGCACCTGGCCCTCGTCGTCGGCCACGTAGGCCGCATAGCCACCGGTCGGGCTCTCGAAGTAGGACCACGTGTCGACGAAGGTCACCGACGGGCGTTTGGCGGCCTCTGCGGCGTAGATGCTCCGGATGACCGCGAGCCGTTCGGTGACCTCCTCGCGCCCGTCGTTCGGGATGCCCACCCAGATCAGTTTGCGGCCGTCGCCGGCGAGGAACTCCATCGTCGAGGCGACCCGTCGCGCGTATTCCGTGATCCAGGCCGGATCGGTCACGTCCCGCACGGCCCGGCCGTCCTCGGTGACGATCGGCTGCTGGTCGTTGGCGCCGAAGGTCACGATCACCACGTCGGGCCGGAGGCTGTCGACCCGCTCGACGAGGCGGGCGGGCCAGTCGAAGAAGTCGATGCGGTTGAGTCCCGAGGACACCTTCACGTCCACGGTGGCGCTCATGACCCCGGTCCTCGTCGCTGCGCCCTGGACGACCTGCCCGTACCCCTGGGCCATCGAGTCACCGGCGATGTAGAGCCGCAGCGGCCGCTCGGCCGACGG
>JBILVB010000222.1:0-5220 GCA_044370695.1 Acidimicrobiales bacterium | reverse complement strand
TGCCGGACATGTCGGGCGTGAGCCCCCAGCGGATCTCGAGCACCGACATCTTCACGTCGGGGTGCACGAAGCGCAGGTCGGCGCCGAGGGCCACCTGGATGCCGCCGCCGAGCGCGACGCCGTGGACCGCGGCGATCACCGGCACCGGGATCTCCTGCCACACCCACGACGCCTGCTGGCCCGTGTGGGTGATCCGGCCCGATGTCTCCCCGATCGTGTCCTGGGCGGGTTCGCGGGGCCCGCCCGCCATCGCCTGGAAGTTCCCGAAGTCCAGGCCGGCGCAGAAGGCCCGTCCCTCCCCGGACAGCACCACGGCCCGCACCGACGGGTCGATCTTCAGTGACTCGCCCACCTCCACCAGCGCCGCGAACATCGCCGGGTCGAGCGCGTTCATCTTGTCGGGGCGGTTGAGGCGGACGTCGGCGACGCCGCCGACGATCGAGCACGTGACACGGTCGGACATGGCCGGAGTCTCGCGTACGCTGCGCGGCCATGGCGGCGGTCGTGGTCTTCGGCTCTCTGAACCACGACCTCGCGGTGACGCTGCCCCGCCTGCCCCGTCCGGACGAGACGCTGCGGGCCCACGGGCTGGCCAGCTTCGCCGGCGGCAAGGGCGCCAACCAGGCCGTGGCCGCAGCGCGGCTCGGCGCCACGGTCGCGATGGTCGGGGCGGTCGGCGACGACGATGCGGGCCGGATGCTGCGCGAGGTGCTGCGGCGCAACGGGGTCGACGATCGGTTCGTCGCCACGGTCCCCGGCCCGAGCGGCACGGCGCTGCCGCTGGTCGCCGACGACGGTGACGTGGCGATCCTGATCGTCGCCGGGGCCAACGGTGCGGTGGGCCCGGCCGACGCCGACCGGGCCGCCGAGGCGATCGCCGCCGCCGACGTGCTGCTGCTCCAGGGCGAGGTGTCGGCCGCCGCCTCGGCCCGCGCCGCCGCCATCGCCCGCGACAACGGCACGCTCGTGGTGTTCAACCCCGCCCCGGTCCCCGACGGCGCCGACGCGGTGATCGAGTTGGCCGACGTCGTGATCGTGAACCGCCGGGAGGCCGAGCAGCTCGGTCTCGGACCACTCGCCGGCCGCTCGATCGTGACGACCTGCGGACCCGAGGGCGCCCTGGTCGACGGCGTCGCCGTCGCGCCCTTCCCCGTCGGCCGGGTGCTGGATCCGACCGGCGCAGGCGACGCGTTCGCCGGCGCCCTCGCCGTCCACCTCGCCGAGGGGCTCCCGCTCCACGCGGCCGCCCGCGCCGGGAACGCCGCCGGAGCGCTCGCCGTGGGCGTGGCCGGCGCCGAGCCGTCCTTCCCCACGCGGCTCGCACTCGAGGCCCGCCTGGCCGGGTAGCGGCCCCGGAGCCCCGGGGCGCGAAGCTGCGCCCATGAAGCTGGGGCTCACCGCCGACGAGGTCCTGACCACCACCCGCAGCGTCCGCAAGCGGCTCGACCTGGAACGGCCCGTCGAGCGGTCCGTCGTCCTGGAGGCGCTCGAGATCGCCCTCCAGGCGCCGACCGGGTCGAACAGCCAGGGCTGGCACTGGATGTTCGTCGAGGATCACGACACGAAGAAAGCGCTCGGCGACCTCTACCGGAAGAACTTCGAGGACTACAAGAAGTACTCCCGCGTGTACCCCGAGGGCGACCTGCGTGCCGAGCAGCGTGACCGGGTCCGGTCCTCGGCCGACTACCTGTCGGACAACTGGGAGCGGGTCCCGGTGTTGATGATCCCGATCATCGAGGGTCGCCTCGACAACGCCGGGGTGTTCCAGGGGGCGAGCGCCTGGGGTTCGTTGCTGCCGGCGGTGTGGAGCTTCATGCTCGCGCTGCGCGAGCGCGGCCTCGGATCGGCGTGGACCACCTTGCACCTGCCGAGCGAGCGGGAGGCGGCCGATCTGCTCGGCATCCCGTTCGATCGGTACACCCAGGGCGGGCTGTTCCCGATCGCGTACACGATCGGCACCGAGTTCAAGCCGGCCAAGCGCCTCCCGATGGACGACATCGTCCATTGGGACCGGTGGTGACGGCGGGGGCCCTCACTCCCCCGTGGTCGAGCCAGGATGGGTTCGCCTACCGATTCGACTGGGGGCTGCCCGGCCTCGCTGCCATCGGCCCCGGTGCCGGCGTGGTGGTCGTGATCGACGTCCTGCGCTTCACCACCACCGTCGAGATCGCCGTCACCCGTGGGGCGAGCGTGGTACCCGTCGAGCCCGACGGCGAGGCCCCGGGGGACGCACTCCCGCTGTCGCCCGCGGTCCTGCCCCCGCTGTTGCACGGCCGGCGGTGCGCCTTGTCGTCGACCAACGGGGCCCGGGTCGCGTGCGCAGCGGTCGCGCTCGGGTCCGCCGTGCTCGCCGGCTCGCTACGCAACGCGACCGCCGTCGCGACGGCGGCGCGTGCGATCGCCCGTTCCGGCCCCGTGGCCGTCGTCGCGGCCGGTGAGCGCTGGCCCGACGGGTCGCTGCGCCCCTGCGCCGAAGACCTGCTCGGCGCCGGCGCAGTCCTCGCTGCGCTCGACCCGTCCGGTTCGATCTCCGGGCCCCGGTGTTCGCCCGAGGCCGGTGTGGCCAGGGCCGCGTTCGCCTGGGAGCGGTTCCGCATCCGGGATGCCATCGCCGACACGGCCTCCGCCCGGGAGCTCACGGCCCGCGGTGGCGCCGACGACCTGCGCTGGGCCGGGGCCCTCGACGTGTCCGAGGTGGTACCCGAGTGGCGTGACGGGGCGTTCAGGCCGCGTTGAGCCGACCGTCGAGCGGGACGTGGTTGGCCACGAGGAGCGCCTCGGCCTCGCCGGTCACACCCGTCACCCCGTCGAGGTCGATGGCGACGAGCGCAGCATTCCAGCCGCCTCGGGCGGCCTCGAGCGCCTCGAGCAGGCTGCGGGCGCCGGGGAGGTCGATGCAGCCGACCGGCCGGAGCCGGATCGCCCGGCCAGCACCCACGATCTCCAACACGAACGACGGGTCGGCGACGAGCGCCGGGCCTCCGCTGCGCAGTCGAACACTGGTCACGGCGCCAGCATCGGCACCGAGTGCGCGCCCGCGGTGACGAGAACTTGACGATTCGATGACGATCGCTACGCCTGGTGGTCGGCAACCGCAGCCGTCGGATCACCGAAGCACGGTGACCGGTTCCTCCCGGATCGCCTCGTCCACGATCCGGTAGCTGCGCAGCACCGGCGCGTCGTCACGCAGGGACACGATCACGTAGTGCCAGGACGGGTCCGGCGCCTGGGCCACGTCGGTCGGACTGGGGTAGGCATCGGTGTGGGTGTGGCTGTGCATCACCCCGATCACCTCGAGCCCCTGCCGCTCGGCGGCCCGCTCGATGCGCAGGTGCTCGCCGGGATCGAGGCTGTAGACCCGCGACGACGCCGCCACGTTGCGGCACGGGTGGAACTGCTCGACCACCGCCCGGTCGGGATCGCCGACGAGCAGACCGCACACCTCCTCGGGCAGCCCGTCGAGGGCCAGCCCGACCATCTCGGCGTAGCTCGCGCCCCGCAGCCGCAACATGGCCCAGACGTTACCGGTAGCCTCGGCGACCCCATGGCTCGCTCCGGCACGCGGGCCGGCGACGGCCGCCACGTCGTGGCGACGAACCGCCGGGCCCGCCACGACTACACGATCCTCGACGAGATCGAGGCCGGGATCGTGCTGCGCGGCTCGGAGGTGAAGAGCCTGCGGGAGGGGCAGGTGCAGGTCGCCGACGCCTACGCCGCCATGGACCGGGGTGAGTGCTGGCTGTTCGGTATCCACATCGCGCCCTACGCCCGCGCGCACGGCTGGGGCGCCCACGACCCGGTCCGGCGCCGCAAGTTGCTCCTCCACGCCCACGAGATCGAGCGCCTCGGCGCCCGGATCGCCACCGAGCGCGTCACGCTGATCCCGCTGTCGATCTACTTCACGGAGGGTCGGGCCAAGGTGCTGCTCGGGGTGGCCCGGGGTCGCCAGAAGGCCGACAAGCGCCAGGCCATCGCCGAACGCGACGCGAAGGCCGAGGCCGCCCGGGCGATCGGCCGACAGCGCAAGGGCCGGGACTGAACACACGGGCGTGGAGCCGGGGCGGTCGGACGCGTACGGTGCCGGCCATGAGCGACGCCGAACCCGTTCCGTCCGCCCTCGACTGGGTCGCCGAGCACGCCCAGCGGTACGTGGAGTCCGCCGGCGAGGACGGCCACCTGTGGCGCGGGGTGCCGTGCCTGGTGCTCGACACGCTGGGCCGCCGTTCGGGCCAGTGGCGACGCCAGGTGCTCATCTACGGCCGCGACGGCGACGACTACGTCGTGGTCGCCTCCAAGGGCGGAGCGCCGAGCAACCCGCTGTGGTACGAAAACCTCGCCGCCCACCCGGCCGTGCGGGTGCAGGTGGGCGCCGACGTGTTCGACGCCCAGGCCGAGACCGTCGGCGCCGACGACCGCGCCCGACTGTGGCCGGCCATGGCCGCCGTGTGGCCGGCGTACGACGAGTACCAGGCCAAGACCGACCGGGCCATCCCCGTCGTGCGGCTGCGCCGCCGGGGCTGACGATGCAGTACCGCCCCACCGCCGCCGAACTGCTCGCCGACATCGCCGACCTGCTCGACGACGAGGTCCTCGACGCCGTCGGCGGACCGTTGCAGCACAAGGTTCGCGTCGCCGGAAACCTCGCCCGGATCCTCGAGCGTGAGGTGCGGCTCGGCCCGGCCGCCGACGCCGCTGAATCCGAACGGCTCGCCGCGCTGCTCGGCCGGGAGGGCACCCTGGTCGAGCTGCGCGCCGCGCTCGCCGCTCGGCTCGGTGACCCCACCCCGTTCGACGCCGACACCGACCGAGCGGTCCACGCCGCGCTCGTCGCCACCACCCGGGCGGATCTGGCGATCGCGAAGCCCGGACACGACGACTGGAGCCGGGGATGAGCGCGCTCGCCGACGGTCTGGCCCGTTGGCTGGGGGAACGGTGGGGCACGACGGTCACCGTCGCCGGCCTCGACCAGTCCTCGGCCGGGGCCCGGCGCACCAACATCGGGTTCGACGCCACGGCGGACGGGGTGACGCGGCGGCTCGCTGCGACGATCCTGCCCACCGCCGACATCCAGCTCATCGACCTCGGCGCCGAAGCCGAAGTCCGCACCCTGGCCCAGGCCAACGGGGTGATCACCCCGTTCATCCACGGTGCCTGCCTGGATCCGTCGGTGATCGGCGGCCCGTTCTTCGTGAGCGACTTCGTCACCGGGGAATCGGTCCC
>JBILVB010000004.1:0-54607 GCA_044370695.1 Acidimicrobiales bacterium | reverse complement strand
ACTGGTACGTGCGGCGGAGCCGTGACCGGTTCTGGTCGGGCGAGGCCGACGCCGTCGACACGCTCCACACCGCGCTGGTGACCGTGTGCCGGCTGGCGGCGCCGCTGCTGCCCCTGGTCACCGAGGATGTGCACCGGGGTCTCACCGGTGAGCCCTCGGTGCACCTGGCGTCGTGGCCCGAGGCCGACGCGCTGCCCGCCGACCCGGCGCTGGTGACTGCGATGGACGACGTCCGAGCCGTGGTCTCTGCCGCGCTGAGCGTCCGGAAGGCCCGGGGATTGCGGGTCCGCCTGCCGCTCGCGACGCTCACGATCGCCGCCCCGGATGCCAGCCGGCTCGCGCCGTTCGTCGACGTCGTGGCGGACGAGGTCAACGTG
The DNA here is from genome assembly GCA_044370695.1 of Acidimicrobiales bacterium. Lineage (GTDB taxonomy): Bacteria > Actinomycetota > Acidimicrobiia > Acidimicrobiales > Ilumatobacteraceae > JBEIFW01. The sequence continues at coordinate 54,230 of JBILVB010000004.1, read as the reverse complement.
AAGCGGGTGCTGCTCACGCACGACGTCGCCTCCGTCGGGTCGTCGGTGCTCCAGGTGGTGCCGGCGGCGTGCGGCCCGCGGCTCGGTGCGCAGACGCAGGCGGTGATCCGGGCGGTCAAGGCGGGGGACTGGTCGGTTGCCGGCGGGGTCGTCACCGCCGGGGGGATCGAACTCGTCGAGGGCGAGTACACCTTGCGGATCGTGCCGGCGGACCCCGACCGTGCCGCGGTGCTCGACGGGGCTCGGGGCGTGGTCGTGCTCGACACCGAACTCACCGCCGAACTCGAGGCCGAGGGCCTGGCCCGCGATCTCGTGCGGCTGGTGCAGCAGGCTCGGCGCGACGCCGGTCTCGAGGTCTCCGACCGGGTGGTGCTCGAGCTCGAGGCGCCCCTGCCGTGGGTGGCGGCTGCGGAGACACATCGGGCGACGGTGATGGCGGAGACCTTGGCGGTCGAGGCGACCTTCACCGTCGCCGGAGCGCAGCCCGTGGTACGCGTCCGACGGCGATGACGAGGCCGGCGTGGCGGCCGCTCGTCGAAGCGGCCGGTCGGCGGGCGACCGCGTTGCCCCGGCGCCTGGTCACCCTTATCCTCTACCGACCCGAGCCGACCGAGGAGCACGCCGACGTGGCCAAGAAGCCCGCAGCAAAGAACGCCCCGTCGACGCCGGCGATCTCCGGCAAGGCTACGCCCGGGGCCAAGCCGGTGCCTGCGGCCAAGCCAGTGCCTGCGGCCAAGCCTGGGGCCAAGGCGGCGCCGGTGAAGGCGGCGAAGAAGACCGGCTCCGAGTCCGCCGCACCCGTGAAGGCGGCTCCCTCGAAGGCGGCGAAGAAGGCCGCCGCCAAGGCGCCCGCGAAAGCGGCTCCCGTGACGGCCGCTCCCGTGACGGCCGCTCCCGTGAAGGCCGCCGCCGTAGAGGCGGCTCCCGCGAAGGCGGCGAAGAAGGCCGAGGCGAAGGCGCCCGCACCGAAGGCCGATCCTGCGGCCGCCGTGAAGCCCACCAAGAAGGTCGAGGCGAAGCCGGCGAAGAAGGCCGAGCCGGCCAAGCCCGAGGTGCCGGCGAAGCCGATCAAGTCGGCGTTCGATGCGAAGTTCCTGAAAGAGCAGCGGGAATTGCTCGTGAGCGAACGAGCGAAGCTTCGCCACCAGGCGGACGTCCTCGAGGGCGAGGCCGCCGCCCTGATGGAAGATCTCGATCCGGGCGACGTGCAATTCGACGACGAATCGGGCGAGGGCGATTCGCTCGTCGTCGAGCGGGAACGGGATCTGGCCCTGAGCGCGCAGGCGAGGGACATGATCGCCGCCATCGACGCCGCCCTGGTGCGGCTCGATGCCGGGACGTACGGACTGTCTCTGATTTCGGGTCGGCCGATCCCGCGTGAGCGGCTCCAGGCGATCCCGTGGGCGACCGAACTGGTCGAGGAGAAGGTCGGGGGCTTCGGCACCCGGTGACGGCGATGGGACCGAACCCAGCGGAGCCGTCCCGGCCATTGGTCGGACGACCGTGGTGGGTCATCAGCCTCACCGTCGTCGTGGCCGTACTCGTCGCCGATCAAGCGACGAAAGCCTGGGCCCTGCAGGCCCTCGCCGACGGCCACGTGATCGATCTCGTCTGGACCCTTCGGTTCCGGCTGACGTTCAACAGCGGCATGGCCTTCGGGGCCGGAAGCGGGCTCGGTCCGGTGATCGGGGTCGTTGCGCTCGTGGTCGTCGTCGCGTTGCTGCTGTCGATGCGCAAGACCTCGAGCCTGCTGTCGGTCGTGTCGGTCGGGCTGGTGATCGGCGGTGCGCTGGGAAACCTCGTCGATCGGGTGTTCCGGGCCGATGGCGGGTTGCTGACCGGGCGGGTGGTCGATTTCGTCGACCTGCAGTGGTGGCCGGTGTTCAACATCGCCGACGCCGGGATCGTCGTGGGCGGCGTGTTGCTCGTCCTGGCCAACTGGCGGGCGAGCCGACCCGCCGGGCCGCCTGCACCGGCGGATCGACCCGAGCCCGCCGAGCCGTCCGCCGAGCCGCCCGCCGTGTCGCCCGCACCGGCCGACGAACCGTGATCGAGGAGTCGATCCCGGCGGCGCTCGCCGGTGAGCGACTCGACCGGGTCGTCGCGCTCGTGACCGGTGCCAGCCGGGCCGACGCTGCAGCCCTCGTCGCCACCGGCGGCGCGACCCTCGACGGCGAGCGAGTGTCCGGCAAGCATCGGGTGCGCGCCGGTCAGCTCCTCGCTGTCGACCCGGAGTTGTTGCCCCCGGCGCCGCTCCCGGCCGCCGACCCGGCGGTGCCGGTGCCGGTAGCCCACGTCGACGACGCCGTGATCGTGGTCGACAAGCCGGCCGGTCTCGTCGTGCATCCGGGAGCCGGCGCGCCGGACGGCACGCTGGTCAACGGCCTGCTCGCCCGCTTCCCGGAGCTCGCGGCGGTCGGAGACCCGGCGCGGCCGGGGATCGTCCACCGCCTCGACAAGGGCACGAGCGGTCTGATGGTCGTCGCTCGGACCCGCTCCGCCTACGAGCATCTCCTCGACGCGCTCGCCCGCCACGACGTCACACGGGAGTACGTGGCGCTGGTGCGCGGCGTGCCGGCAGCGGCGTCCGGGTTGATCGACGCCCCGCTCGGGCGCTCGCCGCGCGACCCGCTGCGCCGAGCGGTCGTGACGGGCGGACGCCCGGCGCGGACGCGCTACGAGGTGCTCGAGCAGTTCGGCTCGCACGCGCTCCTGCGTTGCGCGCTCGAGACCGGTCGCACGCATCAGATCCGGGTCCACCTCGCTGCGATCGGCCACCCCGTGGTCGGGGACCCGACCTATGGCGGGGCGCACGACGCGTTCGGTCTCGACCGTCCGTTCCTCCACGCAGCCCGGCTGTCGTTCGAGCACCCGGTGGACGGGCGCCGGGTCACGTTCGAATCCCCGCTCCCGGGCGATCTTGCCGGCGTGCTCGAGCACCTCCGGCCCGACGAGCCCACGGATCAAGATCTCCTCTGATCCGGATCGTGCGGCGCCCGGGGCATGGCACGATGCGCCTCGATGGCCTGGCGTGCGAGTCGATCGGCCCTCGTCGTGGGGGCGCTGGCGGTGGCGGGCGTGGGCGTGCCGACGGTGCGCGCGGCAGCGCAGAGCCCGGTCGAGGTGGTCGCCCGTGCCGACGCCGCCACCGATGCCTCGACGCCCGACGTGGCGCTCGGCCGGTCGCGGGTGCTGCTCGCCGACGCCGCGCCCCAGCGCATCAGCTACCTCCGCTTCGAGGTCCCGGTGGCCGGGTCGTCGGTCCGGCTACGGGTGCGTACGTCGGCCAGCGCGGACGCCGGTAGCCCGGGCGGTTTCCAGATCGCTCGGGTCGGCGCCGGCACCTGGACGGCCGAGACCGTCACGTTCGCCACCCGACCGGCGCTCGGCGCAGAGCTGGGGCGCAGCGGACCGGTCGAGCGGAACCGCTGGGTCGAGGTGAGCCTGCCCGGGTTCACCGTCGCGCCGGGCCCGGTCGAGCTGGCGCTGCGGTCCGATTCCGCCGACGGCGTGTACCTCGACAGCACGGAGACGGGGAACGGCCCCCGGTTGCTCGTGGCGCCCGGCCCGCCGCCGGGTCCCACGACGTTGTGGGCGGTCGGCGACGTCGCCTCGTGTGCGACCACCCGTGACGAGCAGGTGGCGCAGTTGCTGGCGGGCACGACCGGTCCGATCGCGCTCCTCGGCGACACGGTGTACCCGAACGGCGCCCCGGACGAGTTCGCCCGCTGCTTCGATCCTGCCTGGGGGCGTTACCGAGACCGGTTGCGGCCTGCGCCCGGCAACCACGAGTACCACACACCGGGCGCCGCCGGGTACGCCGGCTACTTCGGTCCCGCCGCCGGGACGCCCGGGGCGTTCTGGTACGCCTACGACACGGGCCCGTGGCGGGTGTTCGTCCTGAATTCGAACTGCGGCGAGGTCGGTGGCTGCGGTCCGGGCTCGGCCCAGTACCGGTGGTTCCAGGCGGAACTCGCGGCGGCCGCCGGGCGGCGTTGCACGCTCGCCGCCTGGCACCATCCCCGGTTCTCCTCGGGCCAGTACGGCAACGACCGGCGGACCGAGCCCCTGTGGCAGCTGTTCCAGGACGCCGGTGGGGACGTCGTGCTGTCCGGTCACGAGCATTTCTACGAGCGGTTCTCCCGGATGACCGCCACGGGGCGATGGGACGCGACGCTCGGGGTGCGGTCGTTCATCGTCGGCACCGGCGGCGCCGAGTTGCGCTCGCCGCGCACGGTGGCCGACGGCTCCAACGTGCGGATCCCCGAGGCGGTGGGGGTGCTGCGGCTCACGTTGCGGGCCAACGACTACGACTGGGCGTTCGTGCCCGTCGGCGGGGGTGCACCGGTCGACGTCGGCACCGGCGTCTGCCGGTGATCGGCCCGGGCCCGCTCGTGTCCCGGACGGCGGCGTTCAGGGGGTCGGCGCCAGGCCGACGGCGTCGGGCCAGGTGCGTTCGCCCCGCGACATCGCCGCGATGTCGGCGAGGGTGAAGCGGTCCAGCACCAGCCGCATGTGGGCGCCGACGGCATGCCACACCGCGAGCAGGACGCATTGGCCTTCGTGGTCGCAGGCGCCATCGGCATGGGGTTCGCCGAAGTCGCCCACGGTGATCGGACCGTCGACGGCGCTCACGATGTCGGACAGCCGGATGTCCTCCGCGGGCCGGGCCAGCACGTAGCCGCCACCCACCCCGCGCTTGGAGCGCACCAGTCCGGCGCCCTTGAGCGCGAGCAGGATCTGCTCGAGGTACGGCTGGGGGAGGCCGGTGCGCTCGGCGATGTCCCGCACGGAGGTGGGCCCCGAGGTCGCGGCGTGCAAGGTGAGTGACAGCAGCGCCCGGCAGGCGTAGTCACCGCGGGTGGAGACCCTCACGGCCGTCCATGCTACGACCCGGGATGTGGGCGAGGCCCGGATCGGTGCCGACCGGTCGGGCGCACCACGGCGCGGCATGCCCCGGTCGGGGCTCCGACGGCGCGCGACTCGCCGTAGCGCTGCGGCCGTGCTGGACTGTGCGCCGGTGCCCTCGTTCGCCCCGACCCTTCCTGCGTACGGGGGACCCTGCCTCACCGGGATCGTCCCCGCGTTGCTCGGGCCTCGGGGCACCGACGACCTGCCGGCGTGGTTCCCCGAGCCGTTGCGCGGCGCCCGCCAGGTGGTCCTTCTGGTGCTCGACGGCCTCGGCTGGCGGCAGCTCGACGCGGCGCGGGCCGCCCTGCCGGCGCTGGGGTCGATGGTCGGTGGCGCGATCACCTCGGTGGTGCCGTCGACGACGGCGACGGCGCTCACCTCGATCGCGACCGGTCTTCCACCGGGGGAGCACGGGTTGGTCGGTTATCGGATGGTGATGCGCGGCGAGGTCCTCAACGTCCTGCGCTGGTCGACCCCCGCGGGCGACGCACGCATGCGCCTGCGGCCGCGCCGCGTGCAACCGGTGCCGGCGTTCCTCGGTGCCGCCGTGCCGGTGGTGAGCCGGGTCGAGCTGACCGAGTCGGGCTTCACCGAGGCCCACCTCGTCGGCGCTCGTCATCACGGCTATCGCTCCGCCTCCGGTCTCGCGGTCGAGGTCCGGCGCCTGCTCGCCGCCGGTGAGCGCTTCGTGTACGCGTACTACGACGGGGTCGACAAGGTCGCCCACGAGTACGGACTCGGCGAGCACCACCGGGCCGAACTGGTCGCTGCCGACCGCATCGTCGCTGACGTGGTCGACGCGCTGCCCCCCGGCGCATCGCTCCTCGTGACCGCCGACCACGGCCAAGTCGACGTCGGCGACCGCGTGCTCGGGCTCGGGCCGGACCTGCTGGGCCTCGTACGGCAGCTCAGTGGCGAGGGGCGGTTCCGCTGGCTCCACGCCGCCCCCGGGGCCCAGGACGAACTGCTCGCGGCGGCGACCGAGCGCTTCGGGGACGTGGCCTGGGTGGTCGCGGCGGACGAAGCGATCGAGGGCGGTTGGTTCGGGCCCTGCAGCCCGATGATCCGTGCCCGGATGGGTGACGTCGCCCTCGTCGCGGCCGAGCCGGTCGCGTTCGAGGACCCGGCCGATCGGGGCCCGTTCCAGCTCGTTTCCCGTCACGGTTCGCTCACGGCCGACGAGATGGATGTCCCGTTGGTCGCCACGGCGCGGTAGGAACACCCTCGATCGGGAGGCAGACCATGGACGCGGAGATCGAACGAGCCGAGTTGATCGTGCCGGGCGCGCCCGCCGTCGTCGGCGAGGGCGGCGAGCCCGAGGCCGAGACGGTCGGACAGCCGGCGAAGGTGATGCGGATCGGCTCGATGGTCAAGCAACTCCTCGAGGAGGTGCGCGCGGCTCCGCTCGACGACGCGAGCCGCTTGCGGCTCGCGGAGATCCATGCGACCAGCGTGGCCGAGCTGTCGGGCGCGCTGTCGCCGGACCTGCAACAGGAGCTCCACGCGCTCGCCCTGCCGTTCGAGGAGGGCAAGATCCCGAGCGACGCCGAGTTGCGCGTCGCCCAGGCCCAGCTGGTCGGGTGGCTCGAGGGCCTGTTCCACGGCATCCAGGCGACGTTGTTCGCCCAGCAGATCGCAGCCCGCCAGCAGCTCGAGCAGATGCGGCGGCTTCCACCCGGGACGCCCGATGGCGATCCGGGTCGCCGGCCCGGCACGTATCTCTGACCGGCGTCGTGCGACGACCCGCGTCGTGGTCCGCCACGGCGACGTCGGGTAGGGTGCGAATCACAGCCATGTGATTCGTCCACAGGTGCATCCACAGTCTGTTCACAGCTGGGGCGAACCGTGTGGACGGGCTGTGGGTTCGCAGACCCGACGTACGCAGAGGCGGTGCCGTGGGCGACTCCTTCACCCACCTCCACGTCCACACCGAGTACTCGATGCTCGACGGCGCGGCGCGTCTGTCCGAGCTCGTCGCAGCGGCCGTGGCCGACGGTCAGCCGGCGATCGGGATCACCGACCACGGCAACATGTACGGCGTCCTGGAGTTCTACAAGGAGTGCCGCAAGCAGGGCATCAAGCCGATCATCGGCACCGAGGCGTACCTGGCCCACGAGTCGCGCCTGGAACGCCCGAGCCGGCGGGGCCGGGTCGACGACACCGGCGGCGACACCGAGAGCGGCCGCAAGCTCTACTACCACCTGACGCTGCTCGCCGAGAACGAGATCGGCTACCGCAACCTCATCCAGCTCTCGAGCCTCGCCTTCCTCGAGGGCTACTACTACAAGCCCCGGATGGACTGGGAGCTGCTCGAGCGGTACCACCACGGGCTCATCGCCACCACCGGCTGCCTCGGCGGTCACGTGCTGCAGGCGCTGCTCAACGGCGACGACGCCGGTGCGCTCGCCGCAGCCGGACGGCTGCAGGAGATCTTCGGGCGAGACAACCTCTTCGTCGAACTGCAGGACCACGGCATCCCGGCCCAGCACGACACGAATCCCAAGCTCCTCGAGATCGCCCGACGGTTGCGGGCACCGCTGCTCGCCACGAACGACTCGCACTACACGCACCGTCACGACCACCTCGCCCACGACGCGTTGCTGTGCGTGCAGACCGGGGCGTTGATGTCGGACCCCAAGCGGTTCAAGTTCGAGGGCGAGGAGCACTACCTCAAGCCGGCCGACGAGATGCGCCACCTGTTTCGCGAACTGCCCGAGGCGTGCGACAACACGCTGTGGATCGCGGAGCGCGCCGAGCTCGACATCTCGTTCGGCAAGGCGCAGTTGCCCCGGTTCCCGCTGCCGGCCGGGTTCGTCGACGACACCGAGTACCTGCGTCACCTGGCCTGGGCGGGGGCGACCGAGCGGTGGGGCGAGGTGCTGCCCGACGCCGTTCGAGATCGCGTCGCCTACGAGCTCAAGGTCATCGCCGACATGGGCTTCAGCTCGTACTTCCTGATCGTGTGGGACCTCATCCGCCACGCTCGGGAACTCGGCATCCGGGTCGGCCCGGGCCGCGGGTCGGCTGCCGGGTGCGCCGTGGCGTACTGCCTGCGCATCACCGACCTCGACCCGATCCGGTACGACCTGCTGTTCGAACGGTTCCTGAACCCGTCGCGCGTGTCGATGCCCGACATCGACATGGACTTCGACTCCCGGTACCGGGACGAGATGATCCGCTACGCGACCGAGCGGTACGGCCGCGATCACGTTGCGCAGATCATCACGTTCTCCACGATCAAGGCCCGGGCCGCCGTGCGGGACGCCGCTCGGGTGCTCGGGTACCCGTACGCGCTCGGGGACAAGGTCGCCAAGGCGATGCCGCCGTTGGTGATGGGCCGCGACACGCCGCTGTACGCCTGCTTGGAGGAGCAGCCGAAGTTCGCCGACGGCTTCCGGGCCGCGGCCGAACTGCGCACGATGTACGCCACGGATCCCGACGTCGCCAAGGTCATCGACGTCGCCCGGGGGCTCGAAGGCCTGCGCCGCCAGGACGGCATCCATGCGGCGGCGGTGGTGATCACGCGCGATCCGTTGACGGAGTACCTCCCGATCCAGCGCAAGCCCGAACCGGGCCAGCCACCGGAGGTGGCGCCGGTCGTCACGCAGTACGAGATGCACGGCGTCGAGGAACTCGGTCTGCTGAAGATGGACTTCCTGGGGCTGCGCAACCTCGACGTCATCACCGACACCGTGGCGATGATCCGGGAGCGCCAGGACCCGGGTTTCGACATCGACGGGGTCCCGCTCGACGACGCGCTCACCTACGCGCTGTTGGCGCGCGGGGACACGATCGGGGTGTTCCAGCTCGAGTCGCCTCCGATGCGGGCGCTGCTGCGGGCCATGGTGCCGACGTCGTTCGAGGACGTGTCGGCCGTCCTGGCGCTGTACCGGCCCGGCCCGATGTCGGTGAACATGCACTACGACTACGCCGACCGCAAGAACAACCGTCAGCCGGTGGCGTACTTCCATCCCGACGCCGAGGAGGTGCTCGGCGACACCTTCGGGCTCATGATCTATCAGGAGTCCATGATGCGGGTCGCCCAGCGGTTCGCCGGGTACTCGCTCGCCGAGGCCGACAACCTGCGCAAGGCCTGTGGCAAGAAGATCCGCGAGCTGATGGCGAAAGAGCGTGTGTCGTTCGAGGAGGGCTGCGAGCGCACCGGCTACGGCCGGGGGCTCGGCAAGGAGCTGTTCGACGTCATCGAGAAGTTCGCCGACTATGCGTTCAACAAGAGCCACACCTTCGGCTACGGGCTCGTCACGTACCAGACCGCCTATCTGAAGGCGCACTACCCGGTCGAGTACCTGGCGTGCCTGCTCACCTCGGTGAAGTCCAACCTGGACAAGGCCGGCCTCTACCTGGCCGAGTGCCGGGCCACCGGCGTCAAGGTGCTCAACCCCGACGTGAACCTCTCCGAGCGGGATTTCGTGGCGTTGGCCGTCGCCGAGGCACCCGAGGGCACCAAGGTGCCACGCGGATGCCCGGGGCTGATCCCGTTCGGGCTCTCGGCGGTCCGCAACGTCGGCGAGGGCCTGGTGGAGTTGATCCTGGCCGAGCGCGCCCGCGGCGGGCCCTACACGTCCTTCCACGACTTCTGCGACCGGGTCGACGTGACGGTGCTCAACAAGCGCACCGTCGAATCGTTGATCAAGGCCGGCGCGTTCGACTCGTTGGGACACAAGCGCCGCGGGCTGCTCGGGGTGTTCGAGCAGATCATCGACGCGACGATGGCCCGCCGCCGCAAGGAGGCGGAGGGCCAGTTCGACCTGTTCGCCTCGCTCGACTCGGTCGCCGAAGTGGACCGCCAGCAGATCGCGGTGCCCGACGTCGAGTTCGACAAGTCGACCCGGCTCCGGTTCGAGAAGGAGATGCTCGGGCTCTACGTGTCCGAGCATCCGCTCGACGGCATCGAGGGGATGCTTCGTCGGCGCTCCGACTGCGCGATCGGCGAGGTCGCCGATCGAGAGGACGGCTCGACGGTGGTGGTCGCCGGGATCATCACCGGCCTGCAGCGCAAGATGACCCGCCGGGGCGACCCCATGGCGGTGTTCACCCTCGAGGACATGCAGGACGCCGTCGAGGTGACCGTGTTCGCGAGCGTCATGGAAGACGTCGGGCACCGCCTCGCCGACGACCTCGTCGTACTGGTCAAGGGTCGCCTCGACAGCCGCGACGAGACCGCCAAGCTGATGTGCCGTGAGCTCACGGTGTTCGAGGCGTCGGCACTGTCGGCGACGCCGCCGTTGCGCCTGCGGCTGCCGGCCAGTTCGATCACCGAGACCCGGGTCGAGCTGCTCAAGCGGCTCATCTCGGACTACCCGGGCGACTCCCCGGTCGAGGTGCACCTCGGCGACGGAGCGGTGGTGCGTCTCACCGACCGGTTCGCCGTCGATCTCGATCGGGTCGTGGGTGAGCTGCGCGCGGCGTTCGGCCACGACGCCGTCGTGCTGTGACGGTGGTCATGGCCGTTCCGCGCAGCGCCACTCGGGGCGTTTCCCGGAACGGGTCGTGCGGTGGCAAAATGTCCCGGCAGGGCTCGGCGCCGGGGTTGCCGGGTGGTCGAGCCGGGTGTGGAGTCGGTGCCGCCGGGTCACGGTCCGGCGCCTGAGGTTGCAGGGGAGCGATCGATCGATGGCCATCCAGGTCGAGACCAAGGACTGCACGGCGTTGACCGACGCCGACCTGGCCGAGTTGGCCGATCTCGGGGCGTCCGGCGCGGCCGACTTCGGGATCGGGCACCTCTCCAAGGCGAAAGAGGACTGGGTCCTCATCACCACCGCCCGGGTCGAGGGCAAGCTGCACGGCTACTCGTTCTCGACGCTCGAGCGCATCGGGGGCACCCCGTGCGTCCTGCTGGGGCTGATCAGCATCCGGCGCAACTCGAAGCGTGACCAGGTGCTGCGCGGCGTCATGGGCGAGGAGTACCACCGGGCGTTGATGGCCTTCCCCGACGAGGACGTGCTCGTCGGCTCGCGCCTCGCCACGGCGTCGGGCTTCGAGGCATTCAAGGCGCTGACCGAGCTCATCCCACGGCCGGGGCATCGGGCAGTCGGCGAGGAGCGGGCCTGGGGCCGGCGCCTGGCCAAGCGGTTCGGCGTCGAGTCCACCTTCGACGAGAAGTCGTTCATCGTGCGGGGCAACGGTTCGGTCCCGAACCACCTCGACCACGAGTCGTCCAAGCCCGAGAAGATCGATCCGGACGTCGCCGGGCTCTTCGCCGACGTGCGGGCGGCCAAGGGGGACACGCTGATCGCCTACGGCTGGACGATGGCCGAGGATCTGCTCAAGCTCGGCGCGCTGCGCTGAACCGTCCGTCCACCCCGGGCGCGACGTCGGCGAGCCCGTTCCAGCGGCTCGTGGCGACGCGGCGGATGCGTCGTGCGTTTCGGCCCGACCCCGTCGACGACGAGGTGTTGGACCGCATCCTGGCGACGGCGCTGCGGGCGCCGAGCGCCGGCAACAGCCAGGGCTGGCACTTCGTCGTGCTCACCGGGACGGAGACGTCCGAGTTCTGGGACCGGACGTTGCCGACCGAACGGCGCAGCGGTTTCCGCTGGCCCGGGCTGCTCACGGCGCCGGCGCTCGTGCTGCCCTTCGCCGACCCCGCGGCGTACACGACGCGGTACGCCGAACCCGACAAGGCGGCGACGGGCCTCGGTGCAGGTTCCCACGCCTGGCCGGTGCCCTACTGGACGGTCGACACGGCCATGGCGGTTCAGCTGCTGTTGCTCGCCGCCCACGACGAGGGCCTCGGGGCGCTGTTCTTCGCCGTGTTCCGCGCCGAGCGCGAGGTGCGCGCCGCGCTCGGGGTGCCCGACCGTCTCGAACTGCTCGGGGCGGTCGCCCTCGGCCATCCCGCCGCCGACGAGCCCGGTCGCTCCGCGGCACGACCCCGCCGGTCGCTCGACTCGGTGGTGCACCGCGGCCGGTGGCGCCCGGAGTTGGGTGGCGCAACGCCCGGTCCGTAGGCTCCGCCCGAGTGCCCGGGGGCGCGTCGCCCCTGTGTCGAGGAGGGTGGACGGTGGCCCAGCAGATCCCGATGGTCGACTACCTCGTGCTCGGTGACGAGCCGCACCTGGTGGCCAACAAGTGCGAGTCGTGCGGCTCGCTGTTCTTCGACCGCCGCAACGCGTGCGCCTCGTGCGGCGGACGCAGCTTCACCCGGGTCGACGTCCCGCCGACCGGCAAGGTCCGCTCGTTCACGATCGTGCATCGCGCGGCCCCCGGCGTGCCCGCTCCGTTCGTGTCGGCCGTGATCGACCTCGACGGCGGCGGCAAGGTGAAGGCGAACATCGTCGGCGTCGAGCCGGCCCCCGAGAAGATCACGCTCGGCATGCCGGTCAAGCTGGCAACGTTCGTCGCAGGAACCGATTCGAAGGGGACCGAGGCCGTCGCATTCGGTTTCGCCCCCGCCTGAACCCGTCGAGACACCACAAGGAGCGGACCAATGAGCGGTGACAACGTCTGGATCATCGGGGTCTCGATGACCCCCTTCAAGCGGTACAAGGACAAGGACCTGATCGACCTCGCGTCCGAGGCCTGCATCGCTGCACTCGACGACGCCGGGGCGGCGGTCAAGGACATGGACATCCTCGCGTCGGGGAACCTGTACGAGGCCAATGCAGGGGTGGGTCAGCGCATCCAGAAGCAGATCGGCCAGACCGGCATCCCGGTCTACAACGTGTCCAACGCCTGCGCGACCGGCGCGACGGCGTTCCGGACCGTGTACATGGCGATCAAGGCCGGCGAGGCCGAGATGGGCCTCGCGGTCGGCAGCGAGCAGATGGGCAAGATGGGGATGCTCGGCGCCGGCCGTCAGGCCCGCAAGGAGGAGCTCGTCTACGAGCCCAGCGGTCGGTACGGCGCGGTGATGGGCACCGAGGGCATCCTGGGGACGAACCTGATGCCGGGCACGTTCGCCCAGGCGGGCATGGAGTACGCCTACGAGCACGGCGGCGTCGGCTTCGAGCAGTTCGCCAAGGTCGCCGAGAAGAACCACGCCCACTCGGTGCTGAACCCGCTCGCGCAGTACCGCAAGCAGTTCAGCCTCGACGAGATCATGGGCGGCGAGGTCATCGCGTACCCGAACACGCTGCTGATGTGCTGCCCCACCGGCGACGGTGCGGCCGCTGCGGTGCTGGTGTCGGAGGAGAAGCTGCGGAGCCTGCCGGCCGAGGTGCAGCGCCGGGCGGTCAAGGTCTCGGCCTCGGTGATGACCTCCGACCCGTACGTCGACGGCGGCCAGGTCAACTTCGACGTGAACACCCTGACGCGACGTGCGGCCGACAAGGCCTACTCGATCGCGGGGGTCGACCCGAAGGATCTCGATCTCGTCGAGCTGCACGACTGCTTCGCCACCGCGGAGCTGTTGCACTACGACAACCTGCGCCTGTGCGAGCCCGGTGCAGCGGGCGAGTGGATCGACAAGCGGGGTCCATGGCGCGACGGTGAGATCCCCGTCAACGTGTCCGGTGGCCTGCTGTCGAAGGGTCACCCGCTCGGGGCCACGGGCATCGCCAACATCTTCGAGGTGTCCACCCACCTGCGTGGCGAGGCCGGCGACCGTCAGATCGAGGGCGCCAAGGTCGGCCTGACGCACGTGATCGGGCTCGGTTCGGCCTGTGCGATCCACATCCTGGAGCGCGCGGCCAGCTGAGCGGACCCCGGCGACGACGGACGGGCTGCGCTGCGGCCCGTCCGTCGCCGCGTCCGGGTGAGCGGCGCAGGTCGTTGTGTACGGTCACTGCGATGGAGATCCGACTCGACGGGAAGGTCGCGCTCGTGACGGGCGCGTCGAAGGGCATCGGCAGGGCGATCGCAGCGACGATGGCGGCGTCGGGCGCCACCGTCGTGCTGGTGTCGCGCAAGCAGGACCAGCTCGACGAGGCGGCGGCGTCCATGACCGGCCGGGTGGTCGCGGTCGCCGCGAACACCGGCGACGTGGAGGCGGGCCGGCGGGTGATCGCCGAGACGGTCGAGCGCTTCGGTTCGCTCGACGTCCTGGTCAACAACGCGGCGACCAACCCGTACTACGGGCGCACCCTCGGGGTGGACGAGAGCCGGTTCGACAAGACCTTCCAGGTGAATCTGCGGGGCCCGCTGTTCTGGAGCCAGGCCGCTTGGGACGCCTCGATGAAGGCCCGTCCCGGGGTGATCGTCAACGTGGCGTCCGTGGGCGGTCTGCGGGCCGAGGGCGGCCTCGGCGTCTACAACCTGACGAAGGCGGCCCTCATCCACCTCACCCGCCAACTCGCCTCGGAGCTCGGTCCGACCCGGGTCGTCGGCGTGGCCCCCGGTCTGGTGAAGACTGACTTCGCGAAGTTCCTCGTCGACAACTTCGGCGACAAGCTGGCCGAGAGCCTGCCGTTGCGGCGCCTCGGCGAACCCCAGGACGTCGCGAACCTCGTGACGTTCCTCGCCAGCGACGCCGCATCGTGGATCACCGGCGAGACCTACGTGCTCGACGGTGGTGCGGGGGTGCGCGGCGTCGCCTGAGCGCGCCACCCCTCGCCGGGCCTCAGGGGGTGAGCAACCGGAACAGGTTCGGGTACCGGCCCGTTCGGGCGCCGCCGTCGACGGCGTAGGTGCTCGCCGAGACGAACGACGACTCCGGCCCGGCGAGGAACGCCGCGAGCGCAGCGATCTCCGACGGTTCGGCGAAGCGACCGACGGTGGTGTTCTCGACGAACTCCTCCACGACGCCCGGCGCCGCGAAGAACCCGGAGGTGGCGTTGGTCCGCACGAGACCGGGGGCGATCGCATTGACCCGGATCCCGTGGGGGCCGAGCTCCATGGCCGCGACCTCGACGAGCATGGTGACCGCCGACTTCGCCGCGCAGTACGCGGCCATGCCCCGCGACGGCTGGACAGCGTTGAGCGAAGCGACGGCGATGATCGAACCGCCGTCGCCGGTGGCGACGATCGCCCGGCCGGCGTGCTTGACGGTGAGGAACACCCCGGTGACACAGAGTTCCAGGATGCGGCGCCATTCCTCGACGGGATGCTCGAGGAGCGGGGAGAAGTAGCCGGCACCGGCGTTGGCGACGGCGATGTCGAGCCGCCCGAACGCCTGCAGGGCGGCTGCGGCGGCGGCCGCCTGCTGGTCCTCGTCGGTGACGTCGGCGACCGCGGTGGCCACCCCGAGGCGATCGGCGAGTCGGCCGAGACCGTCGCGGTCGATGTCGACGGCGAGCACGGAGGCGCCGTCGGCCACGAACCGCTCGACGATGGCGAGCCCGATGCCCGACGCGGCGCCGGTCACCAGCGCGACCTTGCCCTGCAATACGTTCCCCATGCCTGCTCCTGACGTCGGTCGGCGACGCTAGCGACCGGCGAGCGCGGCCCGGTTCACCTTGCCGAGCGCAGTCCGCTCGATCCGGTCGGCCAGCTCGAGGGACCGGGGGGCGCACCACACCGGCAGGACGGCGCGAACCGCCTCGCGCAGGGCCTCGAGTTCGGGTGGGTCGGCTGGGTCGGTGGGCACCACGACGGCGACCACGCGCTCGCCCCAGTCCGGATCGGCGCGACCGGTGACGGCGACGTCCCGTACACCGAGCAGCCCGGCGAGTACCGCCTCGACCGGTTCGGGCCAGACCTTCTCCCCGCCGGTGACGATGACGTCGCCTCGGCGGCCGAACACCCGAAGGCGACCGTCGGGGTCGAGGGCGCCGACGTCGCCGGTCGCGAACCAACCGCCGTCGTCGAGCGGGACGGTGCCGTCGCGATAGGCGCGCAGCAGCATCGGGGCCCGCAGCTCGATCCCGTCGTCGGGATCGAGGCGGACGGAGACGCCGTCGAGCGGGCGGCCGTCGTACACGACGCCGGACCCGGTCTCGGTCATGCCGTAGGTGACGACGGCGTTGGGTGGCAGACGGTCCGGTGGGCGGGACCCGCCCAGCACGATCGTGCGGAACCGGGCGGGCTCGATGCGGGCGAGCGCCGTGCCCACCAGCGAGACGAGCGTGCAGCCGTCGTGCGCGGCAGCCATGACGGCATCGGCGTCGAAGCCGTCGTGGACCGTGAGCGGCACCCCGGCGTGGAGGGCTCGGGTGACCACCGACAGCCCGCCGACGTGGGCGAGGGGGAGGCAGGCCAGCCAACGATCGCGGGTGGGGTCCACCCCCAGGCGGGCTGAGGTCGCCGCCGCCGATGCGGCGACGGCGTCGTGGGTGAGCACGACGCCCTTGGGCCGCCCCGTGGTGCCGGACGTGGCGACCACCAGCGCGTCCCCGCGCTCGACGGGGCGGCCCCCGTCGAGACGGGTGATGCCACCGGCGTCGACGACGGCCGACGGGGCCATCGCCGTCATGACCACCGCTCGGGCCGGGGCCGGGAGGCGCCGGTCGAGCGGGAACACGGCGTCGCCGTCGTCCCACGCGCGGCGTAGGGCGTCGACGAACGCCGGGCCTCCCGGGAGGTCGACGGCGACGAGGCGGGCCACGAGGGGCCATCATGCCCGGGTGAGCGCTGCCGCACCGCCGTCGAACCGCTGGATCCTCGGAGCCCGCCCGCGCACGCTGCCCGCCGCCGTGGTGCCGGTCGCCGTCGGGACGGCCTGTGCCGCCGGCCTGGAGGGAGCGACGTGGTGGCGGGCGGTGCCGGCGCTGGTCGTCGCGCTCGCGCTGCAAGTGGCCACGAACTACGTCAACGACTACGCCGACGGCGTGCGGGGTACCGACGACGCCCGGGTCGGCCCGGTTCGGCTGGTCGCGTCGGGGTTGGCCTCGCCGGCCGAGGTCAAGCGCGCGGCGCTCGTCGCGTTCGCCGTCGCCGGCGGGGCCGGCGCCGTGCTCGCCGTCGCCGTCAGCCCGTGGCTGTTCGTGGTCGGGGCCGTGTCGATGGTGGCCGGCTGGGCGTACACCGGCGGCCCACGGCCCTACGGCTATCTCGGCCTGGGGGAGCTGTTCGTGTTCGTGTTCTTCGGCGTCGTCGCCACGGCGGGCACGACGTTCGTGGTGCTCGAACAGCTCACGTGGTTGTCGCTCTACGCCTCGTTGCCGGTCGGGTGCCTGCCGTGCGCCCTACTCGTCGTGAACAACCTGCGCGACATCCCGACCGACACCGTCGCCGGGAAGCGCACCCTGGCCGTCCGCTTGGGGGACCGGCGTACCCGCGGGCTGTACGTCGGCCTGCTGGTGGTGCCCTACCTGCTCGTGCCCCCGTTCGGCTTGTTCGGCCGCCCGGTGGCGGCGCTCGCGCTGATCAGCGTGCTCATCGCCCGCCGGCCGTTGCAGCGGGTGATCGAGGGGGTGCGCGGCCCTGGCCTCGTGGTCGTGCTCGGTGAGACCGGCCGGGTGCAGCTGGTGTTCGGGCTACTGCTGGCGCTCGGGCTCGCCATCCCGGTCTAGGCGGCGCCGAGGCGACGCAGGATCGTGTCGACGATCCGCAGTTCCTCGCTCTGCGCGCCGATCATCGCCCGCGCGAACGCGCGCACCTCGGCGGTCTCGGCGTGGTCACGGGCGTACTCGGCCATGTGGATCCCACCTTCGTGGTGGCCGCGCAGGGCCTGCAGGAAGAACACGTCGGCCTGCCGCCCGGACCACGATGCGAGCTGCGCGAGGTCGGTGTCGCTGATCTGGCCGGGCATCGGGTGACCGGCCATGCCCATCCAGGCCATCGGCTCGCTGTCGGCTCCGATCGGCTGTCCCCAGCGGCCGAGCCAGGCCGTCATGACTCCGATCTCGGCCTGCTGGTCGAGCAGCACCCCGGCTGCGAGGCGGCGCACCGCCGGATCGTGGGTGTCGCGGGCCCGGTCGACCGCCGCGAGGGCGAGCTGTACCGCCTGCGCATGGTGCACCCGCATGTCCTGCAGGAACCCGACGTCGACACTGCGTGCACCGGGATGATCGGGACGGGAGCTCCAGGCGAAAGCGGCAGCCATGCCCAGGAACACCAATGCGGCGCCGAGGACGGCGAGCCGCCACCGGCTGTGCCACCACGGCTCGCCGGGGTCGCCGGGGTCGTCGCCGGGGTGTCCCGGGTCCTCGACCGGGGGAGGCGCGTCACCGGCACGGGGAGGTTCGAGCACCGAGGTCACCCGATCGAGCCTACGAGTTGCGGGCGTCCGATCCCGGCCGGTAGGACCGGTTCGTGGCCGTTCCGATCAGCATTCCCAAGCTCGGTGTCTCGATGACCGAGGGCACCCTCGTCGAATGGATGGTGCCCGACGGCGCGACGGTCGCACCGGGCGACGTGCTCTACCGGATCGAGACCGACAAGGTCGAGAACGACATCGAGGCACCGGTCGCCGGGGTCGTGCGCCAGAGCGGCGTCGAGGGCGAGACGTACCCGGTCGGCACCCAGATCGGGTCGATCGAGTAGCGCCGATGGACGAACTCGTCTGGTCGGGCCGGGCCGACGGTGCCGTCCGACCGATCGTCGCCGTCGCACTGCGCGGCTGGTTCGACGCGGCCGCCGCCGCGACGACCGCCTGCGCCCGGGCGATCGAGGGCGGTGAAGCGCTGGCGTCGATCGATCCCGAGCGGTTCTTCGACTTCTCGAAGGAGCGTCCGCAGGCCGTGGTCGTCGACGGGGAGCGCACGGTGGCCTGGCCGGCGAACGAGTTCGTGTTGCGGCGCACCGGATCCCGCCACGACCTGGTGGCCTGCGCCGGTGTGGAGCCGCACCTGCGCTGGCGGACCTTCGCCGCGCTCGTGGCCGACGTCGCCGCAGCGGTCGGTGCCGAGCTCGTCGTCACGCTCGGCGCGCTCCCGGCGCTGGTCCCGCACTCGCGCGCCGTCCCGGTGACGGCGAGCACCCAGGACCGAGCGCTGGCCGTCCGGCTGGGTCTCGACCCGCCGAGCTACGAGGGGCCGACCGGCGTCGTCGGTCCGCTGCACGATCTTCTCGGCCAGCGCGGCATGCCGGTCGTGTCGCTGCGGGCCCTGGTCCCGCACTACGTCTCGGGGGCCGACAACCCCAAGGCGGCGATGGCGCTGTTGGAGCGCCTGGAGCGGCTGTGCGGCAACACGCTGGGCGCCGCCGGGCTCACCGGCGCTGCGATCGAGTGGGAGGCGCGGGTCGAAGCGGCGGTGGTTGCCGATCCGGCCGCGCGTGCACACGTTCGCCAGCTCGAGTTCCAGCACGACGCCTCGAGACCGGTCCCGTCGGGCGACGAGTTGGCCGCCGAACTCGAGGCATTCCTGCGCGAGCAGGGCGGCGAGGAACCGTGACGGCCGGGCCTCGGCCGGCCGTCACGGTTCCCTACGGTCAGCCCTTGCGGGCGAGGCGCTGGGCCTCGCTGAAGGCCAGGTCCTTGTCGACGCGCGGTTCGGCCGGCAGGCCGAGGACCCGCTCGCCGATGATGTTCCGCTGGATCTCGTCGGAGCCGCCGGCGATGCGATAGCCAGGTGCCCCGAGCACCTGTTCCGACCAGCCGTACGTGCCCCACTCGCCGGTGTCGGCGATCAGACGCGGCCCGAGGATCTGCGAGATCGCGTCGGAGGTGCGGCGCATGTTGGCCGTCCACATCAGCTTGCCGAGCGAGCCTTCCGGCCCGGGCGTCTGCCCGGCCTTGAGCGCCGCAGCCGCCCGGCGGTTGGTGAACTGCGCCACCTTGCCGTGGACGTAGAGGTCGGCGAGCGTCTGGCGGATCACCGGATCCTCGGTGCGGCCGTGGTGGCGGGCGGTGGCGAGCACCATCTTGAACCCACCCCCCATGCTCGAACCGCCGCCGGAGTGATCGCGCTCGAACCCCAGGCAGGTGAGTGCCACTCGCCATCCCTCCCCGACGCCGCCGAGGCGCCACTCGTCGGGAATCCGGGCGTCGGTGAGGAACACCTCGTTGAAGCAGGCACCACCGGACATCTGGCGGATGGGGCGCACCTCGACACCCGGGTGATCGAACGGCACCATGAACGCCGTGAGCCCCTTGTGCTTGGGCACGTCGAAGTCCGTTCGGGTGATGGCGAGGCCCCAGTCGGAGAACCGGGCGCCCGAGGTCCACACTTTCTGGCCGTTGAGGACCCACTCGTCACCGTCGCGGGTGGCGCGGGTGGTGAGCGACGCCAGATCGCTGCCCGCAGACGGCTCGCTGAAGAGCTGACAGCCGAGCAGGTCCATGCGCATCAGCGGCTTGATCCACTTGGCGACCTGTTCGGAGGTGCCGTACGCGCCCACCGTCGTGGCGATCAGGCCCATCGACGTCGGGGGGAGCTCGCCGGCCGACGGGGTCTCGAAGCGGGCCTCCTCCTGGTTCCAGGCACGCGTGTACGTGCGGGGCAGACCACGGCCCCCCAACTTCTCCGACCAGGACAACATCGCGTACCCGGCGTCGAACTTCTTCTGCTGCCAGGCCCGGTAGGCCTCGAGCTTGGCCCGCTCCTCGTCCTCGGTGAGGTTGTAGAACACGGCGACGTCGAACTCGCCGACGCCCCAGGCGATCTCAGCGTCCTCCTCGGACTCGGTGCGCACGACACGCGCCGGAGCGTTGCGCTCCAGCCACGCACGGGCTTCGAGTCGGAACTCTTCGAGGTCGGGCAACTCGGGCATGGTCCGCCTCCCCATGGGGACGTCTGATCGGCATCGAAACGATAGGACACGAAGCCGCCGCTTCCCGATCCGCGGTGCAATTGGTGGTTGATGTGACGGGCGTCTATCGCTACTCTCCGCCGGCACTCGATCTCAGGGGGAGGTACTCGGGTGGCGCTCCTGTCCGTCGACGACGTGTCCGTGCGATTCGGCGGCATCGTCGCTCTCGACCGCCTGTCGTTCCACATCGATCAGGGCGAGATCCTCGGCCTGATCGGTCCGAACGGCGCGGGCAAGACGACGATGTTCAACGTCATCAGCCGCATCTACAACCCGACGGAAGGGCGGATCTCGTTCGACGGCAAGGACCTGTTGCAGGCTCGGCCTGACACGATCTCCCGGGTCGGGATCATGCGCACCTTCCAGAACCTGGCCCTGTGGCCGTCGATGACCGTGCTGCAGAACGTGATGCTCGGGGCCCACACGAAGGGCCGGGTGAACATGATCACCGGCATGCTGCGCATCGGGGTGCGCAAGGAGGAGCGTGAGGTCTCCGAGAAGGCGTACGCGATCCTCGAGGATCTCGGCATGGCCGATCTCGCGTTCCGGCCGGCGGCGGGTCTGCCCTACGGCACGCTCAAGCGGATCGAGCTGGCCCGAGCCCTCGCCGGTGACGCCAAGCTCCTGATGCTCGACGAGCCGGCCGCCGGGCTCACCCACTCCGAGGTCGATTCGCTCGGTGAGCTGGTCAAGGAGCTGCGCGATCGCTACTCGCTCACGGTGCTGCTCGTCGAACACCACATGTCGATGGTCATGAGCATCTCGGACCGGATCGTCGTGCTCGACTTCGGTCGCAAGATCGCCGAGGGTGTGCCGGCCGACATCGCCCGCGATCCGAAGGTGATCGAGGCGTACCTGGGGAGCGCGGCATGACCGAACGGGTGCTCGATGTCGCCGGACTCGAGGCCGGCTATGGCCAGATCAAGGTGCTGCGCGGCATCGATCTCCACGTCGACAAGGGTGAGGCCGTGGTCGTGCTCGGGGCCAACGGTGCGGGCAAGACGACCACCCTCCGGGCGATCTGTCAGATGATCGCCACGAAGGGCTCCGTGAAGGTGCGGGGCAAGGAGGTGATCGGCCGCTCCACGCCCGACGTCGTGCGGGCCGGGGTGGCCCACGTTCCCCAGGGGCGCGGCACCTTCCCGGACCTGAGCGTCGAGGACAACCTCGAAGCCGGGGCGTTCGTCCGGAAGGACAAAGCTGGTGTGCGCCAGGACCGCGACCTGTGGTTCTCGGTGTTCCCCCGTTTGGCCGAGCGCCGTGCGCAGCTCGCCGGGAGCCTCTCGGGTGGTGAGCAGCAGATGCTCGCCGTCGCCCGGGCCATGATGTCCCGACCCGAACTGCTGCTGCTCGACGAGCCGTCGCTCGGCCTCGCGCCGATCATCGTGCAGGACCTGTTCCGTCGCTTCGGCGAGATCAACAGGGAACAGGGCGTGACCATGCTGGTCGTCGAGCAGAACGCCAACCTGGCGTTCGGTCTCGCCGACCGCGCCTACGTCCTCGAAGCGGGCCAGATCGCGCTGTCGGGCAGCGCGGCCGAACTGCGCGAGGACGACGCCGTCCGCAAGGCCTACCTCGGGTACTAGGAGACCATCGTGGCCACTGAAACCTCGTCGGAATCCGCCGGCACCACCGCCGTGGTGGCCAAGGCGAACGAACAGGTGGGGGGTGCGTACCGGAAACTGGAGGCCTTCTCGGCCAAACGGGTTCGCAACCTCGGCATCCTGCTCGCCGTCGTCGTGCTGTTCAGCGTGTACGCCATCGCGCAGGATGGCGGGAAGATCTACCTGCAGCGCATCTTCGACAGCCTGAACAACGGCTTCGTGTACGGCGCGGTCGCCATCGCCCTCGTGCTGATCTACAAGGCCACCGGCGTCATCAACTTCGCCCAGGGCGAGATGGCGATGTTCGGGACGTTCCTCATGATCGATCTCCACGACTACCGGGGCTTCCCGGTGTGGCTGGCGATCCTCGGGGCGATGGTGATCAGCGCAGCGGGCGCCGCAGCGATCGAACGGACGCTGATCCGTCCGTTCGACCCGAGCAACCACCTGTCGATCACGATCGTGACGCTGTCGATCTTCTTCATCATCAACGGCCTCGTGCCGGTGCTCTACGGCATCGACCCGGAGGCGGTGCCGACGCCGTTCCCGGGCGCGAAGGACGACTTCTTCAACTTCTTCGGCGTGCGGATCCGGTACGAGAACCTCGGGATCTGGATCACCGTGGGGCTCGCTGTGCTCCTGATCTCGTTGCTGCTGAAGCGGACCAAGATCGGCTTGGCGTTCCGGTCGGTGTCGTCGAATTTGGAGTCGAGCCGCTTGGTGGGCATCTCGACCGGGCGCACGCTGCAGTTCGGTTGGGCGCTCGCCGCCGCTGTCGGAACCCTCGCTGCCTGTCTGGTCGCCCGGTTCAACCAGCCGATCGACTTCAACTTCATGGGCAAGGTGCTGATCTTCAGCTTCGCCGCCGCCACCCTCGGGGGTCTCGACTCGGTGCTCGGCGCCGTGATCGCCGGACTGCTCGTCGGTGTCGCCGAAACGATGCTCGGCGGGTACGTCGAGTTGATCGGGTCCGAGCTCGCCCTGCTGGTGGCCCTCGCCATCATCGTGGTGGTGCTGGTGGTGCGGCCGTCGGGGTTGTTCGGTTCGAAGAAAGTCGAACGGGTCTAGGGGAGCGCCGTGCCTGTCCAGCTCACGCAGAACACACCCAAGCACCGCGCCTACCTGGCGGTCTCCTGGGCGATCGCCGCCATCGTGCTGGTGTCGATCCCGGCGCTGTTCGGCCAGATGTTCGGTCTGATCGCCCCGGTCAACATCGACCGCATGACCGAGACGATGTGCTACGCCGTGGCCATCCTCGGTCTGAACCTGCTGATCGGCTTCTCGGGTCAGCTCTCGATCGGTCACTCGGCGTTCGTCGGCATCGGGATGTACACGACGGCGATCCTGGTCGCCGATCACGACTGGCCCTACCTGCTCACCTTCGTCGTGGCGACCCCCCTGTGTTTCCTGGTCGGGGTCGGTCTCGGGATCCCGGCATTGCGGATCAAGGGCCTTTACCTGGCCGTGGTCACCTTGGCGGTGGGCGCAGCGTTCCCGACGCTCGTGCGGAAGTTCGAATCCGTGACCGGCGGCTCGAACGGTCTGGTCACGAAGTCCAAGTGGAACCCGCCGTCGTGGACACCGTGGGAGCGCAACGACTACGGCCGCTCGACGTGGATGTACTTCACGATCCTGGCGATCACGGTCGTGATGTTCGTCCTGGCCCGTAACCTGATCCGCAGCCGCGCCGGACGTGCCGTCATGGCGATCCGGGACAACGAGATCTCGGCCTCGGTCGCCGGGGTGAACCTGCCGCTGTACAAGACGATGATCTTCGGGGTGTCCGCCGCCTTCGCAGGCGTGTCGGGCGTGATGTTCACGATGTACAAGCAGCAGGCGACCGACACGTTCCCGGCGATCGATCTGTCGATCATCCTGGTCGTGGGCCTCGTCGTCGGTGGTGCGGCCACGATCTCGGGCGCCGTCCCGGGCGCGCTGCTGCTCGTCTGGGTCGTGCGCACCATGCGCGATGCCGCCTCGAGTGGCACCCTCAAGGTGTTCGGCATCGAGCTGTTCAGCGTCGATTTCCTCAAGAAGCGCGAGGGAGGCGGTCAGGTCGCCACGATCCTGCTCGGCCTGCTGTTGCTGGTGGTGGTTTTCGTCCTGCCGGGCGGGACCATCGACGGCCTGCGCCGGCTGCGCGCCAAGTTCGTCCAGGTGCTGCCGAACCCGTCGTGGTTGGCGCACCGGCAGCAAGCCGCGGCGAGCCCTGCCTCCGCAGGCTCGCCGACGGGATCCTCCGGACAGCCCGATCCGGTGCGATAAGACGTTCAGGGCAACACACGATCCACAAGGGGGAGTTTGATGCGGTCACGCAAATTGGCCACCGCGGCGACGCTGATCGCCGTGAGCGGCCTGGTCGCCGCGGCGTGCGGCGACGATGATTCGAGCGGCGGTGCCACCACGGTCGCATCGACGGCGGCAGCGACCACGGCGGCAGCGACCACGGCGGCGCCGACCACCGCGGCCGGTGCCACGACCACCGCGGCCGGTGCCACGACGACGGCTGCGGCGGGTGCCGGCGGTCTGACAGCGCCGGACTATTCGAAGCTCGGCCAGGACGCCACCAACAAGAAGCTCTACAAGGGCACGGGCGGATTCCAGATCGACACCTCGAAGTGCCCGTCGGACTGGAACGCCAAGCAGGGGATCACCGACAAGGAGATCTCGCTGTTCATCTCGCTCCCCAAGTCGGGCCCGCTCGCCGGGTTCGGCCTCATCGCGGACGGCGCCATCAACTACTTCAACTACATCGGCTCGACGGGTGGCGTCGGCGGCCGCCAGATCAAGCTCGACGTCAAGGACGACGTCTACCAAGCCGCTCAGACGAAGACCAACGTCAACGAGGCCCTGCAGACGAAGAAGTACGCCGCACTGCTCACGATCCTGGGCACGCCGAACAACCTCGCCATCTGGGACAGCACCAACGAGCAGTGCATGCCGCAGTTGCTCAACGGCACGGGTGGCGCCGACTGGGGTGACGTCGAGAACCACCCGTGGACCACGGGCATGCAGCTCGACTACTGGACCGAAGGCTCGATCTGGGTCGACTACCTGAAGAAGACCTACCCGAGCGGCGCCAAGCTGGCGATGGTCACCTTCAACAACGACTTCGGCAAGCAGTACGCCAACTCGGTGAAGGCCGGCATCAAGGGCACCAACCTCACGCTGGCCAAGGAGGAGTTGCACGAAGCGACCGCTCCGAACCTCACCAACAACTTCACGAACCTCGCGGCCACCAACGCCGACGTGCTGTTGATCCAGACGTCGGGTGCGTTCTGCACGCAGGCGATGGCCGAGGTGGAAAAGGGCAGCTGGAAGCCGAAGACCGTGCTGATGTCGGCAACGTGCGGCTCGACCGGCCAGTTCTTCAAGCCGCTGGTCGACCAGGGCCTCACCGGCAAGGACACGATCATCGTCGAGTCGATCAAGAACCCGCTCGACCCGGCGCTCAAGGACGATCCGTTCGTGAAGCTGTGGGTGGAGCAGATCACCAAGGGCGGGCTCGATCCGAAGCAGTCGACCTACTTCACCGGTTGGGTGTTCGGTTACTACATGACCGAGATCCTCAAGGCGGCGGACAAGATGCAGGGCGGACTCGACCGCGGCAACATCATGATCGCCGCTCGGTCGATCGTGCTGCCGAAGTCGCCGGTCAACCTGCTCGACACGGGCGTGAAGATGGAAGGGCTGAAGGACGCCTACCTCACCGAGTTCGGCCGCCTGGCCAAGTACACGATCACCGACCCGAAGGTGCTCGGGACGTTCACGCCGCTCGACGAGAAGGCGCTCATCAACGTCGAGGGCAAGCTCGGTACCTTCGCCACGGTGAAGAAGGCCTCGGTCGCCGCCTGAGCGGTGACGGAGCGCCGGTGCTCGGGTAGGAACCCGGGTACGGCACGGGCCGCCCCGCAGGGGCGGCCCGTGCCGCGTCCTGGGCGACGCGCGCCGCAGGCGCCAGCGTGGTGGACTGTCGAGCGATGCGCGGCCTGGCGGTCATCGGGGTGGCGCTCGTGCTGGGCGCGTGCGGCAGCGACGCAGTCGCACGACCGGGCGGGTCGAAGGTGGCCGGCTGGCCGAGCGGCGGCGTGAGCGACCCGCCCACGTCCGTGCGCACCACCCCGCTCGACGCCGGTCCGGTGGCGACCCGGCCACCCGCTCCCACCCGGCTTCCGTACGTCACGGTGCCGACGACGCCGGCGGCGACCGCAGGGGCGACGTCGTCCGGCCCGCAGACCTCCGCTCCCGGGCTCTCGTATCCGGGGCCGTCGTCTTCGGGTCCGGCTGCCGGCCGGGTGCTGTACCTGGGTGATTCCGTGCTCGCCGCGGTCGGGAACGATGCCGCCGCCCGCGCCCGCCTGCTGGCCGGTGCGGCCGGCACGATCGATGCCGAGGTGTGCCGGCGGCTCGTGACGACGAGTTGCACGGTCGACGGGCGCACGCCCGACACCGCCGTCGAGGCAATCCGGCGCCGGGCGGGCGAGGGC
This sequence comes from Acidimicrobiales bacterium, assembly GCA_044370695.1. GTDB lineage: Bacteria > Actinomycetota > Acidimicrobiia > Acidimicrobiales > Ilumatobacteraceae > JBEIFW01. Next base: position 27,697 of record JBILVB010000004.1, on the reverse strand, counting down.
TTCGGAATCGCAGTCGTCGAAGTCGGGTACAACGATCCGTCGATCGTCGGGGATCTCGACGTGATCCTGCGTGAGCTGGCCGCGATCGGCGTCGCCACCGTGTTCTGGGTGACGTACAACGAGCTCGGGGGGCGGTTCGCCGGGCACAACGCCGAGCTCGCAGCGGCAGCGTTGCGGTATGCGGGCCGACTCCGGCTCATCGATTGGCGGGGGCCGAGCGCCGGGCGGGCCGAGTGGTTCGCCTCCGACGGGCTCCACCTGTCCGATGCCGGCGCCCGCGCGCTCGCCGAGGTGATCGCCACGGCGTTGCGCGCCGTTGCGTAGCCTCGCCCCGTGGAGCATGTCGCGGACCGCCTCGTCGCTGCCGTCGAGCGGACCGGTTCGATCGCGTGCGTCGGGCTCGACCCGCGCCCGGGGCTTCTGCCCCCGGCGATCGTCGCCGATGCGCTCGAGCGTCGGGGGGACAACGCCGGTGCGGTCGCGTCCGCGTTCGCGGGGTTCTGCCAGGGCGTGATCGACGCGGTCGCCGGCCGATGTGCTGCGGTCAAGCCGCAGGTCGCCTGCTTCGAGGCGTACGGCGGTGCCGGATGGCAGGCGCTGGCGCGCACCGTCGCCCACGCCCGCGCCCGCGGGGTCGCCGTCATCGTCGACGGCAAGCGAAACGACATCGGGTCGACCGCCGAGCACTACGCCCAGGCCATGTTCGGCGGGGCGCCCGGGTTCGACGGTCGCCCGCTGGCCGCGGACACCGGCCTCGGGGCGGACTGGGCGACCGTCAACGGGTACCTGGGCGTCGACGGCATCGCGCCGTTCCTGCGGCCGGGCCACGGCGTGTTCGTGCTGGTCCGGACGTCCAATCCGTCGGCGGCCGACCTGCAGGACACCGGCGCTGCGGATCGGATGGCGGACCTCGTCGCCCGCTGGGGCCGCGAGCACCGTGGTCGCAGCGGCCTGAGCGCGGTCGGCGCGGTGGTGGGCGCGACCTGGCCGCAGCAGGCCGTCGGCCTGCGGAGCCGGATGCCCGACACGGTGTTCCTCGTGCCCGGCTACGGGGCGCAGGGGGCGAGTGCGGCCGATGCCGTGGCCGGTGCGCGGGCCGCCGACGGTGCCGGGCTCCTCGTCAACGCCAGCCGCTCGATCCTCGGCGCCTGGCAGGGGAGCGAGGCCGGCGACTGGCGCGAGCCGGTCGCCGCAGCGCTCGAGGCGATGAACGCCGAGCTCGCCGCCGCTCGCGCGTGACCGGCGTCGCATCGACTCCCTAGGGTGGTGCCATGCACCCCGGCGCCCACGCGCAGACCACCCCGGACAAGCCCGCCGTGATCATGGCTCGCACCGGGCAGGTGCTCACCTACCGGGCGCTCGACGAGCGCTCGAGCCGGTTGGCGCAGCTGTGGTGGGCGGCCGGGCTGCGCCCCGGTGACCACGTGGCGATCTTCGCCGACAACGTGCCGGAGTTCTTCGAGGTCACCTGGGCGGCGTTCCGCTCCGGGCTGTACCTCACCACGGTGAACCGCTACCTGCAGACCGACGAAGCGGCGTACATCGTCAACGACTGCGAGGCCAAGGCCCTCGTCGTCACCACCTACGTCGCAGACGTCGCGGGCGGCCTGCCCGAACTGATCCCGGACTGTCCGGTGCGCCTCGTCGTGGGCGGGCCGCTCGCGGGCTTCGACGAGTACGACCCGGCGCTCGCCGCCCACCCGGCCGAGCCCCTGGCCGTGCAACCCCGGGGCGACCTGATGCTGTACTCGTCGGGCACCACCGGCCGGCCCAAGGGCATCAAGCGCCCGCTCAGCGGTCGCCTCGTCGACGATCCGGCGAACCTGAACCCGATCCTCGGGCCGCTCTACGGGGTCACGCCCGACACCGTGTACCTGTCGCCTGCGCCTCTCTACCACTCGGCCCCGCTCGGTTTCTGCGCCGGGGTGCAGACGGTCGGTGGCACGGTGGTGGTGATGGAGAAGTTCGATCCCGCCGAGGCGCTGGCGCTGATCGAGCGGTACCGAGTGACCCACAGCCAGTGGGTGCCCACGATGTTCAGCCGGATGCTCAAGCTCCCCGACGACCTGCGCCACGCCCACGACCTGCGGTCGCACGTGTGTGCCATCCACGCTGCGGCGCCCTGTCCGGTCGAGGTGAAGCGCCAGATGATCGACTGGTGGGGGCCGATCCTGTTCGAGTACTACGCCGGCACGGAGGCCAACGGGTACACGTACGTGAACAGCCAGGACTGGTTGGCGCACCCGGGCACGGTCGGTCGGCCGATCCTCGGGATCGTCCACGTCTGTGACGAGACCGGGGTGGAGCTGCCGACCGGCGAGGCGGGCACGGTCTACTTCGAGCGCGAGACGATGCCGTTCGAGTACCACAATGCGCCGGACAAGACGCGCAGCTCGCAGCATCCCGAACACGCCAACTGGTCGACGCTCGGCGACGTCGGGTACGTCGATGGGGAGGGTTTCCTGTACCTGACGGACCGCAAGGCGTTCATGATCATCGCCGGCGGGGTGAACATCTACCCGCAGGAGATCGAGGACTGCCTCGTGCTGCACCCGAAGGTGGCCGACGTCGCAGTGTTCGGCGTTCCCAACGAGGACCTCGGCGAGGAGGTGAAGGCGGTCGTGCAGCCGGCCGAAGGTGTCGAAGGCTCCGAGGACTTTGCCCGGGAGTTGATCGCCTACGCCCGGGAGCACATCGCGCACTTCAAGGTGCCCCGGTCCGTCGACTTCGTGGCCGAACTGCCCCGGCTGCCTACCGGCAAGCTCTACAAGCGGCTGCTGCGCGACGCCTACTGGGGCAAGACGGGCTCGAAGATCGTCTGACGGTCGCACGACCGTCGGCGCCCGGCCGGACCGCCTCGGCGGCGCCGTCGATAGGGTGGTGGCCCGTGCCCATCGCCGGTCTGCGTCCGCTGCGCCACCGGGCCTTCGCGGTGTGCTGGTCGGCGGGCGCAGCGTCGGATCTCGGGACGTGGGTGCAGCTCGCCACCATCGGCTCGCTCGTCGCGGCGTCGTCGGGAAGCGCTGTCGAAGTCGGCCTGATCGCGGCGGCGACGTTCGCGCCCCAGGGGCTCGGCTCGCCCGTCGGCGGCGTCCTCGCCGACCGTTTCGACCGTCGGCGGCTGTTCCTGGTCACGCTGGCCGTACAAGCGCTGCTCACGAGCGGCCTGGCGCTCGCTCTGTTCGCCGGAGTCCGGGGTGCCGGACCCCTTGCACTGCTCGTGCTCGTGCAGAGCGGCGCCGGGGCGGTGGGCGGTCCTGCGCTGCAGGCGGTGCTCCCCGACCTCGTGCCCCGGCGTGAGCTGACCGCCGCGGTGTCGCTGCAGATCCTCGGTTGGAACGCCGGCCGGGTGCTCGGCCCGCTCGTGGCCGCGCTGCTGGTCCCGATCGGCGCCGGGTGGGCGGTGCTGTCGAACGCCGTCAGCTTCGTGATGCTGTGGGTTGCCGTCGCGCTACTGCGCCGGCGGTTCCCCCCGCCCGATCGGGTCCGGTCCTCGGCCGGGCGTGACTTGATCGAGGGTGCTCGGGTGCTCGGGCGCACGCCCGGCTGCCGGCTGGCCGTCGCCACCCTGCTGTTCGTCAATCTCACCTACGTGCCGTTCATGGGGCTGGCGCCGGCCACGGCCCGGCTGCTCGTCGAACGTGACGCCGGCATCCCCGACGACCAGGCGGTCGCGTCGGTGGTCGGCCGGCTCTTCGCCGCCCAGGGTGTCGGCGCCGTGGTCGGCTCGCTCGCGCTGGCCTCCGTGCTCACCCGAGTCCGGCGGTCCACGGTCATCACCGTGGCGCTCAGTGGCGCAGCAGCGCTCGTCGCCGTGCATGCGCAGCTCCCGTTCGTCTGGCTGACGATGGCCGCGTTCGCGCTGATGGGTGCGGCGAGCGCCACCATGTTCGCTGCGTTCTCCGGCGTCGTGCAGCGCGATGCCCCGGTGGCGCAGCGAGGCCGGGTCCTCTCCTGGCAGCAGGGCACCGGGGGTCTTGCGTACGGCGCCGGCCTGTTCGCGCAGGGCGCCCTGGCGGACGTCGTCGGTCTGGTGCCGTTGTTCGTCGGCGCCGGCGTGCTGACCGCTGCGGTGGTGGTGGCCTGCCGGGTGGCGCCGAGGTGGGCGTCGGTCGTCGACGCCGAGACGATCGGGCCTGCCCACGCCGTGCCCGCCCACGCCTGAGCGCCGCCCGGCCGCGGGCGGATGCGCCGCTAGGGTGCCGCGCCATGGGGGAGTACTCGGGTTTCCTGGCCCTGCGCGTCGAGCTCGACGCCGGGGTCGCCACGGTGACGATCGACAACGGGCCGGTCAACCTGTTCGACCGGGTGCTGTACCCGGAGATGAGCCGGCTCTCGGCGCTGCTGGCCGCCGACGACGAGGTGCGGGTCGTCGTGCTGCGCTCGGCGAACCCGGACTACTTCATCGCCCACTTCGATGTGGGGGCGATCCTGCGGTTCCCGCCGGACCGGCCCGCGCCGAGCGAGCTGAGCGAGTTCCACCTGATGTGCGAGCGGTTCCGCACGATGCGCAAGGCGACGATCGCCGTCATCGAAGGTCGGGTCGGCGGCGGCGGCAGCGAGCTGACGCTGAGCTGCGACATGCGCTTCGCCGCCCTCGGCCGGGCCGTGTTCAACCAGCCGGAGGTAGCGCTCGGGATCCTGCCCGGGGGCTCGGGCACGGTGCGCCTGCCCCGGCTGGTCGGCCGCGGTCGGGCACTCGAGGCGATCCTCGGTTGCGACGACGTCGATGCAGCGACGGCCGAAGCCTGGGGGTGGGTGAACCGGGCGCTGGCGCCCGAGGCGCTGTGGCCGTTCGTGGACCGGCTGGCCCGGCGCATCGCGTCGTTCCCGCCGCACGCGGTCGCCGAGGCCAAGGCCAGCGTGCTGCGGGCCGAGCAGGCCGTCGCCCAGCACCTGCTCGACGAGGCGGCCGGCTTCAACCGCACGCTCGCCGGCGCCGGCACGCGCGAAGCCATGGAGCGGTTCCTGGCGTCGGGGGGTCAGACCCCGGCCGGCGAGGGGCGCCTCGGGCAGTTGTGCGCCGAGCTGGGTACGGTGCCGTCATGAGTCTGCTCCAGCAGTTCCGCATGGACGGTTGCGCCGCCGTCGTCACCGGGTCGTCGAAGGGGATCGGGCTCGGTATCGCGCTCGGCCTCGCAGACGCCGGCTGCGACCTCGTGATCACCGCCCGCAAGGCCCACGAGGTCGCGGCTGCGGCCGAGGCGGTGCGCGCCCGCGGGGTGCGGGCCCTGGAGGTGGTGGGCGACGTCACCCGCATCGTGCCCGAGCTGGTGACCGCGTCGATGGACGGCTTCGGCCGGCTCGACGTGTGGGTGTCCAACGCCGGGGGCTCGGACCACGACGGCAACTTCGCCACGCTCGAGATGCCCGAGTGGCACTGGGATGCGCAGATCGAGCTGAACCTGCGCACCCACTTCCTCGCCGCGCGCCACGCGACCGAGGTCATGGGTTCGGGCGGCTCGCTCATCGGCATCGCGTCGACGGCCGCACTCGGCCCCTCGCCCCGCTACGCCGCGTACGGCGCGGCCAAGGCCGGGATGATCCAGCTCGCCAAGACCCTCGCGGTCGACCTCGCCCCGAAGGGCATCCGCTCCAACATCGTGTCGCCCGGCATCGTCCCCACCGAGTCGCTCGGCCGTGTGGGCGGCGTCACCGACGACATGCTGCCGGCGATGGTGCGCCAGGTGCCGCTCGGTCGGCTCGGCACGCCCGACGACATCGCGGCGGCGGTGCTGTACCTGGTGTCGCCGGCGGGTTCGTGGGTGACGGGCCAGAACATCGTCGTGTCGGGCGGCCGGGGCTGACGTGACGCCGGTGGCCGGGGTCGACCCGGCTACCGGACACCGGCATCAGCGCGACAGCGTGATCGGGGTGGCCTTGGCCACCTCTTCGAAGAAGTCGTTGCCCTTGTCGTCGACGACGATGAAGGCGGGGAAGTCCTCGACGTCGATCTTCCAGACGGCTTCCATGCCGAGTTCGGGGTATTCGAGCACCTCGACGTGGCGGATGCAGTCGAGCGCCAGGCGAGCCGCTGGGCCGCCGATCGAGCCGAGGTAGAAGCCGCCGTGACGGGCGCACGCATCGGTGACGGCCTTGGACCGGTTGCCCTTGGCCAGCATCACGAAACTGCCCCCGGCGGCCTGGAACTCCTCGACGTAGGAATCCATGCGCCCGGCGGTGGTGGGCCCGAACGAGCCCGACGCGTAGCCCTCGGGCGTCTTGGCCGGACCGGCGTAGTAGACGCAGAAGTCCTTCAGGTACTGCGGCAGGCCATGGCCGGCGTCGAGGCGCTCCTTGATCTTGGCGTGGGCGATGTCGCGGGCCACCACCATCGGGCCGGTCAGCATGACCCGGGTCTTGACGGGGTACTTCGACAGCTCGGCGCGGATCTCCGCCATCGGCCGGTTCAAGTCGATGCGTACGACGTCGCCGGCGAGGTCGTCGAAGCCGACGTCGGGCAGGTAATGGGCCGGCTCGGTCTCGAGCTGCTCGAGGAACACGCCCTCGGCGGTGATCTTGCCGAGCGCCTGGCGGTCGGCCGAGCAGGACACCGCGATGCCGACCGGGCACGACGCGCCGTGGCGGGGAAGGCGGATCACCCGGACGTCGTGGCAGAAGTACTTGCCGCCGAACTGGGCGCCGATGCCGGTCCGCTGGCTGATCTCGAGGATCTTCGCCTCGAGTTCGACGTCGCGGAAGCCGTGCCCGAGGATCGAGCCTTCGGTGGGCAACGAGTCGAGATAGCGGGCCGAGGCCAGTTTGGCCGTCTTGAGGGTGTGTTCGGCCGAGGTGCCCCCGATGACGATGGCGAGGTGGTACGGCGGGCAGGCGGCGGTGCCGAGCGTGCGGATGTTCTTGTCGACGAAGGCCAGCAACGACTTCTCGTTCAGCAGCGCCTTGGTCTCCTGGTACAGGTAGCTCTTGTTCGCGCTGCCGCCACCCTTGGCCATGAACAGGAACTTGTAGGCGCTGCCCGGCACCGCCTCGATCTCGATCTCGGCCGGCAGGTTCGTGTTCGTGTTGCGCTCGTCGTACATCGTGAGCGGTGCCATCTGCGAGTACCGCAGGTTGTCCCGCTCGTAGGTGTCGAACACGCCGCGCGCAATGGCGACGCGGTCGTCGGCGTCGCCGGTGAGGACGTACTGGCCCTTCTTGGCCTTGACGAGCGCAGTGCCGGTGTCCTGACACATCGGCAGCACGCCACCGGCCGAGATCGAGGCGTTCTTCAGCAGGTCGAGCGCGACGAACCGGTCGTTGCCGGTGGCCTCCGGATCGTCGAGGATCCGGCGCAGTTGGGCGAGATGACCCGGCCGTAGGAAGTGGGCGATGTCGTGCATCGCCGTGCGGGTGAGCAGCGTGAGCACCTCGGGATCGACGCGCAGGAAGCGGTGCCCGGCTGCGTCCACGGTGGACACCCCGTCGGCGGTGAGCAATCGGTAGGGCGTGGCGTCCGACCCGAGGGGTAGCAGGTCGGTGTAGGCGAACTCGGCCATCGCGCTCAGCCGGCGGCCGGGGAGCCCTGGAAGGGCGTCGGATCGGCCGGAACAGGGATCTGCGGGTGGCTCCAGGCCGTCGCCTTGGCGATGGCCTGGGCCACCGCCCGCCACTGCGAGGGGTTCCACCCCTCGGCCGCCGCCTGCACGGTGCCGTCCTGACCCAGGAACACCAGGGCCGGGAGGTGCCCGAGACCGAGGCCCTTGACCACGCTGCGGTCGGCGTCGGCGAACACGAGGAACTCGTCCGCGAGCGGCCCGAGGAACGCCTTCGCGTCCTCGGCGTCGCTCGTGCACAGGAAGTTCACCCGTACCGCCGCGCCTCGGAACGCCCGCAGCACCCGGGCGGCGGTGTCGAGTATCCAGGCGCTCTCGTTGGTGTACGGATCGATCACGACCGACACCAGGTGGAACGTGGTGAGCCACTCCTCGATGGAACGCCCCTCGCCGTTTACCGGCGTGAGGGTGAGGGAGCCCGGGGGATCGGTAGCCACGATCGCAGGACGCTAGCGCGCCGGTCGGACGGACCGGCGATCCTCCGGGGGTAGCCTGCGTCCCGTGCACCCGATCGAGCGACTGCGCTACGTGGCGAGGGCGTCGGGGGCCGACCAGGACGTCCTGGTCCGGGAATCGGCCGGGGCGCTCGCCGCACTCGGGTTCGACCCGGCCGGCTTGGTCACGGCGTGCCGGCGCATCGTCGACCGGCATCCCACCTCGGGGGCGTTGTGGTGGTTGTGTGCCCGGGTGCTCACCGCCACCGACCCGACTCGGGAGGGATGGCGAGCGGCGGAGGAGATCGAAGCGGACGGCACGGCCGGATCGCTCGGTGCTGCCCTCCCCGACGACGCGACGGTCGTGGTGGTCGGCTGGCCGGAGCTCGCCGGGGACGCGCTGCTGCGCCGGGGCGACGCCACGGTGCTCGCCGTCGACGGCCAGGGCGCCGCGTCGGGGTTCGTGCGCCGGCTGCACCGCGCCGACGTCGAGGCCGTCGAGATCCGCTCGTCGGGCACGGCGTCGGCGGTGCTCGCCGCACAGGTCGTGCTCGTGGAGGCGGTGGCCGCTGGGCCGAGCGGGATGGTGGCCGCGGCCGGGTCGTACGCCGCAGCCGCGGTCGCCCGACACGCCGGGGTTCCGGTGTGGGGGGTGGTCGGCATCGGCCGGCTGCTGCCGCGGCGGATGTGGGAGGCGCTCCTGGAGCGGCTCGATGCGGACGACCCGTGGGATGCCGACGTCGAGTTCGTCCCGATCGAGCTGCTCGACGCTCTCGCCGGCCCCGCCGGCGTCGAGTCCGTCGAGGACGGCCTGCGCCGCGTGAGCGCGCCGGTGGCGCCCGAGCTGTTCCGCACCACCGCGTTCTGACCGGGTCGACGGGCTACCGTCGGCCGTCATGGCTTCCAAGCGGTCGGCGATCTCGATGACGCCGGAGGAACTCGACGAGTACCTGGGGGCACCGCGCACCCTGAACATCGCGACGATCGGCCCGACCGGTCGCCCGCACCTCGTCGCGATGTGGTTCGGCTTCGTGGGCGGGGACCGGTTCTCGACCGGCACGATCGCGTTCTGGACGTTCGGCAAGAGCCAGAAGGTGATGAACCTCCGGCGCGATCCCCGGATGTCGGCCCTCGTCGAGTCGGGGGCCACGTACGCCGAGTTGCGCGGCGTCGAGCTCGAGGGCAGCGCTCGGCTGGTGGAGGACCCCGACGAGGTGCTCGCCATCGCGCTCGCGGTCTCACCGCGCTACAGCGGACCCGTCGACGAGCGGGGACGCGGCTTCCTAGCCGCGCAGGCCCGCAAGCGGGTCGGGGTGCTGTTCGACGTCGAACGGGTGGTCAGCTGGGACCACACCAAGCTCGGCGGCGTCTACTGAGCGGGCCCGGCGCCCGTCGACGGTGACCGGCGCCGGTTCGGGCCGTTCAGCCCGGTTGGTTGAGCTCGACCCGGTTGCCCGACGGGTCGACCACGAAGATCTGCCGCCCGGCGCCGTCGAACGCCGGCGGGCGGCGTACCGCGACGCCGCGGCGCTCGAGGTGCGAAGCCCACGCCTCGACGTCGTCGACCTGCAGGGCGACGTGTTGACGGCGATCGGGCTCGACCTCGCCGAGTTGCATCAGGTGGATCTGCTGCGGGCCGGCGGCGAGCCAGGCGCCGACGAACCCGAAGTCGGGGCGGGGCAGGACCGCGCAGCCGAGGCCGTCGACGTAGAACCGGAGCGCGTCGTCGAGGTCGTTGACGCACAGGGCGACGTGGTGGATGCCGGCGATCTCCATGGCGGCAGCCTAGGGCGGCCCGTCCGGCTCCCGGGCCGGTGGCCGGCCGGGTACTACGGTCCGGTTCCCGTGCGAGGCAAGGCGCCGACCCGTCGGCTCGAACAGGAACTGTGGGCCGCCGGCCACGACCTGGTCGTCGGCATCGACGAGGTCGGGCGCGGCGCGTGGGCCGGTCCGCTGATGGTCGGGGCCGCGGTGCTGCCCCGGGCTCGGGCCGGCCGGGTGCTCGGGGTACGCGATTCCAAGCTGCTGGCCGAGCCGGCTCGCGAACGGCTCTTCGACCGGGTGGCCGACTGGTGCGACGCCTGGGCCGTCGGAGCGGTCAGCCAGCAGGAATGCGACGACCTCGGCATGGCCGAGGCCCAGCGCGAGGCCGCCCGGCGGGCGGTCGCCGGGCTCGGGCTGCGGCCCGACGCAGCGATCGTCGACGGCTCGTGGAACTTCCTGGCCGGGACGGTCGGTCACGTGCGGATGCAGGTGAAGGCCGACGCCACCTGCCTGGCCGTCGCCGCCGCCTCGATCCTTGCCAAGGTGACCCGCGATCGGCTGATGCGAACCGAGGCGGAGCACTACCCGGCGTACTCGTTCGAGTCGAACAAGGGCTATCCGTGCCCGGTCCACCGGGCGGCGCTGCACGGCTGGGGCCCGAGCGCGATCCACCGGCGATCCTGGGTGTTCCTCGACGGCTTGGTTTGGCCCGGTCTGCGGGTGCAGCGCGTCGAGCAGCCGTCGTTGTTCTGACGGCACCGCCGTCGCGTCGCCGAGCGGCGCCGCCGGCGCCGCACGGTCCTAGTGTCGGCGTCGTGCATGATCACCTGCCGTTGCCGACCTCGGCCGAGCCGGGGGCCCGGATCGACGTCGAGGGGACCCTCAACCTGCGCGACGTCGGCGGCTATCCGACCCGCGATGGCGGCCGGGTGCGGCGCGGTCTGGTGTTCCGATCCGATCACCTGCACCTCGTCACCGACGTCGGGTTGGCCACGCTCGGTTCGCTCGGCCTGCGCACCGTCGTCGACCTGCGCTTCGAGCGCGAGGTGGCCCAGCAACCCTCCCGGCTCCCCGAGGGCACGGCGGTCGTGCGCGCGCACCCGGACGGAATGGAGTCGGCCGACCAGGGCGGGCTGCTCGAGCAGATCATCGCCGGCGAGCTCGCCGAGTTCACCCTGGACGACTTCGCCGTGAAGTACCGGGAGATGGTGAGCGACGGCGTCGGGATGATCGTCACCGTGCTCACGCACCTCGCGGAGGCGACCCACCTGCCTGCGTTGTTCCACTGCACCGCCGGCAAGGACCGCACCGGGTTGAGCGCCGCCCTGCTGCTGCGCCTGCTGGGCGTCGACGACGGGTGGGTCCGGCGCGACTACTGGCTCACCAACCCGTACCGCACCGAGCGCCGGATCGCGGAGATGACGCCGGTCCTCGCCGAGGCCGGCGTGGGGATCGAGCGGGTGCGGGCGCTGTTCGTGGCCGACGTGGCCTTCCTCGACGCCGCACTCGCCCACGTCGACGCGCACGGGGGCACGGAGGCCTACCTGTGCGCCCACGGTCTCGACCCGGCGGTGCCCGGCGCGCTGCGGGCGCTGCTCGTCGAACCCTGAGGAGCCGGCGCGCGAGCATCGCGACATGAAGCTCGGCCTCTCCCTCGGCTACTCCGGCGCCCGTCTCGACCTCCCCGTCGAGTTGATCCAGTCCGCGGAGCGCCTCGGGTACGACTCGGTCTGGACCGCGGAGGCCTACGGCTCGGACGCGATCACCCCGCTCGCGTACCTGGCGGCCCGTACCGAACGGATCCGCCTGGGCACCGGGATCATGCAGCTCGCCGGGCGGACGCCGGCGATGTGCGCCATGCAGGCGGCGACGGTCGACGCGCTCGCCGGGGGTGGGCGGGTGATCGCCGGACTCGGGGTGTCAGGGCCGCAGATCGTCGAGGGGTGGTACGGCGAGCCGTGGGGCAAGCCCTACTGGCGGCTGCGGGACTACATCGAGATCATGCGCAAGGTGCTGCGGCGCGAGGCGCCCGTCGAGCACCACGGCCGGGAGATCTCGTTGCCCTACGACGGACCGGGGGCCACGGGGTTGGGCAAGCCGCTGCGGTCGATCCTGCACACGAACCCGGACCTGCCCATCTGGATGGGGTCGGGCGCACAGGCAACGGTCACGCTCACCGCCGAACTGTGCGACGGGTGGCTGCCGATGCACTTCGTGCCCGGGCGGATGGCCGAGTTCCGCCCGTGGATCGAGGAAGGGTTCCGGCGGGCGAGGGCCAAAGGCGTCGAGAAGGGGTGGGACACCTTCGAGATCCAGGCCGGTGGTGCGGTGACGATCACCGACGACGTCGCCGCTGCCCTGCAACGCCAGAAGCCGGGCATCGCGCTGTACGTCGGCGGGATGGGCCATCGCGACGTGAACTTCCACAACGATCACATGGTCCGGACCGGCTACGGCGACGCCGCCGCTCGCGTCCAGGAGCTGTTCCTCGCCGGCCGGAAGGAGGAGGCCACCGCCGCAGTGCCGGACGAGTACGTCGACGAGCGCAGCCTCGTGGGATCCCCGGAGCGCATCCGCTCCCGCTGGGGCGCGTGGGCCGACAGCGGCATCACCGGGTTCACGGTGACCACTCGACAGCCGGCGGCCCTCGAACTCATGGCCGAACTCGCCCGGGAGCGGCCGGCCGTCGGCGTCAGTTGAGCCGGACGATGCCCATCCGCACGGCGGTGAGCACCGCCTGGGTGCGGTCCCGTGCGTTGAGCTTCTCGTAGATCGACGCCAGGTGGTTCTTCACCGTCTTCTGGCTGATGTAGAGCTTGGCGGCGACCTCGGGGGTGGAACACCCGTCGGCGATGAGCTGCAGCACCTCCTCTTCTCGCTTGGAGATGACCCGCTCGTCCTCCTTCTCGGTGCCGTGGATCTTGCGGACTTCACGGAGCATGGTCTGGGCCAGCTGGGGGGACAGCGCGGTCTCGCCGTTGGCCGCCATGCGGATCGCCTCGACGACCTCGTCGATCGAGCAGTCCTTGGTGAGGTAGCCGACGGCGCCGGCCTTGATCGCCTGCTCGATCACCGACGCGTCGCCGTGCATCGTGAGCATCACGATGCGGCGATCGGGATCGACCGCAAGGATCCGCTTCGTCGCTTCGATGCCGTCCATGTCGGGCATCGAGACGTCCATCAGGACCACGTCGGGCTTGATCGCCGGAGCGAGGCGCACGGCCTCGGTGCCGTCGGCGGCCTCGGCGACGATCGAGAAGCCTTCCTCCTCGAGCGAACGGCGCAGTCCTTGGCGGAGCATCTTGTGGTCGTCCACCAGCATCAAGCGGATCACCATGGTGCTGATCCTTCTCCCGTTGGTCCGTTCGGCGGTCTCAGTCGTCACGTCAGTAGATCTAGTGCGCCAGATCCGTCTCGTGACAAGGTCACTCGGACTGTTGTGCCGGCGCCAGGAGTGGAATCCACCTCGAACCGTGCACCCAGGGTGCTGGCGCGCTCACGCATCCCGATGATGCCGTACGAATCAGTGCGCACGGCGTCACGGGTGAAGCCGCGACCGTCGTCGGTGACGACGAGCTCGGCGCGAGCCGGATCGCACCGCCACCGCATCCGCAGCTGCGAGGCCCGGGCGTGGCGCTCGACGTTGGTGACCGCCTCCTTGGCGATGCGCCACAGTTCCCGCTCCTGCACGAGCGGGAGCCGGGCCGTCTCGTGGCGATCGAGGGTCACGGCGAGTCCGCTGCGCTCACGGACCCGATCGAGGTAGAGCTCCATGGTCGAGCCGAAGTCCTGGGTGTCGGTGACGTCCGTGCGCAGGTCGTAGAGCGTCTCTCGCACCGATCGGACCACGCTGCGGACCTCGATCCGCAGCTCGTCGAGGATGGGGCGCAGGTCCTGCCCGCGGTCCGCGGCGCGCACCACCCGGTCGAGCTCGAAGCCGAGGTGTGCGAGCGCTTGGCCGATCTGGTCGTGGAGGTCGCGGGCGATGCGGCTGCGCTCCTCGTCGGCGCCGATCGTGCGTAGGCGAGCGAACCAGCGGGCGTTGTCGATCGACACGCCGAAGGGCTCGACGAGGCCGTTCAGCAGCTCGACGTCGGTGGCCGGGAACGGACCGGGTGCCCGCGACTCGACGGCGATGAGGCCGATCAGTGCACCCCGGGCGTACAGGGCGGAGTACAGCCCGCAGCGCATGTCGGGATGCAGGCCGGGTCCGCCGACGGACAGGTCCGGGATCGACACGGTCCCGGCGGCCGCCTTCGCCTGGCGCAGGGGGGGTGGGAGCTCGGCGTCGTTCAGCGTTCGACGGAACGAGGTGCGCGAGGAGTGCGCCGGCACCCAGGTGTCGTCGGAATCCTCGAGCAGGAAGATCGTCGCCGCGTCGAAGTCGATCAGCTCGCGCAACTGGGCGACCGTCGAACGCAGGACGTCGGGGAGCTCGAGCGAGGCGGGCAGGGTCTGGGCGACCCGGTGGAGCGAGAACAACAGCGAGTTGGCCTCCGCGAGGCGTCCGAGGCGGTCGAGCGCCATGGTCTGCTGGCGCGCCGACTCCGCGAGCGCATTGCGGAAGAAAACCGTCGCGATGGCCACCACCACGAACACCCCGACCCACACGGCGGTCTCCCGCGCGGCGTCGATCCAGTCCCGCTGACCGGTGGTCAGGTGCCCGATCGTCACGATCGCGCTCGACGCCGCGATCATCCGAGCCGTGAACGCCGGCCCCTGGACGAAGCCGGAGAGTCCGACCGTGGGCATCAACACCACCGCGAACGGCGACGTCCACGTACCGGTCAGGAGCAGTGCGGCGGTGTGGAATCCGAACTCGATCCACACGGCGAGCACCGTGCGCGAGCTCGGCTCGTAGTCGATGGGCCGTACCGTGCGGAACGCGGCGTAGATCACGAGGGCGACGGCGGTGCCGATGCGCACGGGGGAGAAGTCGGTGGGCTGCTGGGTGATGGCAAGGGCCAGGCCCACGGCGATCGAGGCCCACCGGAAGGGGGCGGGCCCCAGGCGGCCCTTCCGGGGCGGTATCCACAGCGGTTCGTCGGCGCGCCGGTTCGACCCCGGACCGGCGTGGAAGGAGCGCCGCCGCTCCACGATCGGCCAGGACGGTGCGCGTGAGAAGAAGCCGGCGTTTCGGCCATCGTCGGTCGTTGCGTGCTCCGCGGCCATCGCGCCCGCCACCTTCCCTCGACCCGGTCGATCGTACCCATGGTCGTACCTGGCCAGCCCCCGCTCGACGGGCCGATCGGCCCACCCGGGCGGTGATCGCTGCGCCGTCGCTACCATCCGCCCATGATCCTCGTGGGCCTCACCGGCGGCATCGGGTCCGGCAAGTCGACGGTGTCGGCACTGCTCGCCGAACGCGGCGCGGTGATCGTCGACGCCGACGCGATCGTGAAGGAACTCCAGGCTCCTGGCGCGCCGGTGTTCGTCGCCATGGTCGAGCGGTTCGGCCCCGGGATCGTCGCCGAGGACGGCACGCTCGATCGGGCCGCGGTCGCGGGGATCGTCTTCAACGACGCGGATGCCCTCGCAGCGCTCAACGGCATCGTGCACCCGGCGGTCAATGCCGAGATCCGTCGCCGGGTCGCCGCCGAGTCCACCGGCGACCGGGTGGTGGTGCTCGACATCCCGTTGCTGGCCGAAGGCGCGAAGGACGGTCGATCGCGCTACCCGGTGTCGGCGGTGATCGTGGTCGACACGCCGGTCGAGGTCGCCGTGGAGCGGCTCGTCCGGTTCCGGGGCCTGGCCGAGGACGACGCCCGGGCCCGCATCGGCCGCCAGGCGACACGTGAACAGCGCCTGGCGTTGGCGGACCGGGTGATCGACAACGGCGGCGACACCGCTGCCCTCGCCGGTCAGGTCGAGCAGACCTGGGTGTGGCTCCACGGCCTCCCGCCCGCCGACGCGGCGTCCCTGTCGGCCTAGGCTGCCGGCGACCCCGAGGGGTCCGGCGGTCGGGAGGCGACGATGGCACTGCTCGAGCACGACTCCACGGGTCACCCGTCGCCGAACGCATGGCGGCGCGAGTCGCCCGGCGCCGACGGTTGGGACCGCACGATCCGTCCCGGCGACCCGAACAAGCTGTTCGTGGTGTCGGCCGACTGCCATGCCAACGAACCGCCGATGTACCTCGAGGAACGGATCGAGCCGGAGTTCCGGCACCGACTGCCGCACCTGGTCCGGCGCGAGGACGGCTCGGAGTGGTTGGTCACCGAGGGCAACTCACCGCAGCGGGTCAAGGGCGCGCCGGGAACGGTGCAGGAGCGGGCGGGCGGCCGGATGGACGACGAGGACGTGCGCCGCAATGCGTCGGGCCGGGTGGTCGCCGAGCGTCTCGCCGATCAGGACGCCGACGGGGTCGACGTGGAGTTGATCTTCCCGAACAAGGGCTTGTTGTGCTGGGCCACGCCGGATCCGGTGTTCGCCATGGCCATGTGCCGGGCGTGGAACCGGTGGGCCCACGAGACGTTCTCGCCCGAGGGGTGGCACGGCGGCCGCACGCTGCCGCTCGCCTCGATCGCCGCCGGCGACCTCGGCGGGGCGATCGCCGAGGTGCGCTGGGCGGCCGAGCAGGGGTTCG
Source organism: Acidimicrobiales bacterium (assembly GCA_044370695.1). Lineage (GTDB taxonomy): Bacteria > Actinomycetota > Acidimicrobiia > Acidimicrobiales > Ilumatobacteraceae > JBEIFW01. The sequence goes on along the minus strand of JBILVB010000004.1, from coordinate 11,360 downwards.
TCGGACTGTGCCTCGGGAACTCGGCGGTGTACGGCCCGAAGGCCTCCGGCAAGCCCGAGTACAACGACCCGGTCTTCGAGCCACTGTGGTCCGAGATCGCCGACACGGGGCTGGCCGTCACGTTCCACGTGTCGACGGGCCGTGACCCGCGCGCCGTGACCGGAGCCGGCGGGGCCATCGTCAACTACGTCTGCCATTCGATGGAGACCACCATCGAGCCGCTCGTGCAACTGATCGCCTCGGGGACGCTCAGCCGCCATCCAGGGCTGCGGGTCGGGCTGGTGGAATCCGGGATCGGGTTCGTGCCGTGGTTGCTCGAGACGATGGACTGGGCCCACAAGGCCCACCACTTCTGGGTGCGCCCGCAGCTCGACGAGTTGCCCTCGGAGGTCTTCCGGCGACAGTGCTTCGCCACCTTCCAGGAGGATCACGCGGGGCTGCTCGCCGCCGAGCGGCACGATCTCGTCGACAATCTGCTGTGGGCCAACGACTATCCGCACCACGAGGGCTCGTGGCCGCACTCCGCAGCGTCGGTCGAGCGCCAGATGGGGCACCTGCGGCCCGAGAGCCGGGCGTCGATCCTCGGCGGCAACGCGGCCCGGGTGTTCGGCCTTCCCGTCACGCGCTGACGGTCAGGCGTCGAGCTCCCGCCATTGCACGAGGGTGTAGGGAGGGTCGCCCTCGTGATCCTCGAACACCGGGGTGACCCGGGCGCCGATCACGACCGGGGCGTGCGGGTCACCGACCCGGTTGCCGAGCATGCGGATGCCGCCGGCCCCGGGTAGCTCGACGAGGAGCACGACGTAGGGGCAGGCGTTGCGCAGCGCCGGGTGGACGGGATGCCAGACCCGTTCCCAGGAATACACGACGCCGACCGGGTCGTCGATCGTGTCCCAGGCGACGTCGGCGGCGTGGCAGGCGTGGCAGATCCACTCCGGGCCCCATTGCCACGTGCCGCACGCTCGGCATCGTTGCGCCCGCAACAGATGGGCGCGCGTGCCCTCCCAGTAGGGCGCGTCGAGCCCGTCGGGCAGGGGGACCGGGGCGGGGAGTCCGGCCGGCAGGACGGGATCGTCGCTCATCCGAGCACCTCCCGGCTCCCGAAGATCGCCGACGAGGCGATCTCGACCATCGGCCCGGCGTTCACGAAGCTCACCTTCGCATCCGGCACCGGGTTCGGAGAGTCGCCGCGCACCTGGCGCACGGCTTCGATCACCAGACCGAGGCCGTGCATGTAGCACTCGGCGAGGTTGCCGCCCGAGGTGTTGAGCGGCAACGAACCGGTCGGGGCGATCAGGTTCTCGAACCGGAGCACCTCGTCGGCGCTCTCGTAGGTGCAGAACCCGTGCTCGATCAGGCTCATCACCACCCCGCCGGTGAAGTTCTCGTAGCTCTGGACGACGTCGACGTCGGCGGGCGTGACACCGGCCTGCGCGAACAGGCGGCTCGCCGAGGTCTTGAACGACGACGTCGCGTAGTCCGGGACGTTGTGGGACCAGGCTGCCGATCGCGGCGGCCCGCTCTGCTGCGCGGCGAGCAGATACACCGGCCGGTCGGTCAGATCGGCCGCTCGTTCCGCCGGGACGAGCACGAGCGCCGCGGCGCCGTCGTTCTCGAGACAGCAATCGAACAGGCGGAACGGCTCGACGATCCAGCGGGCCTCGTCGTAGGCCTCGGGGGTGAGCGGCCGCTCGTACATCACCGCCCGGGGATTGGCCTGGGCGTGATGGTACGCGGCGAGGGCGACCGCCTTGAGCGTGTCGGGGCTGACGCCGTGTTCGTGGAACAACCGCGTGCTGCGCATCGCGTACATCTGCGCCGGTGACATCACGCCGTACGGGACGCTGAGGGCGAACTCGCCGCTGATCGTGCGGGACCGGGCACCGGCGCCGAAGCGGCCGAACTGGCCCTGCGCAAGGCCTCGGAAGGCGACGACGCAGTCGGCGGTGCCGGTGGCGACCGCAGCGGCGGCGTTGCCGACGGCGGCCGCCGCGCCACCGCCCCCCGAGCCCCACTGCATGTTCGAGAACCGCAGCGCGTGCGCCCCGAACGCCGTGTGGATGCGCGCGGGCAGGTTGCGGTCGTTGGAGTACGACGAGTAGCCGTCGACGTCGCGGGGGTCGATCCCGGCGTCGCGGCAGGCCGCCTGCACCGCCTGCACCACCAGTGCAAACTCGGGATACGGCGACTGGCTCCGCTTGTAGTACGTGGATTCGCCGACACCGATCACGGCGACGCGGCCACGCAACGACCGGTCGGTCATCGTTGCTCCAGGGTGGTTCGGACGTGGACGTGCAACTCGGTCCACGAGGCCCGCAGACCGGGGTGCAGGTCGTACTCGGCGACCTCGTGGAGTTGCACCCAGCGGACCTCGTCGGCCTCGGGGTTCGCGATGTGGGCGCCGGCATCGCCGTCGACGTGGGCGATCACGGTGTCGTACCGCCAGTTCCCGTGGTCGTCGGAGTAGATGCCGACCACCTCGAGGTGCGAGGGGTGGATGCCCGCTTCCTCCCACGCCTCCCGGGCGGCGGCCGTGACCGGGTCCTCGTGGGAGTCGAGCGCGCCGCCGGGCAGCGCCCAGGTGGCGCCGCCGTGGGTCCACGCGGCCCGCAGCTGCAGCAGCACGTGCGGCTCGTCGAGGTCGCGCCGAACCACGAGCAGGCCAGCCGCCCCGTAGATGCCCCAGTGCGGACGGCCGCAGTCGCACAGCACCCAGCCGTCTCCGTCTCGATGTCCCACGGGCGGGCATCGTATGCGCCCGCCCTCCATCGGCTCAGGAGGTCCGGTGCGGGTCGGCGGAACGGGCCGGCGCGTGGTGGGCGGTGTGGTCGGCGATGCTGGCCTCGATCCGGTCGAGGATCGGGGCGAGTATCTCCGACCAGGGCAGCGAGAACGCCGGCTGGCCGGCGGCCTTCGCCGACCGGCGCCGTTCGGCCGCTTCCTCGATCAGGGGGACGACGTCGTCGGGGATCAACCCGGCCACGAGGTCTCGCACGGCAACGGCGAGCGACGGGACGGCGCCGCCGGTGCCGAAGGCTGCGGTGAGCGGGCCGCGATGGAGCTGCGCGGGCATCTGGAACGTGCACGCCCTGGTCTGGTCGTGCGCGTTGACCCAGATCCCCCGGGCCGTCGCCCAGGCGGCGATGGAGGCGTCGAGCGCGTCGGATCCGGTTGCGGCGAACACCAGCCAGGCCCCGGCGAGCTGCTCGGCGATGGCCTCGGGTGGGGCCGGCTCCGCAGCGACCACCGTTGCGCCGGTCGAGGCGAGCAGCTCGAGACGTTGGCGGGCGACGTCGCCGTCGCCGACGACGACCACCCGCCGGCCCCGGAGATCGAGCATGACCGGCAGCGTGCGGGTCCGGTCGTCACTCATTGTCGACCATCGTAGTCAACAATTGGTACGGTGCTCCCCGTGGCTGGACCGCCGTACCCCGTCTCGCTGATCGGCGCCGGTCCGGGCGATCCCGAATTGCTCACCGTGCGGGCGGTGCGCCGGCTGCGCGAGGCCGAGGTCGTCCTGCACGACCGGCTCCTCGATCCCGAGGTCCTCGGCCACGCCCGCTCGGACGCGCTCGTCGTCGACGTCGGCAAGGGCCCCGGGGAGTCGTGGACCCAGGAGCGGATCAACGACCTGCTCGTCGAGCACGCGCGCCAGGGGCGCAGGGTCGTGCGGCTCAAGGGTGGCGACCCGTTCCTGTTCGGCCGCGGGCGCGAGGAAGCAGACGCGCTCGAAGCGGCCGGTCTGGCCTGGGAGATCGTGCCCGGGGTCAGCTCGGCCCTCGCCGGTCCGGCCGCGATGGGTGTGCCGGTCACCCACCGCCGGATTTCGGCGGCCGTCACGATCGTGACCTGCAGCCGGGCCGCCGGCGAAGCCGCGCCGGACTGGTCGGCCCTGGCGCAGCTCGGCGGCACGATCGTCGTCCTGATGGGCGTCGCGGCGCGGCGCGAGGTCGCGGACCGGTTGATGCAGGCCGGCCTGGTGCCGGACACGCCGGTCGCCGCCGTCACCAACGCCACCCGGCCCGACCAGCGGGTCGTGCTGGGGACGCTCGACGAACTCGGGGACCTCCCCGTCGACGCCCCGGCCGTGATCGTGATCGGCGCCGTCGCCCGATACGCCGCCGGAGCCGCCGACGCAGCTGCCCTGGCCGCCGCCTGACGGCGCCCCGGCGGCCTGGCAGGCTGGTCGGGACGTGACAGAGAGGGGTCGTCATGCGAGACGTCGACGTGGTCGTGGTCGGGTCGGGCGCAGCCGGTCTGGCCGCAGCGCTCGCCGCGCGGGCCGAGGGTGCCGGGCAGGTGCTCGTCGCCGAAGCCGAGGGTGTGGTCGGGGGGTCGTCGCGGTTGTCGGGCGGGCTGATCATGGGTGCGGGCACGCGCTACCAGCGGGCGCTCGGAATCGACGACGACGCCGAGTCGCTGTTCCACGACTACCTGCAGGTCAACCGCTGGAACGTCGACGCCGCCGTCGTACGGCGACTGTGCGAGTTCGCCGGCCCGACGGTCGAGTGGTTGGGGGATCTCGGGGTCGAGTACCACCCCGAGCTGGTGTTCGGCGGCGACGAGCGGGTGCCGCGGGTCCACGTGCCGGTCGGTCGCGGTCAAGCCGTCGTCGACGTGCTGCACCGCCACTGCCGGGAGCAGGACGTCGACGTCGCGCTCGGGCAACGTATCGACCGCCTGGTGATCGGTGGCGACGGGGTCGTCGCCGGGGTGGCCGTCGGCGACGACGAGATCCGCGCCGGTGCCGTGGTGCTCGCCTCGGGCGGGTTCGCCAACGACCCCGCCAAGCTGGCGCGCTTCTACCCGTCGGCCGCGGCCACCGGGAACGCCTGGTACATCGGCGCCGCCGGGGCCCGGGGTGACGCGCTCGAACTCGGCGCCCAGGTGCGGGCCCAGACCACGGGGCACGACCGCGGGTTGCGTCTGCTCCACGCCGGCTTCGCCCAGATCCTCGAGGCCTACCTGCCCGGGTGGTTGGTGCTCGTCAACGCCGAGGGCCATCGGTTCTGCGACGAGACCGCGCCCTACGGGATGATGGACTTCCTGGTGCGCGAGCAGGGGGACCGGGTGTGGGCGGTCTTCGACCGGCCCACGTTGGAGCGGGCGACCCAGGCGGGCGCAGCCCGCTACAAGCAGGCCATCCCCGGGTCGTCGAAGTACCAGAGCCCCCACTGGACGACCGACGTCGTCGACCAGATGGTGCGGGAGGGCAAGGTGGCGACCGCGTCGACGATCGAGGACCTGGCCGCCGCGCTCGGCCTACCGGGCGTCGCACTCGCCGGATCCGTCCAGCGGTACAACCGGGCGGTCGAGGCCGGCGTCGACGACCAGTTCGGCAAGTACCGTGCCTTCCTCGACCCGATCGCCCAACCGCCGTTCTACGGCGTCGAACTGCGCCCGTCGACGGTGTGCTTCACCTCGTTCGGGCTCCGGATCGATCCCGACGCCCGGGTGCTCGACGAGGCGAGCGCGCCGATCGCCGGGCTGTACGCGGCCGGTGAGTGCACCGGCGGCGTCGTCGGGGCGCACTACGTGGGCAGTGGGAACTCCTATGCCAACATCACCACGTACGGGCGCATCGCGGGCGCCGCCGCCGCCCGCCACGCGCTGGCCTAGCGTGCCGGCGTGCGCCGCTCGATCGACGACTACCCGTTCCGGCCCGAGGACCTGCCGCCGGGCGCGGACGACGCCGACCGAATCTCGTGGGCGGTCGCGATCAGCGACGACTACGACGACGCCGAGCCTCGCGTGGTCTTGACCGTCGAGGAGGTCGGCCGGCCCGGCGCCGGGCTCGTCGGACACCTGCAACCGGGACAGGCCCGGCGCTTGCGGGCGGCGCTGGCGGACGCGTTGCGCGAGATCGGGGCCGACATCGGCCGGTGACGGCGGCTAAAGTCGACCGGAACGGTCATCTTTTCGTCCCCTCGTTCGGAGGACTCGTGTCCATCGCTCCCGTGGTGCCCGCCCCCCGTGACCTCGACGAGGAGCAGCGGCGCGACATCGAACGGTTCGAGCGGGCGATCGCGCAGTACCTCGCCGGCGAGATCGACGAGGACGTGTTCCGGGTGATGCGGCTCAACAACGGGATCTACGGCCAGCGCCAGGGCGGCACCAACCAGATGGTCCGCATCAAGCTGCCGGCCGGCACGATCACCCCCGAACAGCTCGAGCTGATGGGGTTCCTGGCCGAGACGTATTCGCGGGGCTGGGGGCACATCACCACCCGCCAGAACGTGCAGATCCACTTCGTCGAACTCACCCGGGTACCCGAGGTGATGCGCCACCTGGCCGGGGTCGGTCTCACCAGCCGGGAGGCGTGCGGGGACACCGTGCGCAACGTGATGGCCTGCCACCTCGCCGGGGCGTGCCCGTACGAGCACCTCGACGTGACCCCGTGGGCGGAAGCGACGTTCCGGCACTTCGTGCGCAACCCCCTCGGCCAGCGCCTGCCCCGCAAGTTCAAGGTGAACTTCTCGGGCTGCTCGACCGACTGCGGCCAGGCGATGTTCAACGACGTCGGTGTCGTCGCCACCACCCGCACCCGCGACGACGGCACCACCGAGGCCGGGTTCCGCGTCTACATCGCCGGCGGGCTCGGCGCCACGCCGCACCCGGCGCTCGCGCTCGAGGAGTTCACCAGTCGCGAGGACCTGCTGCCGACCGTGGAAGCGGTGCTGCGGGTGTTCGACCAGACCGGCAACCGGGACAACAAGCTGCGGGCCCGGCTCAAGTGGGTGGTCGACACCCTCGGCATCGACGAGGTGCGCCGCCGGGTGCTCAAGATCCGCCGCACCCTGCCGGCGTCGAGCTCGTGGCCCGGAGGCATCCCGGCCGAGGTCGCCACGGCCGGCGACGCGCCGGCGGGCGCATCGGTCACCGGCGAGCGGACCGCCGTGGGCCAGGGGGTGCGCGTCGAGCTCCTCCCGAGCGACCCGTACCGGCGGTGGGAGGCGACCAGCGTGGTGCGTGGCGCGGCCAACGGCTCGGTGTCGGCCGTGGCGTACGCCGCCTTGGGCGACGTCACCGCCGAGCAGTTCCGGGCCCTCGCCTCGATCCAGCGGGAGCTCGGAGCCGACGTCCGGCTGTCCAACCGGCAGAACGTCGTGTTCCGGGGCCTCACCGAGGCCCAGCTCGGGGTGCTGTACGCCCGTCTCGAGGCGATCGGGATGGCTCGGCCGGGCGCCGAGCTCGCCCGGGACGTGGTCGCCTGCCCGGGCGCGGACACCTGCAACATCGCGGTCACCCAGTCGCGGGGCCTGGCCAAGGCGATCGGGGAGGCGCTGGAGGCCGAGGGTCTCGCCGAGGTCGGCGGCGTGCGGATCAACATCTCGGGCTGCACCAACTCCTGCGGCCAGCACCACGCGAGCGACATCGGATTCTTCGGCGCCGAGCGGCGGGCCCACGGCCGCAGCGCACCCGGCTACCAGATGCTGCTCGGCGGTCATGTCGGCCAGGAGCAGATCCATTTCGGGGACAAGGCGTTGCGGCTCCCGGCGAAGAACGCACCGGAGGCCGTGGTTCGCGTCGTGCGGCGCTTCGCCGGCGAGCGCAACGCCGGGGAGACGTTCCGCGGGTGGCTCGACCGGGTGGGCGGCGCCGGGTCGGTGGGGTTGGAGCTCAAGGAGCTCGACCGGTTCCCCACCTTCGACGAGGACCCCTCGTTCTACGCGGACTACGACGAGACCGGTCCGTTCGTGGCCGCCGTCGGTGACTCGGAGTGCGCGGTCTGAGCACGGATCGGTACGCCCGGGCGATCGCTGCCATCGACGCCGCCAATGCGGCGGACCCGACCGAGGTCGTGGTCGCCGGCGTTGTGCAGCCGTTGGCCCAGGCCCACGGTCGGCTGGCGTCGGCGTGGGTGGAGCGACTGCTCGACCCGGCTCCGCAGACCGCGTTGCTGGCGGCCCGGGCGCATCACCTGCGCCGTTGGGTGGTGCCTCGGGCCAGCTACCCGGCCGACCGTGCGGGGTACCTGCGGTGGCGTCGGGACCAGAAGGCTCGTCATGCCGACGAGGTGGCCGCCCTCCTCGCCGAGGCCGGCTATGGCGAGCCGGACATCGCCCGGGTGCAGGCGTCGATCCGGCGCGAGGGATTGGGCACGGACCTCGAGACGCAGGCCGTCGAGGACGCTGCGTGCCTCGTGTTCCTGGAGACCCAGTTGGGTGCGGTCTCGGCGCGCCTGGACCGGTCGCACCTGTGCGAGGTGATTCGCAAGACCGCACGCAAGATGAGCCCGGCCGGCCTTGCGCTCGTCGCCGAGGTGCCGCTCGGCGCGGCCGAGCGGGCGCTGCTCGCCGAGGCGCTCGCCGGCTGATCGTCGGGCGGCCGGGCGTGGCTCGGCTCAGCGCCGGCGCAACCGGGACAGCACGGACCGGCGCTCGGCCGGTGCAGGGGTCGCTCGGGCTCCCTGCTCCCGGCAGCGGCAGCGGTCTGCTGCAGGGACGCCGGCGAGCACCTGTTCGACGTGGGCGCCGCACCCGGCCCAGGAGGGTTTGCCGCACCGCTTGCACGTGACCGCTCTGCACATACCCACCAGGGTATCAGGGGGTCTCGGCGTCATGATACCCATAGGGGTATGGGGAGCTCGAAGCACGCCACCGAGGCGGCCCGCTCGGCGATCGCAGCAAGGGGGCCCACCCGGCTGCAGTCCGGCGCGATCGACCGGGCGGTCGTGGTGCTCTTCCTCGCAGCCAGCCTCGTCGGGGCGATCGTCGGTGGGCGCGTCGCGGAGCGTCGTGATCCCGCTGCGCTGCAACGCTGGTTCGTCGTGCTGCTGGCCGTCGCCGCGTGCAGGGCGATCCGCTCTGCGCTTGCGCTCTGACGGTCCGGGCCGTTGGTCCCTGGGGTACCGACGGTTCCGTCGGTACGGTCCGGGCCGGGCCTGCGCCGCGGCGCCCGGGCCGAGGAGGGTGATGCTGTCGTTGGCGAATCGGGTGACGGTGGTGGTCATCATCGGGATCGCCGCCATCGGCACTGCCGACGCGGCGACCGGTGGGGCGTGGGACCTCGTCGCCGTGTTCGCGGCGGTCGCCGTTGCGGCGGCGTCGATGCTGGTGCGATCGGTCGGGCGGCGACGCCAGGTGTCGGTCCGGTCCGACCTGGTGCGATGGCTCGAGGCGTACGCCGCGACGGGGGACGAACGCCTCGAGGACGTAGCTGATCGGGTCGTAGCCCTCTACCGGGCCGGTCTGCTCGACGCCGGGCCGACCGCACCGGCCCCGTCGGCGCCGTGAACGGCGGGATCGTCCGCCTCGACGGCCACCATCGGGACCGCGCCGAGCTCGGTGGCAAGGGCGCGGCGCTCGATCGGTTGATCGGATGGGGTCTGCCCGTGCCGCCCACGGTCGCCGTGCCGGCGGCCACGGTGGCCGCGCTCGGTAGCTCCTCGGACGTGGCCGCGGTCGTCGCCCGGGCTCGCCGGGGCGAGGTCGTGCCCGCCGGCGAACTCGACGACGCGTTCACTGCGGCACCCTGGCCCGAGGGGCTGCTCGAGGAGCTCCTCGCCGCCGTGCGGGGCCTCGCCGGGCCGGTTGCCGTGCGGTCGTCGGCCACCGCCGAGGATCTCGCCGGGTCCTCCTTCGCCGGCCAGCATCGCTCGGTGCTGGCCGTCGATCCCACCGAGGCCGCCGGGCTCCGCCGGGCCGTGGCCCTGGTCGCGGCATCGCTGTGGCATCCCGCACCGTGCGCCTACCGGCGGGCGATGGGGATCGAGGAGCGCTCGGCCGGTATGGCCGTGTTGCTGATGAGGATGGTTCCGGCCCGCCGGGCCGGCGTCGCGTTCGGCGTCGACCCCGCCGGGGGCGCCGGACTCGCACGCGTCGAGTGGGTCGATGGCCTTGCGGACGCGCTCGTGTCGGGTCGCGCCACGCCCCACGCGCTGCGCCTACGGCGCGACGGCAGCGGGGCCGTCGACGGCAGTCCGGTTCCCGGCGAGGTGGCCGCAGCGCTCGAACTGGCCCGGGCGGTGGAACGCCTCGACGGTCGGCCGCAGGACGTCGAATGGGCCTGGGACGGTGTGACGGTCTGGATCGTGCAGGCCCGGCCCGTGACGGCGACCGGTCCCCCGAGCGACGGCTTCGACGACGACCCCGCATCGCTCGACGGGCTCGAGCTCACCACCGGCGGCATCGCCGAGACGATGGCGGGCGTGCTGCCGCCGTTGCGTTGGGAGCAGAACCGGCTCCTCGTCGAGCACGCCGTGCGCTCGCGCTGCGGGGAACTCGGGGGATCGCCGCACGCCACGCCGGCGACGGACGGCCCGCTGCTGCGGCGCATACGCGGGCGGGTGGCGCTCGACGCGCAGCGCCTCGCCCGGATCACCGGTGCGCCCTCGGCAGACCGCGGAGGTGCCGGACGCCGGGCCGGGGGGTCTCGGCGGGGGTCGCTGCGGGTGGGTCGTGACCTGCGCGCCGGCGCCGTGCGCAACCGGGCCGCACTCGAGGCCCGGATCGTCGTCGCGGCGGCCGCCGCCTGCGAGCCTGGCCCGCTGGACGCACTCGGGATCGCTGCGCTCCGGGCGCGCCGGACGGCGTTGGTCGATCTCGGCCTACGGGCCGTCGCCGCCGAGGTCGCGATCGGCTCCGAGGCGGCCGCCGGATACGAGCGGCTCGAGGCACGGCTGCGGCGCCATGTGGCGCCGGCGACGGCGGCGGTCCTCACCGGGGTCCTGGCGACGCCGGTACCCCCGCCGCCGCCCGGTCCCACGGCGTCGGCATCGGTCTTCGGTGGCCCGACGTGGGCGGAACTCGGGCTCGACCCCACCGTCGGCGGCGCGCCGCGGCGTCCGGAACCGACGAGGGCGACGCGGCAGGCCGACCTCGTGGCGGCTGGGATGCGGACCGACGGGATGCTGGGGTGGGTCCGGCTGCGGGCGCTGCACCGCCTGGCCCGGGACGTCGCCGAGCAACTCGGTCTGAGGGAAGCGGCCAAGCAGGCCGCCCTCGCGATCGGCGGCGAGGTGCGGCGGGTCGAGCGGGAACTCGGGCAGCGGCTCGTCGCGGCCGGCCGTCTGCGGGGCTCGGACGACGTCGAACTGCTCGGGGAGGCCGAGTTGTCCCGGGTGCTGACGGGCGGATCGCCTCCGTCCGCCGAGGAGCTGGGGCGGCGGCGCCGGGCCCAGCAGGCGTACCGGCGCGCCCCGGTGCTCCCGGCGCGGTTCTGCGGGCTGCCGGGGTCCGTCGCCCTCGGCACCGGACCCCTCGGCGACCGCCTGCACGGGTGGCCGGCGAGCCCGGGCGTGGCCGCCGGCCGGGCGCGCGTGGTCACCGACCCGGCCGAACCGTTCGAGGCCGGCGAGATCCTCGTCGCAGTCGCCACGGATCCGTCGTGGTCGCCGCGGTTCGTGCGCGCCGCCGGCC
>JBILVB010000078.1:0-17935 GCA_044370695.1 Acidimicrobiales bacterium | reverse complement strand
AGGGCTCCCCGGCCCACCTCGCGCCGGCCGTGCGCGGCGAGCTCTACTTCGCCTGCGCCGAGCACGACGACTACGCCCCACCGGCGATGATCGACGGACTGTCCGCTCACCTGGCGTCGTGCGGGACGAACGCCCGGGTCGAGTGGTATCCCGGCGTCCATCACGGGTTCGCCTTCCCACAGCGGCCCGTCTACGACAAGGCGGCCGCGGAACGCCACTGGGAGCGCCTCCACTCCCTGTTCGACCGCAACCTGCGCCGGTGACGGCTCAGCGGTCCCAGGCGACGGGCGTGTGACGGAACCCCCACAGGAAGAACGTCGGGATCCGCTCGGGCCGACCCGTCAGGCGCAGGCCGGGCAACCGATCGAGCAGCACCCGCAATCCGACCCGGGCTTCGAGACGGGCGAGCGGGGCACCGAGGCAGACGTGCGGCCCGAATCCGAACGCGAGGTGCCGGCGCCATGCGGCCTCGCCCCGGTCGAGCCGATAGGTGTCGGGGTCGTCGAAGACCGACTCGTCGCGGTTCGCCGAGGCGAACAGCACCTGCACCTTGCTGTCCTGCGGGATCGACACTCCGTGCACCACGACCGGCTCGTCGTTCGTGCGCCACAGGCCGAGCACCGGGGGATCGAACCGCAGGCTCTCTTCGACGACGGCGGCGTCGAGCGCGGGATCGTCCCGCACCGCCGCGAGCAGCTCGGGACGTTCGCACAACCGCACCACCATGCTGTTGAGCAGCGAGGTGGTCGTCTCGTTGCCGGCGACGAGCAACTGCCCGATGGTCGGGAGCAGCTCGGCTTCGGTGAGACCCCCGTCGCCCTCCTGTTCGGCCTCCACGAGGCCCGAGAGCAGGTCGCCCGGAAGGGTCCCGCCGGCCGCAGCGAGCCGGCGCCGGTCGGCGAGTTGCGCCCGGAAGAACTCGTCGAACTCCTCGGCGGACCGCCGGTACGTGGACGGGTCGCCCGAGGCGAGCCGGGCGAGCGCGTCGTCGCTCCAGCGCTTGAAGGTCTCGTGCAGATCCTCGGGCACGCCGAGCAGACGGGCGATCACCACGACGGGCAACGGGTAGCTGAACAGCTCGTGCAGATCGCCGTGGCCGTCGTCGACGAAGCGGTCGACGAGGCCGTGGGCGAGTCGCTCCACCTCCGGCTCGAGCCGGGCGACGACCGAGGGGGTGAACGCCCGCTGCACGTGCCGGCGTTGGCGCGTGTGGTCGGGCGCATCGACGTAGGCCAGGGTCGCGCCGGGCCGGCGCAGGTAGCCCGGGCCGTGACCGTTGCGGTTCACCCAGAGCTGCGGCCGGCGCAACACCTCGAGGACGTCGTCGTAGCGCGACAGCGCGTGGTACGGCGGGTCGGCCTCGACCGGGGCGACCGGGCACTCCCGACGCAGGTCGCGGTAGGCCTCGAACGGGCAGGCCAGCACGGCAGGGTCGTTCGGGTCGTACGGCACGGGCGAAGCCTCTCAGATCGCCCGGGCCGGTAGCCCTTTTTCCGACGTCCGTCCCGCGTCCGTACACTCGACCGGTTCGCCAGACCACAGGGGATGCGACATGGTTGCGAGTGCGTCATCGCCCGGGGTGACCGGTGCAGGGGAGCCCGGCGGACTGAGCCACCGGCAGGTCATGACCGTCCTCGCCGGCCTGCTGCTGTGCGTGTTCCTCTCCGCCGTCGACGCGACGATCGTGTCGACCGCGCTGCCCACCATCGCCGGCGAGCTCGGCGGGCTCGACCACATGAGCTGGATCGTCACGGCCTACCTGCTCACGTCCACCGCAGCGACGCCACTGTTCGGCAAGCTGTCCGATCTCGTCGGCCGCCAACGCGTGTTGCAGGTCGCCCTCGTCGTGTTCTTCGTCGGGTCGATGCTCTGCGGCGCAGCGCAGAGCATCACGCAACTGGTGCTGGCCCGGGGATTGCAGGGCGTCGGCGGCGGCGGGCTCCAGGCCCTCGCGTTCGTCGTCCTCGGCGATCTGTTGTCGCCCCGCGAGCGCGGTCGCTACATGGGGTACTTCACCGGCACCTACGCCCTGTCCGGCCTCGCCGGTCCACTGATCGGCGGGTTCGTGGTCGACGCCGGATCGCTCGGCTGGCGCTGGATCTTCTACTTGAACGCGCCGTTGATCATCGTCGCCGCCGTGGTCACGGTGTTCGTGCTGCGTCTGCTTCCGGTGCATCACGTGCGGCGGCGGATCGACTGGGAGGGCTCGCTCCTGCTCGTGGTCGGGGTCAGCTGCCTGTTGCTCTACGCCAGCCTCGGCGACGAGCAGGGCTGGGGTTCGGCCGGCATGCTCGCGCTCGTCGTGGCCGGGGTCGTCCTGTGCGGCACCTTCATCTGGCAGGAGACCCGGGCCGCCGAGCCGATCCTGCCCATGCGGCTGTTCCGTGACCGGGTCATCGCGCTCGGCATGGCCCTCGCATTCGTGGCCGGGGGCACCACCATGGCGGCCAACGTGTACCTCCCGCTGTTCCTGCAGACCGTCGCCGGGGCCTCCGCCACCCGGGCCGGGCTGCTGCTGGCACCGATGATGCTGACCCTGACCGCGATGTCGATCCTCGCCGGTCGCCACCTCACCCGGACCGGACGGTACCGGAACCTCATCCGCACGGGACCGATCATCCTGCTGATCGGCACCGTCGGACTCACCCGGCTCGACGTGCACGCCGAGGTCTGGCACGCGACCCCGTGGATGCTGGTGCTCGGGTGCGGAATGGGGATGTTCATGCCTCCGCTGTCGGTCGCCATCCAGAACGCCGTCGGCTACTCCGACCTCGGCGTGGTCACGTCGGCCAACACCTTCTTCCGCACCCTCGGCCAGACCTACGGCGTCGCTGCACTCGGCGCGGTGCTGTTCGCCACCCTGCGCTCGGAGATCCTGGACCGCTTGCCGAACGTCGCCGGGCTCGACGTACGCCGACTCGTGGGCAGCCCCAAGGCGATCCGCGCCCTTCCCCCCGACCAGCGCGACGCCGTCATCGCTGCGGTCGCCGCCGGCGTCCATCGGGTGTACCTGGTCGCCGTGCCGCTGGCGGTGCTCGTCGTCGTGCTCGCCTGGTTCGTCCCGGAACGGGCGCTGCGCACCACCTCGGGCATGGCCGAGGCCCGTGCCCAGGCGGCCCCGATCGACTGATCGACCGGGCCACCTGATCCACTGCGGTTCGGACCAACGGCCGGAACGGACAGGACCTCCGGGGGCGCCGCCCGACGAGCACACCCGGCAGCCTTGCTCCGGTCGAGCGGCAGATAGCCACCACCGACGGGAGGGACCATGCACCGGGGGTACTGGGACGACGGCTGGGGCTGGTGGTTGGGCATGGGCATCACGATGGTGATCGCTTCCGCCGTGGTGATCGCCGTGGTGATCGCCCTGTTGCGCCGCAACGATCGTGCCCCCGCCACCCCGTTCGCACCGCCGCACGTCGATCGCCCCGACGCCCGGACCATCCTCGACGAGCGACTCGCCCGGGGCGAGATCGAACCCGACGAGTACCACCGCCGCCGCGAAGCGCTCGACACCGCCCACCGCTGACGCATCGAGCCCCCGGGCCGTACGCTCCGCAGCGACCGGCGCTCACGCCGGCCGCTCCCGGGGAGGGGCCATGACCGCGACGATCGCCGCACCACCGCTCGGGCTGACGACGTTGGGCGACCACCTCCCCGACCCCACCACCGGCCGGCGGCCCACCGAACCGGCGCGCTTCCGGGAGTTCGTCGAACTCGGCGTGACCGCGGAGGAACTCGGCTTCGCTGCGTTCCATCTCGGCGAGCACCACTTCTGCGACTACGTGCTGTCGTCGCCCATCCCGATCCTCGCCGCGGTCGGCGAACGGACACGGCGGTTGCGCCTGTCGACCGCGGTGAGTCTGCTCCCCAACCACGACCCCGTTCTCATCGCCGAGGACTACGCGACCGTCGACGTGCTGTCGGGTGGCCGGGCCGAACTGATCGCCGGGCGCGGTGTGTTCCGGGGCCTGTACGAGCAGTTCGGTCAGGACCCCGACAGCTCCGAGGAACTGCTGGTCGAATCCGTGTCACTCCTGCGCCGGCTCTGGACCCAGACCGACGTGACCTGGTCGGGTCGGGTCCGCCCGCCGCTCACCGGGGTGACCGTGACCCCTCGACCGGTGCAGGACCCGCATCCGCCGATCGTGCTCTCCGCCAGCTCGCCGGGATCCGCCCGACGGGCTGCCTCGCTCGGCTGTCCGATCGCCATACCGACGATCTCGACCGGGGTCGAACTGCCGAACGAGATCGCGCGCACCTACCGGGAGGCCTGGGCCGCTGCGGGCCGAGACCCTGCGGCCGCCGTCGTGATCCTCCACGTCCACTGCTACGTCGGGCCCGGGGCCACCGCCGAGGCCGCCGAACGGTGGATGCCCCACCAGGTGTCCTACCTGCGGTGGGTGCTGGACAACGTCCGCAACCCGTCGACGCCCATGCCGCCGGCATGGACGTCGGCCGGGACGCCGCAGTCGCAGGCGGTGTGCGGCTCGGTCGACGACGTGGCCGCCGAACTCGCCCGGCGGCTCGACGCGATCGGCGGCGCCGACCGTCTGCTCGTCCAGACCGACCAGGCCTCGTTCCCCGTCACCGAGGTGTACGCGTCGATGGCCCGCCTCACCGGTCAGGTCATGCCGCAGGTGGCCGAGCGCCTCGCCGCATCGGCGGCGGCCCGCTGATGGCCGCGCTCGGCTACCTGCTGCCCACCCGGGAGGCCGTGATGGGGGGCGACCCGTCGACGGGCCGGTTGCTGGCCCTGGCCGAACGGGCCGAGCACGTCGGCTACGACGGGTTGTGGGTCGGCGACTCGCTGCTGGCCCGGCCCCGCCACGAACCGCTCACCCTGCTCGCCGCGGTCGCCGCCCGCACCCGCCGGACCCGGCTCGGCACCGCGGTCCTCCTGCCGGCACTGCGGAACCCGGTCGTGCTGGCACAGGCCGTTGCGACGCTCGATCGGATCGCCGAGAGCCGGCTGGTCCTCGGCGTGGGGGTCGGGGCCGACACCCCGGCGTCGCGTGCCGAGTTCGCCGCCGCCGGCGTGCCGTTCGAGCAGCGGGTCGGACGGTTCGTCCACGGCCTGGAGCTGTGCCGCCGGTTGTGGACCGGGGAACCCGTCGAGTGGGACGGCCCGTACTGGACCGTGACCGGGCAGGTGCTCGAACCGACACCGCACCGCCCCGGCGGGCCGCCGCTGTGGGGCGGCGGGATCGCCGTTGCGGCGCTCGAGCGGGCCGGGCGCCGGTACGACGCGTGGTTCCAGATCGGTGGCGAGGCCGACGGGCTGCGCGACGGGCTCGCCACCGTGCGGGCCGCCGCAGAGACGGCCGGGCGCGAGCCGTCGGCCGTCGGCGCGGCCGCCTACGTGACGTTGAGCCTCGACGACGACCGGGCCCGGGCCGAAGCGGCGCTCGAGGCGTTCCTCGGCGCCTACTACGCGCCGGCACCCGGGTCGCTGATGCGACGGGTGCAGAACTGCTACGCCGGCCCGGTCGCCGGGGTCGGCGGGTACCTGGCCGAGCTGGTGGCCGCCGGGGCCGACCATCTGTGCGTGCGCCTGTGCGCCGACCACGAGCGCAACCTCGAGGCCGTCGCCGCTGCCTGGGCGGCAACGGCCTCGTAGCCCGGCCGGGGCCGTCGGCCAGCCGTGCGGCACGCCAGCCGGCCCGTCAGCGGGCCGGTGACCGCCGGCCATCGAACGTGGGTTCACGACGTTCGACGAACGCGACGGCACCCTCGCGCATGTTGTGCGGGATGAGCGCGGCCTGATGCCGCATCTCGGTGGCGATCTGGTCGTCGAACCCGGCGGCCAGCGCCTCGTCGACGGTGCGGCGGGTGCGCACCACGGCGTCGGGCGAGCTGCGGGCGAGACGGGCGGCCAGCGCCGCCACCTCGGCATCGAGACGGTCGTCGTCGACGGCCGACCACACGAGACCCCACTCGACGGCCCGGTCGGCGTCGATCCGGTCGCCCAGCAGCGTCATGCCCAACGCCCGGGCCCGTCCGGCCCGGCGCGGCAGCTGCCAGGTGACCCCCAAGTCGGGCACGATCCCGAGCCGGGGTCCGAACGTGCACACGAGGTAGGCCGATCGGGCCATCACCGTGACGTCGCAAGCGAGTGCCAGGCCCACCCCGCCGCCGGCGGCAACCCCCTGGACACGGGCGATGGTCGGCACCGGCAGGTCGTGCAGCGCGGCCATGGCCAGGTTGAACACGTTGTCGGCGCCGTCGATCGCCGGGGCGTCGGCGCTGCCAGCCGGGCCGTTCTCGGCGGTCTGGCGCAGATCGGCACCCGAGCAGAACCCGCGCCCGGCCCCGGTGAGCACGGCGACCCGAACACCCGGGTCGGCCACCACGCGGCCGAGCGCCGCGAGCAACTCGGTCATCACCCGGTCGTCGAGAGCGTTGAGCGTGGCTGGCCGGTCGAGGGTGATGGTGGCCACCACCCCGTCGGTCTCGTACCGGACCGTCGTCACGACGCCCACTCCTTGACCTGTGCGAACACGGCGAGTGGGTCCTCGCCGACGACGTCGATGTTCAGGTACGTCACCCCGACCTCCTTGTAGACGGCGATCCGCTCCCGCACGTAGCCCGGGTCACCGCACAGGGTGGCGAGGTCGACGTACTCGTCGGGCACCGCCGCGATCGCTTCCTCCCGGCGGCCGGACAGGAACAGGTCCTGGATGGTGCGGGCCTCCTCGACCCAGCCGTAGCGCTGGAACAACTCGTTGTAGAAGTTCTTCTCCCGGGCGCCCATGCCCCCGACGTAGAACCCGACGTGGGCCCGGGTGGACTCCCGGGCCTTGTGCACGGCAGGCCCCGAGCCGAGCGCGACGGTGCCGCCGGCCATGATCTGCAACGGTCCGAGTTCGGGCGCCCGGCGTGCCGCTCCGGCCCGCAGCGACTCGCCCCACACCTGGTGGAAGCGGTCGGGCACGAAGTGGATCGGCTGCCAGCCCTGCGCCACTTCGGCGGCGAGCTCGACGTTGCGGGGCCCGATGGCCGCGATCCACACCGGGATGTCCTGGCGCAGCGGCTTGCCCATGAACTTGAGCGGCTTGCCCAGACCGCTGCCCTTGCCGGCGGGCAGCGGCAGCTGCACCGTCTGGCCGTCGTAGACGAGCGCCTCGCGGCTCCACACCTTGCGGCACACGTCGATCGTCTCACGGGTGCGCTGCAACGGCTTTTCGAACGGCACGCCGTGCCAGCCCTCGATGACCTGGGGGCCCGAGGTGCCCAGTCCGAGGTGGAATCGCCCGCCGGACAGGGCATCGATCGTGGCTGCCGTCTGCGCGATGAGCGCCGGCGTGCGGGAGTAGACGGGCAGGATGCCGGTCATCAGCTCGAGCGTCGTGGTCTGGCCGGCGAGCCAGGCGAGCGACGACACGAGGTCGAAGCCGTAGATCTCCCCGGACCACACGAGGTCGACACCCGCCGCTTCGAGTTCGCGGGCCCTGCGCGCGTAGCGGACCGGATCGCCGTCGAAACCGAGGGTGGTGGAGATCTTCATGGGCCGATCCTGGCACCCGGCGCACCGGGCCCGGCAACGAACTCAGGGCACCAGCACCGCCTTGCCGGTGATGGCACGGCTCTCGATGGCCCGCAACACGTTCGCGGCCTCGGTCAGTGGGAACGCCTGCGGTTCGACCGGGTGCAGGCGGCCTTGCCCGACGAGGGTCAGCACCTCGCCGAGCAACGCCGGGAACGCGGCCGGATCGCGCCGCACGAGCCCACCGAGTTCGACCCCGAGCACGCTTCGGCCGTTGAGGAGGATCTGGTTGGCGGGTAGACGCGGGATCCCGCCGCCGGCGAAGCCGATCACGAGGTATCGGCCGCCCCAACCGAGGCTGCGCAGCGCAGGTTCGGCCTTGTCGCCGCCGACGGGGTCGACGACGACGTCGGTGGCACCGCCGGTGGCCTCCCGGATGGCGGCCTTCAGGTCGATCCCGTCGTAGGCGATCGTGGCCTCGGCGCCGGCGGCCCGGGCCAGCGCGAGCTTGTCGGGCGACGACGCGCAGGCCACGACCCGGGCCCCGAGGGCGGTGGCGAGGTCGGTGGCGGCGAGACCGATGCCGCCGCCGGCACCGAGGACCACCACCCACTCCCCGGCCGCCACGTGGGCGAGGCGGCGGTAGGCGTAGTGCATCGTCACGTAGCTCTGGGGCAGGCACGCAGCCGCGCCGAAATCGAGCGACGCCGGGATCGGGTGGACTGCGGCCACCGGCACGGCGACGTGCGACGCGTACCCGCCGGCCGGGGGCAGGGCGAGCACCCGGTCGCCCGGGCGAAGGGCCGTGACGCCGTCGCCGACGGCGCTGACGACCCCGGCGACCTCGGTCCCCGGGGTGTACGGCAACGGTGGGGTGAACTGGTAGCGGCCCTGCACGATCAGGGCGTCGACGAAGTTGACGCCGGCGGCGCGCACCTCCACCACCACCTGGCCGGGTCGGGGGTTCGGGTCCGGGGTGTCGACGACGGCGAGGTCGTCGAGCGAGCCGAACGAGGCGATCTGCAACGAGCGCATCGGCGCACCCTACGGCGCGACTCGCTCAGCCCGTCCGTGCGTCCGTGATCACCCGATCCCCAGGCGCCCGCCCTCGGGGATCGGGGGTGCCGGTGCCGGCCCGAGCGCGCCCCGTACCGCTCAGCCGTCGGTTGCCAGCCCCACGAGCTCGAGCTCGCGGGCCACCACGGCCCGCTGGCGCACCGCCGGCCAGCCGGCGGGGTCGAACATCGCCTGGGCCGCAAGGCCCTGCACCAATACCAACAGCCGGCGTGCCGCCTCGTCGGCGGGCAGGGTGAGCGGCGCGCCCGACGCGACCATCGCCTCGATGACGGCTCGGTAGCGCTTCGTGGTGGCGCGGGCCCGCCGGCGCTGGTCGGCCCGTAGCGCCGGGTCGGTGAGCGCCTCGGTCCAGAAGGCGAACCAGACGGCCCAGTCGCCGCGCCGTTCGGCGTCGAGCGGCAGCACCGCTTCGACCGCCCCGGCGAGATCGAGCGGGTCGGCCTCCAGCACCAGGGCGATCCGCCGGCGGGAGCGGGCCGCCGCGCTGGCATACGTGGCGTGGAGCAACTCGGCCATGTCGGCGAAGTGGTGCGACACGACCTTGGTGGAGCAGCCGACGGCGGCGGCGACTGCACGCACGGTCAGCGCAGCCCGCCCATGGCCGATCACCAGCGCGGTGGCGGCGTCGATCACTTCCTGACGTCGTCGTTCGGTCGCGCTCTGCCGTGCCATCGAACCCCGGTTCCTGCTGATCGCTGCGGCGAGTATGGTAGAGGCAACGCGTGTTGCCCTACTGACGAGGGCAGTCGAGGGAGGGATCGATCGTGGAGACGTTCGACGTCGTGGTGCTGGGGACCGGTGCGGCCGGGCTCACGGCGGCCGTGATCGCCGCCGAGGGCGGGGCGACGGTCGGGCTGTTCGAGAAGGCCGACGTGGTCGGCGGCACCTCGGCGTGGTCGGGCGGGCAGGTGTGGATCCCCAACAATCCGCACATGGCGGAGGTCGGCGTCACCGACAGCCGTGACAAGGCCCTCACCTACATCCTGTCGCTGTCGCGGGACATGCTCGAGGAGCGCCTCGTGGAGGCCTACGTCGACGCCGGCCCCGAGATGGTCGAGTTCCTCGAGGCCAAGACCCCGGTGCAGTTCTACGCCGTGCCCGGCATGCCGGATTACCACCCCGAGTTCCCCGGTGGGAGCCCCGAGGGCGGCCGCACCCTCGAGTGCCCGATCTTCCCGTTCGACGAACTCGGCCCGTGGGCCGAGTTCGTCACGCCGTCGCCCTACTTCCTCGATCCGCACATCACGATGAGCGAGACCCCGCTCGGCAAGGCGGTGCCGCAACCGCCGTCGGCCGAGGAGCGGGCCCGGCGGGCCGACCGCAACGAGCGCGGGTGCGGCCAGGCCTTGATCGGCCGGCTCCTGCGGGCCTGCCTCGACCGGGGCATCGAGCCCCGCCGGATGTGGTCGGCGCGTGAACTGCTCCTGGAGGACGGGCCGGAAGGGCGAGCCGTGGTGGGCGTGGCATTCGAGACGCCGGCAGGGCGGCGCGAGGTGCGGGCCCGGCGCGGCGTGATCCTCGCCTCGGGCGGCTTCGAGTGGAACCCGGCCCTGCGCCGCACCTTCCTGCGCGGGCCGATGACCCATCCGGTGTCGATCGAGACGAGCACCGGCGACGGACTGGTGATGGCGATGAAGGCGGGGGCGGCGCTGTCGAACATGCGCGAGGCCTGGTGGATCCCGGTGGGGGTCGTACCGAAGGCGGCGAACCGCATGGGTCAGGTGCTCGTCAACGGGCAACGGACGTTGCCTCATTCGATCATGGTGAACCGGCGGGGCCGCCGGTTCACCAACGAAGCGGCCAACTACAACGCGTTCGGCGCCGCGTTCCACGTCGAGGACGTGTCGCGGTTCGAGTACGCCAACCTGCCGTGCTGGCTCGTGTTCGACCAGACCTTCGTCGACAAGTACGGCTTCCGGATCTCGGCCGGCGGGGGCCGGGGCGAGGTGCCCGAGTGGCTCCCACGGGCCGACACACTGGCCGGCCTGGCCGACACGCTCGGCGTCGACGGCGCGGAACTCGAGCACACGGTGGCCCGCTGGAACGAGCACTGCGCGGCCGGCCACGACCCCGACTTCGGCCGCGGCGACAGCGCGTTCGATTGCTGGTGGGGCGACCCGTACCGCAAGGGCCGCCGCGACGCCACGCTCGGCCCGCTCGAGCGGGGACCGTTCTACGCGTTCGAGATCCACAGCGGGTGCCTGGGCACCAAGGGTGGGCCGCGGGTCGATCCGGATGCGCGGGTGCTCGATCTCGACGGCTCGCCGATCCCCGGTCTGTACGCCGCCGGCAACGTGATGGGCTCCCCGTTCGGGATGACCTACGGCGGCCCCGGCGGCACGCTCGGCCCGGCGATGGTGTTCGGCTTCCTCGCCGCCCGCCACGCTGCGGCGCGCACCGCCTGACGCCCCCTCAGGCCCGCCGGATCAGGAACCGGGTACCGCAGGCGACGACCATCGGCTCGGGGTCACACGTCGTCGTGAGCCCCCGGCCGGCGAGTTCGGCCACTGCGGCCTGCGGGGCGGCGGCGTGGACGACGAGCGCGTACAGGCCGCCGGGACCGTCGACGAGCCAGCGTTCGATCGCCCGGGCGAAGGGGCGATCGGGGTCGACCACCGAGACCAATTCGACCGTGGCGCCCTTGGGTGCCCGGCACGGCACGCACCGCACGCCTCGTTCGGTGTCGTCGAACCCATCCGAAGCGGCGAGACCGAGGCCGGTCCCCCAGGCCTCGGCCGCCCGGTCGGCATCGGTGGTGGCGACGACGGCGGCCATGATCCCCGACAGGCCCGGTGCTGCCGACGGCTGTGCCGGCAGCACGGCCGAGTCGTTCGGGTACACCCGCACGAGCACACCGTGGGTGGAGCGCGGATGCACGTCGCGCCCGCCGGCGCCGGGCATCAGCCCGAGCACCTCGACTCCTCGGGCCGCGAGGGCGTCCGCCTCCTCGTCGGGGGTGGGCGCTTCGAGCATCAACGCGTAGAGGCCCTCGCCGCGGCGGTCGAGGAACCGTTGCAGCGCTTGGGCCAGCGGCGCGGCGGGGTCGACCGGCGCCATCAGTTCGAGGTTGGAGCCGCCGGGGGCGACACCGAGCGCGATGCCGGCCCCGAGACCGGCGGCGGCACCTGCGGACAGGTCGACGACCGGGAGGCCCAGGCCGTCGCGGCACACCGCCAGGGCGGCGGCGAGGTCGTGGACGGCGACGGCGATACGCGGCAACGCGGTGATCACGGGTCCCCCTTCGTGGTCGGCGTGACCCTAGCGAGCGGAGCCCTCCAGGAGGGCGGCCACGGCCTTGGCCACCTTGAGCGCCGTCATCGGTGTCGTCGGTCCGGACAGCCGGACTGCGACGGTGCGGTCCCCGATGCGTCCGGCCGCCACGTGCGTGGTGTTCCCGGTCTGGTCGGCGGAAACCGGATGCGCAGCACGACCGGTTCGACGATCACGAGCAGGCAGGGGTCGCCGGTGGCGGGCACCCGGCCGTGCTCGTAGGGCAGGGGCAGGTAGTGCGCAAGGTGGGCGTACTCCTCGGTGTCCCTGCGCCAGGCGGAACTCCCGACCCGAGGCGTCGGCGCCCTCGCTGCGACGACGGAACGGCAACCCGGACACCTCGACGGCGTGGAGGACCTCGATCCCGTCCGGGTCGCTGGGTCGGGGCCAGTCGACACCCGAGGCACCGCGTGCCACCTCACCCTGTGCCTGCAGCGCCTGCGAGCCGGCAGGCGCCCACGAGGCAGGATGGTCCCGCATGGCGTACGACCACCTGTTCCGGCCGCTGGACGTCAACGGCTGCACGATCCCCAACCGGGTCGTGCGCACGGCGCACTCCACCGGCACCATGGGCGAGGACCTGATCGCCTACCACGAGGCCCGAGCCCGTGGCGGCATCGGCCTCACCATCCTGGAGATCGCCGGGGTGCAGGCGACGACGGCGACGGCGATCCCGGTGTATGCGGACACGGTCCTGCCGTTCTACGAGACGCTCGCCGGCCGCCTGCACCCGCACGGCACCAAGGTGTTCCAACAGCTCTGGCACGGCGGCGCCGCCTACGGGCGCGCCGGCCAGCCGGTGTCTGCGAGTGCGGTGCCGGCGCCCACGGTGCACCTCGTGCCACGACCGATGACGCAGGCGATGATCGACGACACGGTGGCCGCGTTCGCCGTCGCGGCCCGCCGGTGCCGTGACGGTGGCCTCGACGGCGTCGAGCTGCACGCCGCGCACGGGTACCTGATCCACCAGTTCCTGTCCCCGGCGACGAACCTGCGCGAGGACCGCTACGGCGGTGACACCGCAGGGCGCGCCCGGTTCCTGGTGGAGATCCTCGAGGCGATCCGCTCCGAGGTCGGTCGCGGGTACCCGGTCGGGGTGCGCCTGTCGGGCACCGACTTCATCGACGGCGGGGTCGGGCCGGCCGAGGCGGCAGCCATCGCGCAGCTCGTCGAGCCGCTCGTCGACTTCGTCGACGTGTCGATGTCGTCGTACTGGCGGTTCCACAAGTTCCTGTCGACGCTCGACGACCCGTTGGGCTACGAGATCCCGACGAGCGAGCAGGTCACCAAAGCGGTGCAGGTGCCCACCATCGTGACGGGGCGGATCATGACCCTCGACCACGCCGACCATCTCGTCGGCACCGGCGTGGCCGACCTGGTGTCGATGGTGCGGGCGTTGCTGGCCGATCCCGAACTGGTCCGCAAGGCCCGCGACGGCCGGGAGGCCGAGGTGCGGCCGTGCATCGGCACCTCGATGGGTTGCGTGGCGCAGCTCATGACGACGGGGCGCCTCCAGTGCGTCGTGAACGTGGCCGCGGGCAAGGAGGCCACGGTGCCGTTCGAGACCCCGGCGCCGGCCGAGGTCTTCAAGCGGGTGGCCGTCGTCGGCGGCGGCCCCGCCGGCCTGGAAGCGGCACGCACCGCAGCGTTGCGCGGCCACGAGGTCCACCTGTACGAATCCCGTGCCGAGCTCGGCGGGCAGGTACGGATGGCGGCGTCGGCGCCGCACCGGGCCGATCTCGCCGCGCTCACCCGCTGGCTGGGCGACGAGGTCGCCCGCCTCGGGGTGCACGTGCACCTGCGCACGTCCGCCGATCCCGAGGTGCTCGCCGCGCTCGGGCCCGACGAGGTGATCCTCGCGACCGGCTCGGCGCCCCGGCGGGACGGGTTCCAGCTCTCGACGCCGTCACGACCCGTGCCGGGCGCAGAGCTGGCCCACGTCCACACGAGCTGGGACGTGCTCGGCTTCGGCGGCCGGGCCGCGATCGGGTCTCGGGCGGTGGTGTTCGACGACACCGGCACGTTCGAGGCGGTGTCGGTGGCCGACGTGCTCCTGGCCGCCGGCGCGCACGTGACGCTGCTGTCGCGCCTCGAGCAACTCGGGGCGACGATCCCGTACCCGCCGGCGACGGTGGGGGCGAGCCGCGAGCGGCTCTTCGGCGCCGGGATCGAGTTCGTGCCGCTGGTGTCGTTGTCCCACATCACCCCGACCGAGGTGGTGGCCCGCGGCAACGGCAACGACCGGTTGACGAGCCACCCGGCCGACACGGTGGTGATCGTGAGCTACCACCGCCCCGAGGACGACCTCGCCGCCTACCTCGACGACGCCCCGTACCGGGTGCACCGGGTGGGCAACGTCACCGGGACCGACACGATCCAGGCTGCCGTGCACGGCGCCGCTGCGCTGGCCCGCCGGCTCTGAGGCCCGGCCGGACCGACCGAGTGGTGACGGGGAACGCACCCGGGGGTCTCATCAGACGAGGTCGGCCGAGCAGGACAGCTGAAGCACCCCCAACGGGATTCGAACCCGTGCCGTCACCTTGAAAGGTCGACAATTAGTTACGTGATCCTCACCAATTGAGTGCAGTTGGGCAGGTCACAAGGGGTCTAGCTGTACGCCATTGGGTCCGGTTGTGGCGCATAGCGCGCGGGCAAAACGCGGGACGATCCGTCCCGCGTGCAGGGTGACGGCACCAAAGACGGTCGGTGCATCCTCAATAACCACAATTACCTAACTGTTCCGGGACCACGTATTCATAACGGTCCGTTGTCCGGCGCCGTCCATGCTGCGTGTCAAGCGTTCCCGACCATTTGTTTCATGCGCTCTAGCTGGCATTACGCGCGTCGGTAGAACGCCCGTACGAAGTTATCCACAGGCCGACTTAGTATGAAGAGGCGTGACGAAGCATGACCAAGAACATTTAGCGAGCAATTCGCCACCCAAGTGTGCTTCGTCATACAGGAACACTCTTCCTAGGGAGATCCGATGCCGTACGACGCCAAGGACGAAGTTCATCGCCGCTACTACACGATCGCCGAAACGGGACGGATCTTCGGGGTCTGTCGGTCAACGATTGAAAGTTGGCATCGCTCGGGAATCCTCCGAACGGTCAAGCTCGGCGGTCGCCGCCTTGTGCCCGAATCGGCCATTCGCGACCTCGAAGCAGGCACCTCGTGACGGCCCCGAACGCGGACCGACCCCGGGTAGGCACCCCGGGGCCGGCGGAAACGGATCGGCGTGGTGGCGACTCGATCGACGTCCAGCCTACAGGCCGGGTGTCGCAGGAATCCCGGGCCCGGCTGCTCGAGGCGGCGCAACGTGCCCACGCCGTCGCCGAGGTGGTTGCCGCGCATCTTGCGAATCGTCCCGGCTGGAATCTCGACGACCAGGACCTGGCCCACGTCGTCGCCCGGCTGGCCGAGCGGGTCGCCGAGGAACTGCGTTACGCGTTGGCGGTGGCGTCGTGACGGTTCACCTACCGCAACATTCGCACGCGCTCGAGACGTTTCGCCGCGCCGACGTGCCGGTGGTGTTGGTCGAGGCTCCGCCTGAAAGCCGGCGACGGATGGCCGTGCAATGGGCGCGCGCCATGTGGGCCGATGCGGTCGGTGTCGTGGCGTTGGCGCACGGCCGACCGGTTGTGCGGAACGGCCGCTACCGACACGATGGTTTCACCCCGGAGTGGTTCGCGTGGCCCGACGAAGCGGATCAGTGGGCGCGCCGTTGCATTGCGTTGGCGGCGCTCGGGTTGGACGTGTGGACGTCGCCGATGCTGCGATCGGACCGCCGGCGGGTGAAGGCGAACGGCGCTGGCGGTCGGTGGGCGTGGGCGGATGTTGACGGGCCGATGACCCCGGAACGTGCGGCGGTGCTCGAGCTCCTGGGCGACGACGTGCGGGTGGTCGCGTCCGGGACCGGGCATCACGTGTATGTCCGCCTCGACGGCTGGCACCAGCCGGAGGTCGTCGAGGAGGCGAACATGGCGTTGCGCGACGCCCTCGACGCTGACGCGAAGTGGTCGAACGAGTCGCTGTTGCGCCCGCCCGGCACGTTCAACCAGAAGCCCAAGGTGCGACAAGGTGAAGCGCCCGCGTTGGTGCAGGTGTTGCGATGAGCGCCGGCCGTTCGCTCGCCGACCTGAAAGCGGTGTTGGCGCCGCTGACGCCGACGTCACGACCGGTTGTGCGGGTCGTGGTCGATCGGGCCGACGACGTCGACGTGAAGGCGTTGCGGGACCGTCTGCCGACGTACGCGCTGCGGTATCTCGACGCCGAGGTCGTCGACGGTGTCGACCGGTCCGAAGCGTTGTACGCGTTGGCGGCCGTGCTCGTCGAGGAAGGGTTGGGCGACGTCGAGATTCGGTTGCTCGCGGAAACGCACGCGCCGTCGGTGGACAAAGCCGACGACGCGAAAGACCCGGGTAAGCGTCTCGACGACCTCGTCGGCTATGCGTTGTCACGGCTGCGACCGGAACACGATCACGTCGGCCGTCGCTGCGTCGAGGCCGGATGCGCGAAGACCCCGCAGTGGCAGACGGGCCAGGCGCAGCGCGAGCGCGACCAGGCTGCGTTCGTCGATCGGCACCGGCAGGCTCGTCGTGATGACGACCAGGCGGCCGGCGTCGTCGACGATCACGTCGATGATGCAGTTCCGGTTCGGCTGCCCGAATCGTTCTGGTCGGCGCGTCCGATGTTCGAACACGTCCGTCAGGCGGCGCGTAGTCGATTGGTCGCCCCCGACGCCGTGCTGGCGGCCGTGCTGGCGCATGTTTGCGTTCGTGTCGATCGCCGGTGGCACCTGCCGCCGGTGGTCGGTCGCGTCGGGTCGCTGAATAACTTCCTCGCCCTCGTCGGACCGTCCGGCGCCGGGAAAGGGTCGGCGCTGGACTGCGCCGAAGATCTGCTCGGCCGACTCCCGCCGGATATCGGCAACATCCCGGCGGGGTCCGGCGAAGGGCTCGTGAAGGCGTTCTTCGGGTCCGTGACCGATTCCGACGGCGGGAAGCCGCGAAAGGTTCCCAAGCAGACCAAGACCGCCGTGTTGCTGCGGATCGACGAAGGCGAGGTGTTGCAGCGGCTTGGCCAACGGCAAGGGCAGACGCTCTTTCCGATGCTGCGGCAGGCGTGGTCGGGTGAGCGCATCGGGAACTCGTACGCCGACGAAACGAAGAACCTTTCGTTGCCGGCGCACGGCTACCGGTTGGCGACCGTCATGGCAGTCCAACCTGACCTCGGGAAGTTCCTGCTCGACGACGTCGCCGGCGGGACACCGCAACGGTTCCTGTGGGCGCCCACGATCGACCCTGACGCCCCCGAACCCGACGAGGTGATCGACTGGCCCGGCCGGCTCGATTGGGAGCCTCTAGGCACGCCCACAGGACCCCTGCCGACGCCAGACGGGTGGCCGCTCGGGTTGGCGTCGCGAATCGAGCGGGACGTGCGGTCGGCCCGGCAACGGCAGGTGCGTGGCGACAACGTCGACCCGCTTGACACCCACCTGCCGCTCGCCCGGCTCAAGGTCGCCGCGTTGCTTGCCGTGCTCGAGGGCCGGGCCGACGTGAACGTCGACGACTGGGAGTTGGCCGGCGTCTACGCCGACACCTCGACGGCGGTACGCGAGGCGATGGCGGCAACGATCCGCGACACCGAACGACACAACGACGCCGCCATGAACGCCCGCCGGGCCCGCACCGCCGAGGTCGTCACCGACGTACAACTGGCGACCAAGGCGGCCCACGACGCCCTCGCCCGCAGGGTCGCCGACAAGGTCCACAAGGCAGGTGACGCCGGAGTTGCTAAGGGCAACTTGCAGTCGGCGACCAACAGCACCAGCCGGGTGAAGCTGCCCGCGGCGATCGCCGCTGCGATGGCCGCCGGTTGGATCGTCGAATCCACCACCGAGCGCGGCACCTGCTACTTGCCGGGCCCGAGCAAGCCGGGAGGCTCAACGTGAGCGCCGCAGCGCTGGTCAACGCTGGCGAACACTGGCGCGCTGGCGCCGCCAGTGTTGCGTCTGCGATTCACTCACGCGTGAACTCTTTCACATACATACATAATGCCTGCTCAGAGGCTATAGGTGCTGTTTGCTTCTGCTGTCGCTCG
>JBILVB010000077.1:0-18097 GCA_044370695.1 Acidimicrobiales bacterium | reverse complement strand
TACGACATCATCCCCAACTACAGCGACATGCCCTCGTTCGGACCCGACGAGACGGTGTCCCACTTCGACCCGAACTCCCAACCGGGCCGCGCGTCGACCGAGCCCGGGTTCGCGCCCTGGGAGCAGGTGAAGACCAAGTGGGACAGCGTCCAGTCCGTCATCACCGGGTACGCCTCGATGTCGCCCGAGGTGCATCTGGCCATCCGTGACAACCGGGTCGACGCCCTGGCCCAGGCCAGCCCGGCGCAGGCCCGTGCCGAGATGGCGACATCGTTGCGGGAGACCGAGACCAAGATCCGCGAGACGCAGCCGAAGATCGACTCCGGCGACTTGGACTGGCGCGACCTCCAGCCCATCCACGGCCAGCTCTACGCCGAGCAGGGCCGCTTCTACCGGACCATCGGCCAGGGCGTGATCGGCGATCACGAAGGGATGCAGACCCTGCTCGCCATCGGCGGCGGTCTGCTCGCCGGGGCGCTGTTCGTGGTCGCCGAGGTGGCGAGCGGCGGCTTGGCGACCGCAGCGCTCATCGGCGGCGTGGCGACGAGCGGGGGTATGGCGGCGCGGAGCTGGGAGCAGTGGGAGGACCTCTCGGTGGCGGCGCGGGCCTCCGCCTCTCCGGAGACGGCGCTCGTGTCGCAGGGTCAGGCCGATGCTGCGCTGATCGCCGCGGTCCTCGACACCGTGTTCGCCTTCCTCGACGGCTTCCAGAGCGTGACGCGAGGCCTGGCGTTGTTCACCGAGCGCGGGATCGGTCGGGCCGCCGCCAACCTGCGGGGCGCGGAGGCGCTGGCCGAGCTCGGCCGGGGCGTCTACCGGGCCGATGCGCCCGAGGTGCTGGCCCACGGCATCGCCGAGCTGGGGGTGCCCGAGGCGATGCGGGTGTCGGGCAAGAACGCCGAGGAGCTGTTGCTTTTGGTGGGCCGTGACTCACCTGCCGGTCGCCAGGTGCTCGCCTACCAGGAGCTGCTCGCCCGCGAGGGCGTCGAGGCCGGGTCGCGCGAGGCCACGGCGGCGTTGTCGCGATCGGTGCGCGAGCGCGTTGCGCTGATCGCCACGGGAGAACTCGAGGGCGATGCCGCCCGTGCGGCGGCGAGCGACGGGCTGGTCGCACTCGGACCCAGAGGGCTGCTCGACGCGTCCGGGGGTTGGACGAAGCTGTCCTCGGTGATCGGCAACGACGCCGACGCAGGCAGGGCGTTGGTCGCCTGGCGGGAGGGCCTCTACCAGGACCTGCTCGCCTGGGCGGAGACCGGGTTGAAACGCGAGGGGATCCCGGAAGGGCAACCGTTGCTCGAAGCCACGGGTTCGCGCGGCGCGTTCAAGAACGACCTCGACATCTCCACGTACGGCACGTTCGCGTCCGAGAACCGCGACCTCGCCCGGCGGTTCCTCGCCGAGCGGGCCGGCGTGGGCACGGGCGACCTCAACCGGCTCCTGAAGAACGACTTCTTCACCGACGCCGCTCGCATGCGGGCCTTCAACGACGTCGTGCCCGAGGCGCTGCGGGAGGACATCGCCCGGCGGGTCGCAGCGTCGCAGAACGTGATGGTGCTCAACGCGCAGTTGCAGATGGCCGAACAGGCCGGGGACGAGGCGGCCACGGCAGCGATCCGGGCCCAGATGGATGCCGCCGGAGTCCCGGTTCGGCGCGTGACGGTGATGACCGAGGCGCAGGCGAGCGCCCTGTCCCGGGAGGTGGACTCGCTGCAGCAGCGCCTCGTGGAGGCGTGCCGTTCGGGTGACACCGCTGCCCAGGCCCAACTGGCGCAGTCGATCGTCGAACATCAGACGATGATCAACGTCGCCGAGCAGGGCGGCTACTTCACGAGCGGCGGCACCCGGCGGTTCGTGACCGAGCGCAACCTGTACGAACCGGCAGGGGGGATCGGACCCATCGGGCCGCCGCTGTCGGCCGCGGACCGTCTCTCGGCGGTGATCGACCAGATCCCCAAGCTGAACCATGCGGTCCACGAACTGCACGCGGCCACGAACGTCGGCGAGCTCGCCGATGCGTTCCGCAGCATCGGCAAGTACGGCCAGCGCATGTCGGAGGTGGGGTTCAACGGCCCGGCCGATTCGGTGTTCGCCGACCTGGCGAGCCGGTTCGCAAGCATCAAGTCCCGGGCCGACCGTGGCGTGATCGACGAGGTGTTGCGCGCCGATGCCGAAGCGGCGCTGCACGGCGTGACCCAGCAGTCGACGTCGTTGCTCACGGCGCTGCGCCAGGAGGCGAACCTCGCCCACTCCGCGACAGCCGTGGAGGCGATGTCGGCGCAGATGGCCAACCACGCCCGCTGGCTCGCCTACCGCAGCACGATCATCCGGGTGCTCTCGGGGGTCGGCCGAGCTGCGGTCGACGGCGCCGCGTCCGAGGCCACGTCGTCGGAACCGGCCCCGGAGCCGAACATGTCCGTCGCTTCGCCGTGAGCGCGCTCACACCATCGAGAAGTACGGCCCGAACTCCGATTCCAGGCACAGGCGACCGAGCTTGCGGTACTCGCGCACGGTGGCCTTGATCAGATCGGCCATGCCGACGTCGCGATCGGCCGCCGCTGCCAGGAACGCGGCGGACACGGCGATGTTGCGGATGTTGCCGCCCGGCAGGTCGAAGGCCCGGGCGAGGAATCCGAGGTCGACGTCGGAGCCGGTGGGCAGGCTGCGCGGGAGGTGGCGCTCCCACAGCAGGCGACGACTCGGCTCGTCCGGCGTCGGGAAATCGACCAGCGCGTCGAGGCGGCGCAGGAACGCGTCGTCGAGGTTGGCCCGCAGGTTCGTGGTCAGGATGGCGATGCCGTCGAAGCGCTCCATGCGCTGCAACAGGTACGCAACCTCGACGTTGGCGTAGCGGTCCCGGGCGTCGTGCACCTCGGAGCGCTTGCCGAAGATGGCGTCGGCCTCGTCGAAGAGCAGCACGCCGTTCACCCGGTCGGCCTCCCGGAAGATCCGGTCGAGGTTCTTCTCGGTCTCGCCGATGTACTTGTCGATGACCGTGGCGAGGTCGATCACGTAGAGATCGAGGCCGAGCGCCCCGGCGACCACCTCGGCCGACAACGTCTTGCCGGTGCCCGAGTCGCCGGCGAACAGCGCCGTCACCCCGCGGCCCTTGCCGGCCGAGCGCCGCATCCCCCAGTCGCCGAGCACCCGGGTGCGGTGGCGGACCCGGGCCACGATGTCGACGAGTTGCTGGGTGACCGCGTCGGGAAGGACCAGGTCGTCGAAGCCGGCGACCGGGGAGATGCGCAGCGCCAGCCGTTCGAGGCCGCTCGCGTTCTGGGCCCGGGCCCCGGCGGCGAGGTGCTCGAGGGTGACCGGCTCGCCGAAAGCGGTCGCGTGCAGTTCGGCAGCGGCCCGGGCCCGTGCCGCCTGTTCGGGAGTCAGGCGGAACGGCAGGCCGGCGGCGAAGTCGCCCGTGATGTCCGGCGGGTCGAGCTGCAGTGGCGGGCGCCGCGACCACACCGGATCCCAGGCCCGGTGTCCGATCAGCACGGTGTCGACGTCGGCGTCGGCGAGCTGCCGGGCCGCCGCGGCGTCGCGCTCGGACAGCGCCTCGATCGGCCCGGCCACCAGCACCGCCCCGTCGAGGCGTGCCGCCCGCACCAACGCATGGGTGACCGCAGCGACGTCGGCGCCGGGTGCGATCCGCTCGAGATCCACGACGAGCGCCTCGCGGCCGGCCGCGTGGACGCCGCGCACCGCGAACGACAGCGAGGCCGCCCCGAGCCGGTCGCGCACGTACACGAGCGAGCATCCGAAGCGCAGCGCCCGGGCCAGGGGTTCGCCGTCGATGTCGGGTGCGGCCACGGGGCGTTCCCGCAGGGCCTCGACCACCGGGTCGGCACCCTGGCCGGCGAGCAGGTGATCGAGCACGCAGTCCGGGACGCGCAGCGACCGCGACAGCACCGGGCGGTCGGTCTCCTCGACCACGACGAGCCCGAACCGCACCAGCGGGCCGACCGGGCCGAGTCGGGCCCGGGCGGTCGGGTCGTCGGGCCGACCGCCGGTGAGCTCGATCGCCAGGCCGACGGTGGCCCGGCGCCGGGTGACGTCGTCGTGCAGGTAGCCGTAGGCCCGCTCGAGGCGCGGGTCGAGGTCGGGTCCCGCCGCGATGAGCAGCATCTCGACCTCGATCGGGTCGAGTCCGAACGCCCGGGCCGTGTCGCGCAGGTGCACCACGGCGCCGTCGTCTTCGCGTTCGTCGGCCCAGCGCTCGAGGTCGACGTCGAGTACCGGGATCTCGGCGAGCGGCGGCCGGTCGTCGAGGAGCCGACCGGCCTTTTCGTCGCTCACGTAGAGGCCGCGGAACCGGTCGTCGGGGTCCGGGTCGCCGGCCCGGCGCCGTTCGACGGCTGCTGCCACCCGGGCGCGCAGGCAATCGAGGCGCCCGTGGAGGTAGCGCTCGGCGGTGTTCATCGGGGTAGCTCCGTGATCCGCACCCGCCGGCCGGGCCGTTGCGGCGGACCGGCGACGCGTTCTTCGGAGGCGAGCGGCACCCGAGGCGGTTCGCTGCGTTCCGGCGCCCAGTCGTTGGTGGCGAGTTGGCGGCCGGTGCTCACCACGAGTCGGGTCTCCTCGGTGACCGGCGGCCCGAACTCGTGGTCGCGCGACAGGTCGAACGGGGCGATCACGACGAGATCGAGCGAGGGCTTCAGCTCCCCGCCGAGGGCGGACCAGACGTCGGACAGCGCGCGGTCCTCGGGCGGGGGCAGCCCGCAGGTGTAGGGCACCGGCAGGCCGAGATCGCCCAGTGAGCCCGTCAGCAGGTCGGGCGGCAGTGCCTCGTAGCGCAACAGCCCGCGCAGCATGGCGGCGAGCAGTCGGTGCTCGTCCTCGGGCCGCTGGGTCCAGGCCGTCAGCAGGTACGACAGCTTGAACCAGCGTGGCGGGCCGACACGGGCGGTGACCAGACCGTCGGTGCGGACGTCGACCCGACCGACTTCGCGGCGGCGGACGTCCTCCCGGATGTCGTAGAGATAGGCGTCGATGGTCGGGGCGTTGCGTCGGCTCGACCAGTCCTTCGTGGGAGCGTCGAACACGATGTCGATGTCCGTGCCCCGGATGGCATCGCGCCGCAGCAGGGCCCGGATGGCGTCGTCGACCTCGTGGATCACCGTCTCCGACGGTAGGTCACCCCGCTCGGGGTGGGAACGACTACGCGTGCGCCCCTTCGGGCAGGGGCGGCTTCCCTTGCGGACGCGGCTGCGTCAGATCAGTCCCTGGCGCACGGCGTAGGCGACGGCCTGGGCCCGGTTGCGCAGTCGCAGTCGCGTCGTCACCTCGTGGATGACGCCCTTGACGGTGCGCTCCGAGAAGCACAACCGCTCGGCGATCTCGGACGTCTCGAGGCCCTCGGCCACCAGGCGCAGGACGGTCGTCTCCCGCTCGGACAGGCCCGACAGCGACAACCCGCGGGGTTCGAGCACCGAGGTCTGCACGGAACTCATGTGCTCGAGCAGCCGTCCGAGCAGGTCGGGTGGCACGGCACCGTCACCCGAGGCGGCGCTTCGCACCACCTCCCCGAGCCGCTCGGGGGTGGCCTCCGACCGGCGCACGAACCCGCAGGCGCCCGCGCCGATCCCGGCGAGCAGGGCGGCGTCGCCGAGGTTGGTGATCACGAGCACCAGTCGCGCGGCGCCGTTGCGCTGGAGCGCCCGGGCCGTGCGGACGGTCGGCTCCTCGACGTCGTCGGCCACGACGATCACCACTCGGGCGGTGTCGAGGTCGGTCGCCTCGACCACGGTCGCCTCGGGCCGACCACGCAGCAGCGCCGTGACGCCGGCTTGCAGGACCGGATCGTCCGAGTGGACGTACACGGGAATCCTCACCGTGGGCCCCTGACGACGGTCATCCCGGGCATCAGACTCCTCCGTGGCGAACCGACGATCGGGCGGAATCATCGCACAGTCCGTGCGGACCCCCGTCCGGCCGGGCCGCGTCCTGCGTCGCCCGGCGCGACGCTCAGCCGGTCATCACCGTCGTGGCACTGCCCGGTGCGGTGATCGTGATCGTGCCGCCCCACTGGCACAGCAGCGTGCAGGTCGACACGAGGGCCGGCTGGCCGCCGATCAGCACCGACGTCGACCCCGGGGACCACGGCGCGGTCGTGACCGGGATGCACGGTTGCGGCGTGAGCACGCCGAGCGCCGCGGAGGTGGCCGCCGCGACCTGCGGGTTGGTGATCGTGGTGCACATGCCGAACGGGGCGATGTTCGCCAGCGGCTTGTTGTCCTGCACGGTGGCGGCGAGGGCACCGCCGGCCAGCACCGGGGGACCGGTCGGCACGACGGTGAGCGTGGAGGGGGCGACCCCGAAGCTGCACAGCAGCGCAGCGCCGGCGGTGACCTGGATGCTCACAACGAACCGCCCGCCCACCAGCGCTCGAAGGCCGGGATGACCGCACTCCACACCGGCTCGACGATGATCCCCTGCGGCGAGCGCACGTAGGTGAACGCGCCGTACCCCTGCTCGGGCGGCGCGCCGGCCGACAGCAGCGTCCATCCGGCCGCGACCGCGGCGTCGGTCGTGGCCTTCACGTCGTCGACCCACACCCCGATGTGGTGCGGGCCCGGCGCGTCGGCGCCGTACCAGTAGGTGCCCGGCTGGCCCTGGAGGAGCTCGAGGTGCACCGGTCCTTCGCAGGAGTAGGTGAACTTGAGCGGGGTGGTGACGAGCCCGGTCTCCGGGGTCCATACGGCCTGGTCGCGTTCCTGGAGCGCCGCCCAGGTGACGCCGAGTTGGTCGGACAGTTCGGCCATGGCGGCGTGGATGTCGGGCACGCGGATGCCGGTGTGGAAGGTGCGGGCGAAGTCGATCACCCTCGCATCATGGCGCGCCGTGACGCGGCCACGTGATGGAGGGCGATCGCTGCCGCATGGCCGACGTTGAGCGAGTCGACGCCGGGGTGGAGCGGGATGCGGATCCGCAGGTCGGCCAGGTCGAGGACGGCCGGCGACAGGCCCGGACCTTCGGCGCCCAGCAGCAGCGTCAGCCGATCGGCCGGCCCCACGACCAGTCCGTCGAGGTCGGCGTCGCCGTCGGGGCTGAGCGCGACGAGCCGATGACCGGCGGACCGCAGGCCGTCGAGCTCGTCGGGCCAGACCGCGGCCCGGGCCACCGGTAGGTGCAGGAGGTGGCCCTGGGACACCCGCAGCGCCCGGCGCGTGTACGGGTCGGCGCAGCGGGGCGACAGCACGAGCGCCCCCGCACCGAGGGCGCGCGCCGCCCGGCCGATGGCGCCGAGGTTTTCGACGTCATTGAGGTCGTCGAGCGCCACGACCGTGAGGTGGCCCCCGACATCGTGGATGCCGGCGGCGGTCGGACGGCGGGCCAGGGCCAGCACCCCACGATGCACCGAGAACCCGGCGACGGCGTCGAGCACCGCCGCCGGGGCCACGTAGAGCGGGGGACCGTCGGGCCAGAGCGCAGCGACGCGGGCGAGGCGCGCGTCGAGCACGAAGCCCGACACGACCGGGACCGGCGAGCGCAGGAGTTCGGCGAGCGCGATCAGGCCTTCGACGACGGCGACACCCTCGGCCGGCTCGATGCGCCGGCGCGTTTCGGGATCACGCAGGGACCGGTAGGGCGCGACACGCTCGTCGGTCGGGTCGTGCACCGGTTCGATCCTCGGCGGCATCGGACCATGGTCGCGCTTGACACGAGCGACCGCCCTGGGCAGGATCGAACACATGTTCACCTCCGGTGCCGTGGCGCCCTCCCTCGAGTGGCAGCCGAGCCTGTTCGGTCTGATCGAACCAGGCTTCGATTCCTCCTTCGCCGGGATCGCCCGTATCTGGCTCGACGAGGAGTGCTGGCTCGACGTGTTGCCGCACTGGCTGTCGGGTGCCGATCACGTCTTCGCCGAGCTCGTGGCCCGCCTGGCCTGGCGCACCCGCCAGGTGCCGATGTTCGGTCGGATGGTCGCCGAACCGCGGTTGAGTGCCTGGTGGGCGCGGGCCGACGGCCCCGCCCCCTTGCCGGTGCTCGAGGGGATCCGAGCTGCGCTCGACGGGCGCTACGGCGTCCGCTTCGATTCGATCGGGTTCAACCTGTATCGCAGCGGCGCCGACAGCGTCGCCTGGCACGGGGATCGTCTGGCGTCCTGGCAGCCCGTGCCCACGGTGGCCATCGTGTCGGTCGGTTCGCCTCGGCCGTTCTCGATCCGGCCGCGCGGTGGCGGGATGTCGCACACGTTCCTGCTCGGTCGTGGCGATCTGATCGTGATGGGTGGTCGCTGCCAGGAGCGGTGGGAGCACGCCGTGCCGAAGGTGGCGGTGGCCGATCCTCGGCTCTCGATCACGTTCCGCCACGATGCGATGCCGCCGCCCGAGGCCTTGCGGTCGATCGCGCACGATCGTCACGAAGGCACAACTGCGCGCGCGCACGAGTCCGGCACACTTCCCGTGGGGTTCGGGTCCGCCGGCACCCGACCAGCGTCTTGAGGGCCGAGGCCCCCGGGCCGGTCGGGTGCCCGGTGCCGTAGTGGCGTGGCATGGTGGAGCGATGGTCCAGAACGTCGTGGTCGTCGGTGCTTCCCTCGCCGGATTGCGCGCTGCGGAAACGTTCCGCAGCGAGGGGTTCGACGGACGTCTCACCCTGATCGGTGCCGAGGAGCACCTCCCGTACGACCGGCCGCCGCTGTCGAAGAAGGTCCTCGCCGGGGAGTGGGAGGCCGATCGGATCGCCCTGCGCAAGCCGGGGAGCTACGACGAACTGGGCCTCGAGTTCCGCCTGGGTACGGCGGCGACCGGACTCGACCTCGGGCAGCGACGGGTGTCCCTGGCCGACGGATCGTCGGTGCCCTACGACGCGCTGGTGATCGCAACCGGCGCCGGCTGCCGCCGGTTGCCCAACCAACCGGACCTCCCGGGCATCCACGAGCTGCGCACCCTCGACGACGCGCTCGCCCTGCGGACCGATCTCGACGCGACCCCGCAGCACGTGGTGGTGATCGGTGCCGGGTTCATCGGCGCCGAGGTGGCGGCCACGGCGCGGTCCCGGGGACTCGAGGTCACGATGGTCGAGGCGTTGCCCGTCCCGATGGTGCGCGGGCTCGGCCCCGTGCTCGGTGATGCCTGTGCCGAGATCCACCGGGACCACGGCGTGCGGCTCCGGCTGGGTGTCGGGGTCGACGCGATCGAGGGAGATTCCCGTGTCGAGCGGGTTCGGCTCGGTGACGGCACGGTGCTCGACGCCGATGTCGTCGTCGTGGGCATCGGGGTCCAGCCGGCGACGGGGTGGTTGTCCGACAGCGGGTTGACCCTGCGGGACGGGGTCGTCGCCGACGGCACCCTGGCCGCCGGTCCCCCGGGGGTCTACGTCGCCGGCGACGTGGCCCGGTGGCCCAACCCGCGCTACGGCGAGGAGATGCGGGTCGAGCACTGGACCAACGCGGCCGAGCAAGGTGCGCTCGCTGCGCGCAACGCGTTGGCGGTCGCCGCTGGCGGAGCGGGCGTCGCCTACGACCCGGTGCCGTTCTTCTGGAGCGACCAATACGACGCGCGGATCCAGTTCCTCGGTCGGGCGTCGGGCGACGACGAGGTTGCGATCGCCGTCGGCGACGTCGCGTCGCGACGGTTCGTCGCGCTGTACGGCCGGTCGGGACGCCTGCGCGGCGTGTTCGGGTTGTCGATGCCCCGGGCGCTCATGTCGTACCGCAAGTTGCTGGTGGAGGGCGCTTCCTGGGAGGAGGGACTCGCCCACGCTGCGACCCTTTCGTGAGTGCGTCGGTAGCCTGTCGCCATGGCGGCGCGCCCCGAACCGGACCGGCTCGAGGCCGGGAAGCGGTTGCTCGAGGTGGCGAGAGTCGTGACGGACCGGCTCGACGCCGACCTTCGGGTGCAGTGCGGGTTGCCGCTTGCGTGGTACTCGGCGCTCGAGGCGCTTCGCGCGGCCGGCGGTTCGCTGCGCATCCAGGAGCTTGCGGCAACCCTGGGGGTGCACAAGAGCACGGCGAGCCGTGTGCTCGATCGCCTCGTCGAGCACGACTTGGCGCTGCGCGAACCCGATCCGGCCGACGGCCGCGGGGCGCACGCCGTCATCACCCGGGCCGGGCGTGAGCGGGTGCGCCGGGCGTCAGCGGTCCACGCCCGCAGCGTCCAGCGTCATCTCGGCCGTCATCTGACGGATGGCGAGGCCGAGCGGTTGCTCGCCGTGTTGGGCAAGGTGCCCACCTTCGGGGATCACGGGAGGTCGACCTCCACGACTCGGGCGTCGGCGTAGACCGCCGCCCACCGTCCGCCGGCGCCGCTCACGGTGTAGGTGA
This sequence comes from Acidimicrobiales bacterium, assembly GCA_044370695.1. Taxonomy (GTDB): domain Bacteria; phylum Actinomycetota; class Acidimicrobiia; order Acidimicrobiales; family Ilumatobacteraceae; genus JBEIFW01. Next base: position 7,836 of record JBILVB010000077.1, on the reverse strand, counting down.
CCGCAGTCGCGCCGGCGGCGCGCAGGGCGGCAACGACGGCGTCGGCACGAGCCTTGGACTGTTCGAGGGCCGTTCGTTCACCGCTGCGGGTGTCGCTCCACCCGGTGACCTTGACGACCGCTCCGGCCGGGAGGCGCTTGACCGTGGCGGCGAGTTCGTTGACGACGGCGGTGGCCGGCGCGTCGAGGGTCACGCCGTTGGGGGTCGGGAACTTCACGACCACGTCGATGCCCGGTCCGGTCGTGCTGGGCGGCCCCGCCGGTGCGGTCGTGGCAGCCGTGGTCGCCGTGGTCGCGGTCGTGGCCGGGCCCGCGGTCGTGGCCGGGCCCGCGGTAGCGGTCGTCGCAGTGGTCGTCGTCGCGGTGGTGGCGGTGCCGGCCGGCCCGTCGGGCGGGAGCAGCACCCGGTCGAGCAGATGCACGACGCCGTTGGACGCCGTCAGGTCGGCGGACACGACGGTCGCGCCGCCGACGGTCAGGACGTTCCCCGCACGGGCGATCTTCAGGGGTGGCCCGTCGAGGACCGGCAACTCGCCGGTCCTCGCCGTGACCGAGGTCCATCGTCCGGAAGCGACGTGGTAGAGCAGCAGCTTGCGTAGGGCGGAGGGGTCGGCGAGCAGCGCGTCGAGGCGGCCGGGGGCGAGCGCCGCGAAGGCGTCGTTCGTGGGAGCGAACACCGTGAGCACGCTGGCCGGATCGGCGAACACGGTGGCCAGACCGGCCGCGCGCACGGCGGTGAACAGCGTCGACAGCCTCGGCTCGGCTTCGAGGGTGCGGGCGAGGTTCGCCGCAGCCGGAACGGTCGTCGTGCGGGCCGGGGTCGTGACCGGGGCGGCGGCGTCGGTGTCGTCGCCACGGCTCCGTACGAACACCAGGGCGACCAGCGCGAGGACGGCGGCGATCGGGATCACCACGACCCACCAGCGCCGCGGGGCGCGACGGGTCTCGCGCCGGGCGGCCGGGGTCACGGGGTCGAGGGTGAAGTCCGGATCGGGCGAGTACCCGGGCCCGAACGTGAAGGCGGGCTCGCCCAGGTACTCGCCCGGCATGGCGGGTCGGCTCGTCCCGGGTGGCGCCGTCGGTCCGGGTGGTGCAGCGGCTGCGACCGGCGCCGGTGGAACCGCCTCCACCGGAGCGGCGAGTGGACCGACACCGGGGATCACCACCCCGGCGAGCACCGTTCGGATCCACCCGAGGTCGCGATCGTCGAGGCGACGCGGGAACTGGGCGCGCTCGCCGGCCGGGAGGAGATCGCGCAGGAAGTTGAGATCGCCGGCGAGGAACCGAGCCCGCAGCCAGTCGAGGTCGCCCTCCACCAGCTTCGCCTGCAGGGCTCGGGCGAACTCTGGAGACGTCCCGATCGTGGCCACGGTCACTCAGGGTAGTCAGCCGACCCGTAGTCCGGAGGTCATGGAACCATGCCGTAGAGCCCGTCGATCACGTCGGCATAGCGCTCGGCCACGGCGCGGCGTTTCAGCTTGGCGGTCGGGGTGAGGAGGCCGGCCGTTCGGTCCCAGTCCTCGGCGACGATCGCGAAGCGCCGGATGCGGCTCGGGGGCGCCAATCGCTCGTTGAGCTCGTCGATCTGCGCCGCGACGTCGTCCACGAGCGCAGGTTCGCCCGCCAGGGCCGTCGTGGTTCGATCGGGGCAGTCGTGTGCTGTCGCCCAACGACGGGCGGCATCGGGATCCAGCGCGATGACGGCGGCGACGAACGGGCGGCGATCACCGACGACGACGGCCTGCCCGACGAGCGGGATCGTACGGAGCGCAGCCTCGAGCGAGGCGGGGCTCACATGCTCGCCGACGGAGGTGACGATGAGGTCCTTCTTGCGGTCGACGATGCGCAACAGCCCGTCCGGATCGAGTACGCCGATGTCGCCCGTGTGCAGCCACCCGTCGACGAGGGTGTCGGTCGTGCGGGCCTCGTCGTGCCAATAGCCGCGGAACACGTTCGGACCACGGCAACACACCTCCCCGTCGTCCGCGAGGCGTACCTCGCACTCCGGGATCGCCCGGCCGACCGTGCCGGGCCGAACCTCGTGCGGGGACCAGGTGATCGGTCCGCACGACTCCGACTGGCCGTAGATCTCGCTGAGCGGGATCCCGACGGCGAGGAACCATGCATGGAGTTCTGGCGTCAGCGGCGCCGCACCGCTGACGGCGACGCGCAGGTCGTCGAGTCCGATGGCCTGGCGCAGCGGTGCGAAGGCGACGGCATCGAGGAACGACCAGTTGGCTCGCTGTTCGTCGGTCGCCGTGCCGGCTCGCTCGGCTGCGGTGATCGTCCGGGCGAGCGCCACCCCTTCGGCGAGGCGGTCCCGGCGTTCGGGATCCAGGGCGTCCAGGATCCGGGACCGAAGTCGCTCCCAGATCCGGGGCACGCCGAACAGCAGCTGCGGACGGATCTCCCGCAGCACCGTGCCGAGCTCGTCGGGGTCGGGGCAGCAGGTCACCTCGGACCCGCCGATCGCCCACAGGTAGTGACCGACCATCCGCTCGGCGATGTGCGCCATCGGGAGATAGGAAACGACACGCCAGCCCGTGAGGTCCTCGGTGCCGAGGCACCGGCGCAGTTGCTCGGCCGTGGCCACGACGTTGGCCTGGTCGAGCATGACCCCCTTCGGCAGGCCGGTGGTTCCCGACGTGTAGACGAGGGTGGCGAGATCCTCGGGACTGGTCGCAGCGGCGAGCGCTGCGAGGTCGTCGGGGGGACGGTGTTCGCCGGTCAGCGTGCTGGTCCTCGCAGCCGGGTGCCGGCCGGGCGCGTCGAGCACGACGACCTCGCGCAACGCGGGCAGGTCCTCGGACCAGTCGTGCAGTCGTTCGGCGAGTCGGGGATCGTCGACGATGGCCAAGCGGGCGCCGGTGTGGCCGACGAGGTAGCGAAGCTCCTCGGGCGGGTCGCCCGTGTTGGTGGCGCGATACAGGCTCACCGGTACGGCCCGGCGGAACTGCGCCGCCAGATCCAGCCAGTGGAACTCGGGCCGATTGCGCAGGGCGAGCACGACACGGTCCCCTGATCCGATCCCGCGAGCGGCGAGCTCGGCCGAGAGGCGTGCGACCTGTGCGGCCACGTCGGTCCAGGTCCAGCGTTCCCACGACCCGGTCCGGTCGAGGGCCCGGAGGGCGACGGCATCGGGCTGCCGGGCGACGGTGCGTAGGAAGGCCCGGGGGACGGTCGTGTCGGGAGCTGCGGGGCTCGGGTTCCCCGGAACGGTCACGGACACACCCTCCCATGGCGTTCGACACCTGGACAGTGCACAGGTCGGTCGCGAGACTTTCGGCCCTGCGCGTTCGCCGCCGGCCGTCGACGGTCGGCGAAAGGAGCTCCTCGTGACCACCGCCGTCATCGTCGATGCCGTTCGCACCCCGCTCGGGAAGCGCAACGGGAAGCTCAAGGACTGGCACCCGGTCGACCTCGCCGCCGAGACCCTGAAGGCGCTCGTCGCCCGCACGGGAATCGACCCGGCGGTGGTCGACGACGTCGTGATGGGATGCGTGATGCAGGTCGGCGAGCAGGGTGTGAACGTGGCCCGCAACGCCGTGCTGGCGGCGGGCTGGCCGGAGTCCATCCCGGGTACGACGGTCGATCGGCAGTGCGGTTCCTCGCAGCAGGCCGCTCACTTCGCCGCCCAAGGGGTGATCGCCGGCGCCTACGACGTCGTGATCGCGGCCGGCGTCGAGGTGATGTCCCGGGTGCCGATGGGCGCATCGATGGCGGACGGCAAGTTCGGGCTGCCGTTCGGCCCGAGGATCGGGGCTCGTTACGCCGCGGTCGGGGGGTTGGTCCCGCAGGGCATCTCGGCCGAGCTGATCGCCGAGAAGTGGGGCATCACGCGTGAGGAGATGGACGCGTTCGGACTCCGCAGCCAGCAGTTCGCGGCCCGGGCCACCGCCGAGGGTCGGTTCCAGAACGAGATCATCCCGGTCCTTGGCGCCGACGGGTCGATGGTCACCGTGGACGAGGGCATCCGGGAGTCGACGATCGAGAAGCTCCAGAGCCTGAAGCCTTCCTTCCGGGAGGACGGCGGGGTCACGGCGGGCAACTCCTCGCAGATCACCGACGGTGCGGCCGCCCTGCTCATCATGAGCGAGGAAAAGGCGGCCGAACTCGGTCTGACGCCGCGGGCCCGGTTCGTGTCGTTCGCACTCGCCGCCGACGATCCCCGGCTGATGTTGACCGCGCCGATCCCGGCCACGACGAAGGTGCTCGCGAAGGCCGGCATGACCATCGACCAGATGGACCTCGTCGAGATCAACGAGGCCTTCGCCTCGGTCGTGCTCGCGTGGGAGAAGGAGCACCACCCCGACATGAGCCGCGTCAACGTCAACGGCGGCGCCATCGCGCTCGGCCACCCGCTCGGGTGCTCCGGGGCCCGGCTGATGACCACCCTGCTCAACGAGCTGGAGCGCACGGGTGGTCGCTTCGGACTCCAGACGATGTGCGAGGGCGGGGGCATGGCCAACGCCACGATCATCGAGCGCTGCTGAGGAGCGGGTACCGGCTGCGGTTGCCGATCGAGCGTCGAAGACCGGTCCCCGTATCCTGACGGCGTGTTCGGCACGATCGTGGTCCTGCTGGTGGCGGCCGGTGCCTTCCTCGTCATCTGGAAGATCGGGATCGGGCTCCTGCGAAGCCTCGGGACTCCGATCCCGCCGCCGCCGCCGGCGGGGGAACTACGCCGGGTGAACGTCCGCTACCGGTGCTCCCTGTGCGGCACGGAGCTGCGGATGACGCTCGCCACGGACGAGGAGCCGGTGCCGCCCCGGCACTGCATGGAGGAGATGGACGTCTTCCGGATCATGGATTGACGTATCGGGGGAACGGATGCGCGTGTTGTCCACTCCCTGTGGATACACATGGGGACAACGCCTCCGGCCAGGTCAGCGATACTGCGTGGCGGTGATGATCCCGCCGAGGATCAACCCGAGGCCGACCGGGAGGTACCAGTTGCTCGTGGCGCCCGGCAGCAGCGTGAGGTAGTTCAGCACCAGGACCAGTGCGCCCACGATCAGCAGGGTGAACATCAGGATCGGCACCCAACGGGGGCTCGGACCCTTCAGCTTGTGCGTGGGCGGGGTGTAACGAGCCGACGGTGCGGCGGCGTGGCGGGCGTGCTCCGTGGCCCCGAGGGTGGGCCGGGCAGCCGTAGGCAACGCCCCGGGCTGGGTGCCCTTGGGCGTCACTCGACCGCCGCTCTTGCGCTTCGGAGGTGCCACGCCGAGGAGTGTAGGGGAGGGGTGGCTCGACAGGCTCGACGGGCCCTGCGACGCTGAGACGGTGCGTGTCCTCGTGGTCGACTGCTACGACTCGTTCGTCTTCAACCTCGTGCAGTACCTCGGCGAGCTCGGGGTGGAGCCGATCGTCCACCGCCACGACGCGCTCGGCGTCGACGAGGCACTCGCGCTTGCGCCGGACGCGATCCTGCTGTCACCCGGGCCGGGTCGACCCGAGGACGCCGGGATCGTGCCGGCGCTCATCCCGGCCGCGGCCGGGATCCCGATCCTCGGGGTCTGCCTGGGCCACCAGGCGATCGGGCAGGCCTTCGGCGGTCGGGTCGTGCGGGCGCCGGCGCTCATGCACGGTAAGACGTCGCTGGTGCGCCATCGCGGCGTCGGGGTGTTCCGGGGGCTGCCCGATCCGCTCGAGGCGACCCGCTACCACTCCCTCGTCGTCGAACGCTCGAGTGTGCCCGACTGCCTCGAGATCACCGCCGAGACCGACGACGGCCTCGTCATGGGCCTACGCCATCGGGAGCTGCCGATCGAGGGCGTGCAGTTCCACCCGGAGTCGATCCTGACCGTCGGCGGGCATCAGCTGCTGCGGAACTTCCTGGCGCTGGCCGCACCGGCCTGAGTACCCGGCGGTTAGGCCGGCGGCGTCGGCGGCGGTTTGGCCTGCGTCGTGGTCGTGGTGCCGCCGGTGGTCGTCGGTGTCGTGGTGGTGGTCGTGGTGGTGGTCGTGGCGATCGTCGTCGTGGTCGTCGGCGGGAGCGCCTTGCCGACCGTCAGCGTGACGGTCGATCCCGGAGGCACCTTGGTGGTCTCCGGCGTGCCCTGGAGGATCACCTTGCCAGCCTGTTCTGAGCCGTTCGGCACGTCCGTCGTGGTGACCGAGGCCTTCAGACCCAACTCCTGCAGCTTGTCCCGGGCTGCGGACTCGGTGAGCCCAACGAGCTTGGGCACCTCGACGGGGGCCGGACCGCTCGACACCACGAGCGTGACGGCCGAGCCCTTGTCGACCTCGGTTCCCACCGGTGGATCGGTCCGCACGACCGCACCCGTCGGGACGGTCGGCGAGGCCTCCGGCGCCACCTTCGCCACGAGTCCGGCCGCACCGAGCTGGTTGCTGGCGACGGCCTGATCGAGGTTGAGCACGTTCGGGACCGTGACTTTGCCCTTGCCCACCGAGATCGTGATGGTGACCGTTGCGCCGGCCGGGATATCGCCGGGGGCGGGGTCCTGGGCGAGCACGGTGCCGGCGGGACGGTCCGGACTCTCGGCGTCTTTGAACTGGGCCTTCAGGCCGAGGCTGGCGAGGATCTGGACCGCCTGGTCCTTGGTCGTGCCCACCAGCGACGGCAACGCGACGGTCTGCTTGGCCGGGTTGTAGACGACGGTGACCGTGTCGTTGCGCAGCACCTGGTTGCCCCGGGCCGGTCGCTGGTCCCACACGAGGCCCGGCTGGACGCTGTCGGTGGCTTGCGCCTCCTCCTTGTACTGGAGGCCGGCCCGGGCGATGAGGTCGCGGGCCTCGTCCCGGGTCTTCAGGCGAACGTCGGGCACCGTGATGAAGTCGCCCGGCGTGGTCTCGGTGTCGTTGAGCGCCCGAAGGAGCAGGAACGCACCGATGCCGATCAGCACCACGGCGAAGAGACCACCGGTCACCCACCAGCCGGCGCCGCCCCGACCGCGATCGTCGTCGAGCGGCGGTCGGGAAGGCGGGACACGCCCGCCCGAGAACTGGCCGCCGTCGGCCGGTCGGGCGACCTGTGCGTACTGCTCGCGCTGGGCGGGGGTGGCGACGGGACGGACCGCCTGCGTCGGAGCGACGGCTGCCGGAGTCGCCACGGTGGGCGCGTCGGCCGGCCGGGTGACCGGCGTCGGAGCCGTGGCGGCGGCGCCCGCGGCCGCAGCCGCAGCCGCAGCCGCAGCCGCAGCCATGCCGCCGGGCCCGGCGCCGGCGGCCAGCACGGGTTGGCCGTCGCGGAAGCGCTGCAGGTCGGCGCGCAGGTCGTCGGCCGAGGGGTAGCGGTCGGCGGGGTTCTTGGCGAGGAGTTTGGTCGTGATCGCCTCGTACGGGCGAGGCACGTTCGGCTGAACCTGCGACAGCGGCCGCGGCTGGTCGTGGACCTGGCGGTAGGCGATGGCCACGGGGTTGTCGCCGGTGAAGGGCGGCCGGCCGGCGAGCATCTCGTACATCACGATGCCGAGCGAGTACAGGTCCGACCGGGGATCGGGCGTGGCGCCCTGGGCCTGTTCGGGCGAGAAGTACGTGGCCGTGCCCATCACGGCGCCGGCCTGGGTGAGGTCCTGCTCCGTGGCCGAGTTCAGGGCTCGCGCGATCCCGAAGTCCGCGACCTTCACCGCCCCGGAGGTCGCGATCAGGATGTTGGCGGGCTTCACGTCGCGATGCACGACGCCGGAACGGTGGGCGAAGCCGAGTGCGCTCGCCACGTCGGCGGCGATCTCGGCGGCTCGTTGCGCGCCGAGCGGGCCGTCGGCACGCAGCAGATCGGCGAGGGTGCGACCGTTCACGTACTCCATCACGATGAAGTACGTCCCGCCCTGGCGGCCCCAGTCGTAGACGCCGACGACGTTGGGATGGTTGAGGT
>JBILVB010000221.1:0-5371 GCA_044370695.1 Acidimicrobiales bacterium | reverse complement strand
TCCTCGCCCCCCACCACCCGCTCGGTGAATCGCCGACGCTGCTGTTGCGCCGTGACGTCGAGTTCGTCGCCCACCTCGACGCGCTCGGCTACGACGAGTTCTGGTGCGGCGAGCACCACTCGTCGGGCTGGGAGATGATCGGGTCGCCGGAGCTGTTCCTCGCCGCCGCCGGCGAGCGCACCCATCGGATCCGCCTGGGCACCGGGGTGATATCGCTGCCCTACCACCACCCGTTCAACGTGGCCCAGCGCATGGTGCAACTCGACCATCTCACCCGCGGCCGGGTCATCCTGGGCACCGGGCCCGGGGCGCTCCCCTCGGACGCCTGGATGCTCGGCATCGACCCCGCCACCCAGCGCGACCGTCAGGACGAGGCGATCGGGGTCATCAAGCGGCTGCTGGCGGGCGAGGTCGTGTCGCACGAGTCCGACTGGTTCACCCTGCGCGACGCGCAGCTGCAGATCCTCCCGTACCAGGACCAGATGCCGATGGCGGCGGCGTCGTCGCTCAGCCCGTCGGGCATGACGCTCGCCGGCAAGCACTCGATCGGCGTGTTGTCGATCGCCTCGACCTCGGCCGAGGGGTTGCAGGCGCTGCCCACCCAGTGGTCCTTCGCCGAGCGCGCCGCGGCGACCCACGGCGGGGTTGCCGACCGGTCACAGTGGCGCGTCTTGATGTCGTTCCACATCGCCGAGTCGCGCGAGCAGGCCCGGGCCGAGGCGGTCGACGGCCTGCAGCGTTGGCACAACGAGTACAACGTGAAGATCCTCGGCCGGCCGAACGCCGTACACGTCGAGGACAAGTGGGCCTTGCTCGAGCAGATGACCGACCCGGCCGCCGGCGGCGGCGCGGTGATCGGCACCCCCGACGATCTCGTGACAGCGATCCGGAACCTCTACGAGGTGACCGGCGGGTTCGGCGCACTGATCGGCTTCGCCCACGACTGGGCCAACCGGGAGAACACGTGGCGTTCGTGGGAACTGATCGCCCGCTACGTGATCCCGGAGGTGAACGGGCAGTTGCGCAAGCTACGGGCCTCTGCGCAGTTCCTCGTCGACCGTCAGGTCGAACTGATGGGCGGCGCCTCGGCCGCCGTGATGCAGAAGATCCTCTCCGACGAGACGGCCGCGGCGGCGCTCGCCGTCACGCTCCAACAGCGCCAGGCCAACCAGGCGTGGCGGCCCGGTGCCGCGCCGGAGACCACCGGTGCCGCGGCGGGCGCGTAGCTACTGCTCGGCGAACACGTGGATACGGCCCACGTAACAGGCCACCCACACCTGCCGTGACTCGGCGTCGTAGGTGACCCCGATCGGGTTGGTCGACACCGGCACCACGGCCGTGACCGTCATGTCCGAGGTGCGAACCTGCGCGAACGACGAACCGAAGTAGTTGACGACGTAGAGCGTCGAGCCGTCCGGCGTCAGCACCGCACTGCGCGGCGTGTTGCCGGTGACGGCGCGCCCGACCACGGCACCCGTCGTCGTGTCGATCTTGGCCACCTGGTCGTTGCCGGCCAGCGTCACGTAGAGCCAACGGCCGTCGGGTGACAGGTTGGCGTGACGGGGCTGCGTGCCCAGCCCCGTGAACCGGCGGGTGACCGTGCCGGACTCCAGATCGACGACAGCCACGACATAGGCGCCCATGGCAGCGATGTAGGCGGTCTTGGAGTCCGCGGTGATCGCCACCCCGCGCGGGTTCCGCCCGATCGGCACGCGGCGTACCTCGCGCCCGAGCGCCACGTCGACGATGCTCACGTCGTCGCCGCACCAGTTCGACACGACGAGCCAACGGCCGTCGGGGCTGGTCGCCAGGTACTTGGGTACCTTGCCGACGGGGATCACCTGGTCGATGGTCAACGACGCCAGGTCGACCCGGTACACCGTGCTCGAACCGACCGGATCGCTCGGCAGGCAGTCGTCGAAGCCCTCCGGTCCGTCGCCGGGGCCGTACATCGCGTAGTTGCTCACGTACATCGATCGTCCGTCGGCCGACACCGCCGCCTCGACCGGGGCACCGGGTCGACCGCCGACGTTGTCGGAGATGGTCCGCACGAGCCGCAGGTCGCGGTCGTAGACCGTCATCGTGTGCGAATACATCATGTTCTGGGCGAAGAACAGCCCGGTCCCGGTCGCGACGACGGACTTGGGCGATATGCGGTCTCCGACCACACCGAGCCGTACGAGGGGACCGCCCGAGGGTGCATTCGCCGGTGGCGGCGCTGCGGCCGGCACACCGGACTCGACCGGGACGGGGGCCCCGGTGAACCATCCGGCGAGGTCGCCGACGAGCTGCGTCGATCGTTGCGCGTACAACGAGATTGCGTTCGTCGAGCCGAGTCGTACGAGCGCGAGGTTGGCCCTCGTCTGCCACGTCTGCTCGAGGTTGAGATTGGACGTGCCGGGCCACGCCGTACCTGCCGGGTAGGCCGTGACGAAGCCGGGCCGGGTCGACTCGGTCGCGGTCAGGTTCATCAGCACCGCTGCGGCGGCTCCCGCCGGTAGACCCGGCACCGACACGTCGGAGCGCCACGAGTCGACGGGCCGGGCCATGCCCAGGTTCGAGCGGGTGTCGAGGAAGCGGGTGGGAGACACGGGTACGAACCGACCGGTGTCGGCGACGGCGGCCGTGGAACCCGTGAACATCCCGAGGAGATCGACGACGAGGTGGGTTCCGCTCTGGCTGAACACCCGGATGTCACCGGTGGGACCGACCGGTACCACCGCGAGGTTCGACACGGTCTGCCCGGCCCGCTCCACGTTGAGGTTCGACGCCAGGGGACGCTGCGCACCGTCGGGGTGCACGGTGAGGAACCCGGGGGCGAGGGCTTCGGTGGCCGTCACGTTGACGACGACCGCCGATGCACCCGGCGTTCTGGTCGCCACCGGGACGACGACGGTGTCCACCCGGCCCAACGGGCGGCCCGAACGAGTGTCGAGGACCCGTACCGGCCCGACCGGTTCGAAGCGCCCGTCGGCGACCGGCGCCGCGGCGTCGACGAACACCCCGGAGAGATCGACCACGACGTGCAGGGAGCGCTGCACGAACACCTCGAGCGCGCCCTGGTTCCCGGTGCGCACGACCGCGAGGTTCGCGAGCGTCTGGTCGGCACGTTCGACGTTCAGGTTGGATGCCAGCGGTCGGGGCGTGTCGGCCGGCCAGACGGTGACGAACCCCGGGCCCGTCGTCTCCGTGACGGTCACCGTGACGACGGCGGCGAGCACCCCGGAGCCCGGGACGACCACCCGCACCGTGCCTTCGTCGGGGACGCGGGTGCCGCGGTCGCGCGTGTCGAGCAGGCGTTGCGGCCCGACCGGGACCAGGCGGGTCGCGCCCGGCACGGCCGCCGCCTGCGGCATCGGCGACGCAGCCGTGGTCGCCGGCGTAGACGGAGCAGCACGGCCGGTGGCCGACGCCGTGGCCGATGGCGACGGGGGAGGATCGGCGGCCGCCGGAGCCGCCGACTGCGTCGCCTGGCATCCGCTCGCCGCCGCCAGGACGGCACAAACGGTGCCCCAGAACCTCAGCCGACGGCGCAGACCCGATGCACCGTTCCGCGATCGTCCCGACGCCACGCCGCTCGGGCGTCGGGGTGCTGCGCACTCACGACGAGGCCCCGGAACGCAGCGTGCGACCAGCGAACACGCCGGTGTGCTCCCCGTGCTCCATGAACACCTGACCGTTCACGATCGTGGCGTCGTACCCGCGGCCCCGCTGCACGTACCGACCGGCGCCGCCGGGGAAGTCGCGCACGTACTCGGGGATCGGCAGATGGAGGCCCTCGAAGTCGATCACGTTGACGTCGGCGTAGGCCCCGGGCACCAACCGGCCCCGACCGGTGAGCCCGAACAGGTCGGCGGTGTCGGACGTGAGGCGACGGACCGCCTCCTCGATCGTCCACCGCTGACGCTCGCGTACCCAGTACGTGAGGAAGAACGTGGGCTGCGAGGAGTCCATGATCTGCCCGACGTGGGCACCCGCATCGGCCAGACCGAGGGTGACGACCGGGTCGTCGAGCATCTCCTGCACCGCGTCGAGCGACTGGTTCAGCGCCGGGTAGTTGAGCACGACGGCGCCGTCGGTCTCGTCGGCGAGGGCGAGGAACGCCTCGGCCACCGACACGCCTCGGCGGGCCGCCTCGGCGGCGAGGGATCGCGCCGGGTCGAGGTCGTAGCGGGCCGCGCCCGGGCCCAGCACGTAGATCCCCGCCGCATCGATCGGCAGCGGCCGCGTGTCGGCCTCGGCCACGAGCGCCGCCCGCCGCTGCGGATCGCGGATCACGGCGAGGCGATCGACCGGCGGCAGTTCGCCCAGCGCCCGCCAGGACGGGTTCAGGTCGAACGGCGTGCGGTTGTCGAGCGACCACAGGATGCCGACCCCGCGCGCCGTGGTCTGCGGACGTACGACGGCGCCGAGCGCGTTCTCCTCCTTGGCGAAGTCGACGACCCGCTGGTAGAGGTCGGGCCGCCGGTACGAATGGGTGAGCCCGAAGCTCACCGGCCGCCCGCTGCGCCGGCTCACCTCGCCCATCCAGGCCAATTCAGCCCGGGTGTTCGGGTAGCCGTCGGTGTCGCGCTCACCGAGACGCGACGCCGATTCGAACACCCCGCGGCCGTGGCGGCCGAGCACGTCGGCGATGGCGTACAGCTCCTCCACCGCAGCGAAGGTCCCCGGCACCGGTCGGCCGTCGGGGACCTTGTGTAGGAACGTGCGCGACGTCGAGAACCCGAGCGCGCCGGATCCGATCGCTTCGTCGACGAGCTCGCACATGGCCGCGAGGTCGTCGGCCGACGCCGGGGCTTCGTCGAGGCTCCGCTCACCCATCGCCGCGACGCGTACGGCGCAGTGCCCGACCATGCCGCCGATGTTGAAGCCCTTGGGGAGCGTGTCGATCCAGCCGAGGTACTCGCCGTAGGTGCGCCACGTCCACGGCATCCCCTCGAGGATGGCGTGGCGGGGGATGTCCTCGACCGACTCCATCATCTCGGCGAGGAAGCCCGCACCGCCCTCGCGCACCGGCGCGAACGTGACGCCGCAGTTGCCGAGCACGGCCGAGGTGATGCCGTGCCAGCAGCTCGACGTGCCGACATGGTCCCAGGCGATCTGGGCGTCGAGATGGGTGTGGATGTCGACGAACCCGGGCGTCACGATCCGACCGTCGGCGTCGATCGTGCGTGTCGCCGTGCCGTCCCAGCGGGGCTCGACGGCCACGATCCGATCACCGGCCACGGCCACGTCGGCCCGGCAGGCCGCAGCCCCCGTGCCGTCGACGACGGTGCCCCCTCGAACGACGAGATCGACCTGCATCGTGTTCCCCATTCTCGCGACGCGTACTCAATCTCGCGACGCGTACTCATTCTCGCGATCTGGCTTC
>JBILVB010000220.1:0-5446 GCA_044370695.1 Acidimicrobiales bacterium | reverse complement strand
ATTGGTACAACTCCGACGTCTATCAGGCCGTCGTCGGGCACCGGCTCGCGGCGACCGCCAACGGCTTCGCCGCCCTCGTGCAAGGTTTCGGCTCCTAGGCCAGCACCAGACCGGCGGCGCCCACGAGCGGCCCGTGATCCCCGAGACCGGCCCGCTCGATGCGCAGTCCCCGGGCGTAGGAGATCCGGGCCAGCCGTTCGGCTTCGGCGCGCGCCGCCGCGAAGAACGGCTCGCCGAACCCGAGCGCGACCGATCCGGCGATCACGGCGAGCGGCAGGTCCAACAGCACGGCGACCTCGGCGACGGCCCGGCCCACGAGCCGGCCGGTCCGGGCGATCACGTCGGGACCGGCCTCGGCCGCCGGGCGCCCGGTGATCGCTGCGATCGCCGTCCCCGACGCCTCGGCTTCGAGGCACCCCCGGGAGCCGCAGACGCACGGGCGCCCGCCCGGGACCACGACGAGGTGACCGATGTGGCCGGCGTTGCCCGTCGCTCCATGGAGGACGCGCCCGTCGACGACGAGGCCACCGCCGACGCCCGTCGACACCACCATCGCCAGGTACGTCGTGGCGCCGCGAGCCGCGCCGCGCCAACCCTCCCCGACGGCGAGCGCCTTCGCGTCGTTGTCGATCACCACCGGCAAGCCGGTGAGCCCCACGAGTCGGTCCCGCAACGGGAACTCGCGCCAACCGGCGATGTTCAGCGGGCTGACGGTGGCGCCCTCCGGGGTCATCGGCCCCGCGCAGCCGCACCCGAGCGCGACCGGCCGCTCCGACGCCAGAGCGAGGACGTCGGTCACGAGCGCTGCGAGCCCCGGCCACGGATCGGCGGTCACCGTCGGCGCCCGGCGGGCCACGAGCACCGTGCCGTCGCCGTCGACGAGGCCCACCTCGAGCTTCGTGCCGCCGATGTCGATCGCGAGGGCGAGCGTCACATCCGAGGACTGTAGGGAACCGCTCCCATCCGCCCCGATCCGCACGGCGGGAAACGGCCCGGTAGGTTGCGGCCCATGTCCGCCGCGACCACCGAGGCCGCGAGCCTTTCGGAGCTGTTCCGCGCCATCGTCGACAACGTCGAGCAGGTGATCCAAGGCAAGCCCGAGGTGGTGGAGCTGGCGCTGCTGTGCCTGCTGGCCGAGGGCCACCTGCTCGTCGAGGACGTGCCCGGCGTCGGAAAGACCAGCCTCGCGAAGGCGCTCGCCGCCTCGCTCCAGTGCTCCTGGAAACGTGTCCAGTTCACCCCCGACCTGCTCCCGTCCGACGTCGTCGGCGTATCGGTCTGGCAACGGTCCTCGGACACCTTCGAGTTCCGCCCGGGCCCGATCTTCGCCAACCTCGTACTCGCGGACGAGATCAACCGGGCGTCACCCAAGACGCAGGCCGCCCTGCTCGAGGCGATGGAGGAGGGCCAGGTCACCGTCGACGGCACGAGCTACCGGCTCGCCCAACCGTTCATGGTCCTCGCCACCCAGAACCCGATCGAGCACGAAGGCACCTTCCCGCTGCCCGAGAGCCAGCTCGACCGGTTCCTCATGCGTCTCTCGATGGGCTACCCCACCCGAGACGCGGAGCTGCAGATCCTCGACACCCACGGCGCCCCGGGGGCCCTGGCCAACCTGCGCCCGGTGTGCACCGCCTCGCAGGTGATCGGGATGATCCACGCCGTGCGGTCGGTCCACGTCGCGCCGGCGGTCAAGCACTACCTCGTCGACGTCGCCGACGCGACCCGCCGCCATCCGGCCGTCCAGCTCGGCATGTCACCCCGGGCTTCGCTCGCACTGCTGCGGGCGAGCCGGGCTCGGGCGGCCGCCGCCGGACGCGACCACGTGCTGCCCGACGACGTCAAGGCACTCGCCGAGCCCGTGATCGGCCACCGCCTGCTGCTGTCGGCCGACGCCCAACTCCAGGGACTACCCGTGGCGCGGGTCGTGGCCGAGGTGCTCGCCGCGGTCCCGGTCCCGACGAGGTAGCCCGATGCCCACCCGCCAGGGATGGTCGCTGCTGATCGCTGCCGCACCGGCGCTCGTCGCAGCCCGCCTGTTCGGCGTGTTCGAGCTGTACCTGCTGTCGAGTGCCGCGGCCGTGCTCGTCGTGCTCGCGGTGCTCCACGTGCGCGTCGCCCGGGTCGCGCTCGACGTCGACCGCAGCGTCCACCCGACCCGGGTGCACGCCGGGGAGAGCACGCGCGTCGAGCTGAAGGTGAGGAACCCGGGCCGGCGGCGCACGCCGCCACTGCGCATCATCGATCCGATCGGCCGCACGGCCGGGCCCCGCCTGCAGCTCGCACCGCTCGCCGGCGGTCAGCTCGCCCGGGTGGCGTACCACCTGCCCACGACCCGCCGGGGCCGGGTGCCCGTCGGCCCGATGCACGCCGAGGTGGTCGACCCGTTCGGCCTCGCCCGCCGACGGGTACGGGTAGCGGGCGCGACCGACGTCACCGTGTACCCGGCAGTCGAGGTGGTGCCCGCTCTGGGCACCGGCGGTGACCAGGACCCGTCAGGGAACGCGGTGCGCCACAACGCGATCGGCAGCAAGGGCGAGGAGTTCTTCGGCCTGCGCGAGTACGCCGTGGGCGACGAGTTGCGCCGCATCCACTGGCGCTCGAGCGCTCGCCGGGGTGGCGAGCTGCTCGTGCGCCAGGACGAGCGTCCATGGGCCGACCGCACGACGGTCGTGCTCGACGCTCGGGCCTCGGCGTACGGCCCGGACGGCTTCGAGCGAGCGGTGTCGAGCGCCGCGAGCGTCGTCGAGGCCGCACACCGGGCCCGCCACACCGTGCAGTTCTGCACTACGGACGGCCGCGACACCGGCGGTGGCAGCGGGTTGGGACACACCGAGGCCGTGATGGAGTACCTGGCGATGGTGGCGCCGGGAGGCGGTTCCCTGCGGGCCCTGCTGTCGCCCCTGGGCCGGGGCGGCCAGGGCGGCACCCTCATCGTCGTCACCGGCCGTCTCACCCCGGTGGAACTCGCCGTGGTGAACGGCATGCGCCGTCGGTACAACGCCGTGGTCGTCATCGTCCACGAGGGACCGATGCCTCCGGCGGTCAACTCGGCGCGGCTACGGCTGCTCGACCGGACGGGGACGACCGGCCTCGCCGAGGCCTGGACCACCGCCGGTCGCCACCGCCCGGGAGTGCCCGCGTGACCACGACGCTTGCGCGGCCGAGCCCACCCGCCGGTGCACCACCCGCCGGGGCACCGTCCCCGGGCGGTTCGGGCGCGGCCCGTAGGACCGGCCCCTCCGTGAGCCCGTCGTTGGCCGAAGGGGCGCTCTTCGCCTTGAGCGTCTCGACCGCCGCCGGCTTCTGCCGGGTGTTCCTGGGTTGGACCCACCTGGCGCCCATGGTCCTCACCGCCGGCGTCGCCCACCTGCTCGCCGCCGTGGCCCGGCGGCGTCGCTGGCACCCGGTCCTCGCCGTCGTCGCGTCGCTCGTGGGGATGGCGGTCACCGTCGCCGTCGTGCGCTACCGGGACACGACCACGTTCCTGCTGCCGTCGTCGGCGACGTGGGACCTCGCGTACGACGAGCTGACGAGAGCCTGGTCGGCGTTCCCCACCGCCGTTGCGCCGGTGCCGACCGAGGGCGGCTTCCTCGCGGCGGCCATGGTGGCGATCTGGGTCACGGCGTCGCTGTCGGATGCGATCGCGTTCCGGCTGCGGCTGGCGTTCGAGGCGATCCTGCCCGCCGGGGTGCTGTTCGTGTTCTGCTCCGCCATCGGCGCCGATCGCAACCGCCTGGCGGTGACCGCGGCGTGGGTGATGGCGGCCGTGGTCTCGGTCGTGGCACTGCGGACCTGGCGCGACGGGGCCCGTACCGGCTGGCTCGCCGGCGGTCGCCGTCGAGCGGTCGCATCCGCCGTGCGCACCGGAGTCGTGCTCGGCGCCGGTGCGCTCGCCGTCGGCCTCGTCATCGGGCCGGCGCTGCCCGGCGCCGGTGACCGTCCCGTCATCGAGACCAAACAGTCGAGCGGCGGGCGTCGCGTTGCCGACAACCCGTTCGTGACCCTCCGCAGCCGGTTGTCGAGCCCGACCACCGCCGAGCTGTTCCGGGTCCGCAGCGATCACAAGTCCTACTGGCGCCTCAATTCGCTGGACACCTTCGACGGCACCGCATGGACGTTGTCCGACGCACTGCGTGACGGCGACGACCGTATCGGCGACAGCGCCGAACCGCCCGCCGCGCTCAGCGAGGCCGTTTCGCAGGTGATCACCGTCGGCGAGTTCGACTCGGCGTGGGTGCCGATGGCGTACCGGCCCGTCGAGCTGTCCGGGCTCACGGGCGTGTCCTACAACGCCGCCACCGGCGCGGCGCAGGTGCCTCGCGGCCGGCTCAGCCAGGGAACCACCTACACGGTGGTGTCCCGCGTGCCGTCCGCGGTGACGCCCGACGCGCTGCGCGCCGCCCCGACCCCAACCCGGATCGACCGCCGGTGGACGGCGTTGCCGGCCAACTTCCCGAGCCGCCTCGGCGACCTCGCACGCCAGATCACCCTCGGTCAGGCCACGCCGTACGACCAGGCCGTCGCACTGCAGCAGTTCTTCCGCAACAACTTCACCTACGACCTGCGCGTCGGCGCCGGGTCGAGCACGAACGCGCTGGTCACGTTCCTCGAGAACCGGCGGGGCTACTGCGAGCAGTTCTCGAGCGCATTCGCCGCGTTCGCCCGCGCCCTCGGGCTGCCGGCCCGGGTGGCCGTCGGGTACACCTCGGGCGTCGCCACCGGCGACGGCGCCTTCAGCGTCCAGGGCCGCCACGCCCATGCGTGGCCCGAGGTCTACTTCGACGGGGTGGGCTGGCTGGCCTTCGAACCGACGCCGAGCCGGGGCAACCCCGACGCCGAGACCTACACCTTCGTGCAGGGCCAGCAGGTCGACGAGGCCCCGACGGCAACCACCGACACGACCCTCCCGGCCGATGCCGAGACCCCGGTGCCGGACACGTTGCCGCCGCTGTCGTTCGACCTCGAGGACTTCCTGCCCGCCGGCGGTTCGTCCGCCACGGCGGCCGGGGCGGGCGCCGACGGCTGGGACGTGCCGTGGCCCGCAGTCGGCATCGTGACGGCACTCGTGGCGCTCGGGGCCGGATGGCTGCTCGGTGTGCCGGCACTGCACCGGCGGCGGTGGTCGAGGCGCCGCAGGGCGGCGGCGACCGCCAACGACCGGATTCTGCTCAGCTGGGACCGGGCCCGTGTCACCCTCGACGCCGCGGGCGTGCGGGTGCCGGCGAGCGACACCCCGCAGGAGGTCGCCGTCCGGCTGCGCCGCACCCCCCGGGTGGACGCCGACGCCCTGCGCACGCTCACCGCAGCGGTGACGGCCGCCGCCTACGGACCGGGCGCGATCGGACCCGACGACGAACGCGCGGCCGCCGAGGCCGAGCGGCGCATCGCCGCCGAACTGGAGCAGGGAACACCGTGGTTCACCCGAGCCCGACGGCGGGCGAAC
>JBILVB010000219.1:0-5449 GCA_044370695.1 Acidimicrobiales bacterium | reverse complement strand
TGCTTCTCCGTAGCGACTATGCGCTCCACAGTGTCCAGGACCGTAGCGAACGTTGCGAGCCGAACTGGTCACGGCGCCGGCACGCCCGCAGCAGCCGAAAACGCGAACGAGGGGCGGTCCGGGCGTGCGCCCGACCCGCCCCTCGTTCACGGATTGCTCACTTCTCGTCGTCGATCTCCACGGGGACGTCGATGCCGTCGTCGCCGTTGGTGTCGATGCCGGCCGCCACGGCGCTGCCGTTGCCCTTCCACTGCCCGTACTCGATCACGAGGTACTCGCCGGGCTTGAGCTGCACGCCGTCGTTCTCCAACGACTCGTCGGCCGTGTCGTTGATCCGCTCCAGGTAGAACAACAGGGTTGCCGTGTCCGAGCCGGTGGTGCGAGCGACCAGCTTGCGGGCCTGGGTGTTGAGCCGACCCTCGATGGTGCCCCCGCCCTTGCCCAATTCGACGCCGCCGAGGGAGAACTCGTAGCTGTCGGGTTCGCCGTCCACACCGAGGTACAGCGTCGGCGACTCGTCGGACTTCGTGGTGTACGACATCGACTTCGTGGCCGGGTCGACCACGAGGGTGTCGCGCTGTCCCGGTGACATCGTGATCCCCGACACCCCGCCGCTCAGGCCGGGGGCAACGATGGCGACGTCGGTCTCGATGTCGGCCTTGGCCCCGGAGGCGTCGATCTCCACCTGGAACTTCGTGCCCGCCGGGACCTGGAGGATCGGCGGGGTGTCCTTGTCCCACAGGTCGTCGCCGCCACGGGGGTAGATGGTGGTGACGCCGGCGAGCGTCCCGCCGCCGACGGCCTGCACCTTGAACGTCACGCCGGCCTCGTACGCCGCGGCGTCGAGGTACACCTGCGTGGGGGCGGCGAGGGCCGAACCCTTGCTGCCCTTGTTCTCGCCGCCGGACGCACTCTCACCGCAGAACGGGCAGACCTGCGGCTGCAGGCGGGCAGACGTGGGCGTGACCTCGAGGGTCTTCGACTCGGCGTCACCCTCGTAGCGGCCCTCGGCCTGAGCGGGGTTCGGTGAGCCCGAGTAGACCCACGTGTTGGCCTCCATGTCGACGCTGATGGCCCGAACCTGGTTCGGGTAGTTGTTGTCGTAGACCAGGATGTCGACGTTGCCGTCCGGCTTGTCGCCGAGACCGACGGCGGTCACGGCGTGACCGTCCTTGAAGCCCCGCTTGTAGAACCCGACGGTGTAGGTGTCCGCAGCGCTGCCGGCCGCGAACCACTCGCGCAGCTTGGCGACGATGTCGACGGGGGCGGCCTTGAACGACTGGCTCTGGGTGGGCTGGAGCGACTGGGTGACGAACCAGTAGGCGATCTCACGCTGCAACGGCTCGTTGCCCTGAATCGGCATGGCGGCCGCACTGGCGCCACCGAGTTTCGACGCGTCGATCTTCCCCTGTTGGAGCAGCAGCGCCACCACGGCCATGCCCTCGCAGTGGCCGCCGTTCATGCCCTCGTTCTGCTGCTTCATCCACGCTTCGGCCGGCGGCGTGAGGGTGCACGTGGGCCCACTGCCCTTCGCGCACGCAGCATCGCCGAACATCCGCTGGACCTCGGCGGCGGTCAGGTTCGAGTAGCCCTGGGAGTTGCCGTAGTTCTCGAAGGGGAACCCGTGCTTGGGCACTTCGAAGCCGTAGCCCGCAGTCAGCGGTGCCGTCTCCATCGGGGCGGCGGAACCGCCGCCGCCCCCACCGCTTGCGTCGCTGCTGCCCTTTCCGCCGCTCGCGGTCGTGGCCGTCGTGGCCGCAGCGCTCGGCGCCGTGCTGGAAACTGCGGCGGCGGTGGTCGTGACGTTCGCAGTGCTGTCGGTGGATTCGGACGACCCGCTGCCGGAGCATCCGGCGATCAAGGCCATGCCGATCAGGAGCGAAGCGACGCCGCGGGAGCGTGAATGCATTCCGAACCTCTCGATGCAAGTCGCGATCGGCTCGATCGCGGTGTTCGAATCTAGTGGGGACGGAGGACCGCGCGAAGGCATCCTTCGGAACCGGAGCGACCGACTCGGGCCGGAGTCCGACCCGCGACGGTCAGGTCTCGTCGACGATCTCGAACTGCTCGTCGATCGTGCCGTCGCCGTCGACGTCGACCCCTGCCGACAGCGGCCGCCCGTCGCCGGTCCAGGTTCCGTATGCGACGACCATCGTCTCGTTCGGTGCGAGCTCGAGTCCGTCGTTCTCGATCGTCTCGTCGACCGTGGCGCCGAACCGTTCGAGCAGGAACAGCAGGATCGCGTCGGCCGAGCCGGTGGTGCGGGCGGTGAGCGTCCGCGCCGTGGGGTCGAGGCGGGCCTCGAGGGTGCCGCCGCGCGGTCCGAGTTCGACGCCGCCGAGGGAGAACTCGTAGCTGTCGGGCTCGTCGTCGATCCCGAGCACCAGCGTCGGGGTCTCGTCGGCGGTCGTGGTGTACCGGAGCACCCGGCGGTTCGGGTCGACCAGCAACGTGTCGCGCTGACCGGGCGTCATGGTGATCCCGTCGACGGCGCCGTTCAGACCCGGGGCGACGATCGCCACGTCGGTCTCCACCTCGCGGCGGGCGGCGGTCGCGTCGAGCTCGATCTCGAAGGGAGTTCCGGCGGGCACCTGGAGGATCGGCGGCGTGTCCTTGGCCCACAGGTTCGCCCCGCGGGGTCGCAACGGCACGACGCCGGGGAGCTCCCCGCCGCCGACGGCGCGGACGCGAACCGTCACCCCGGAGCGGAACGCGGACGGGTCGAGGAACACCTGCGTGGGGCTTGCTGCGCTGCGGCGGGGTCGACGACCGCCCGGGCTGCGGGTCTGCTGCTGGTCGCAGAACGGGCAGTCCTGGGGCTCGAGCCTCGCCTCGGTGGGGGTCAGATCCAGGGTCTTGGTGGTGGCGTCGCCCTCGTAGCGCCCCTCGGCGTCGGCGGGGTTCGACGCGCCGGAATACGACCAGGTCTCGGCCCGGGTGTCGACGGCGATCGCCCGGGTCTGGCCGGGGTAGTTGTTGTCGTAGACCAGGATGTCGGTGCGGCCCGGACCGCGTTCGGTGAGTCCGATCGGGGTGACGGCGTGCCCGTCGCTGCCATCGGGCTGGTAGATGCCGAGCGTGTACCCCCCACTCGTGCCCGGAGTGTCGAACCACTGGCGGAGTCGTTCGACGATGACGCTCGGGCGCTCGGCGATGACGGCCTCGGTGGTCGGACTGAGCGCCTGGGTGGCGAACCAGTAGGCGAGCTCCCGCTGGAGCTTGTCGTTGCCCTCGAGCCGTAGCTGTGCTGCGGTGGCGCCGCCGAAGGCCTTGGGGTCGACGCGGCCCTCGTACATGAGGAGCGACAGCACCGCCATGCCTTCGCATCGGCCGCCGCCCATGCTCTCGTTCATCTCCCGCATCCAGGCGCGCGCCGGCGGGGTGAGGGTGCAGGTCGCGCCGCTCCCGCGCGTGCACGCGTCGTCGCCGAAGAGCCGGACCACCTCGGCGGTCGTCATGCCGACGGCGTCGACGTCGTCGCCGAAGTTCTCGAACCGGAATCCGTGGACGGCGACGTCGAACCCGGTGGTTCGGGGCGCCGATGCCACGCTCGACGCCGGCTCGCCCGGTGCGGCGTCCTGCGCGTCGGGCGCGCCGGACGAGGCCGAACAGCTCGTGAGGGCGAGGACGGCGCCGATCGCGATGGCCCGGTATCGGCCCGGCGGGCGGCATCTGCTCATGGGTCGGTCCTCCACCGTCGGGCGGGTTCGGTCCGCCGGAGCGCCATCGTGCCAAGCTCGGCGACGGGTCCGACACTCGGGGGAACGTGATGGCGCACGGGGACGAGTGCTGCGGGTGGTCGGCGTCGGCGATGGCCGAGGCGGTCGCCGCCGGTCGGGTGTCGAGCGTCGAGCTCACCGAGGCCCACCTGCGCCGCATCGAGGCCCGTAACGGCGCAGTCGGCGTCGTGGTCACGCTCGATGCCGACCGGGCCCTGGCCGAGGCGAGTGCGCTCGACGCCGAGCGGTCGTCGGGGCGACGGCGCGGCCCGTTCCACGGCGTCCCGATGACGGTGAAGGATTCGTTCCTGACGGCCGGCATGCGCACGACGTCGGGCGCACCGGACTACGCCACGTTCGTGCCGGATCGGGACGCCGAGGTCGTGGCCCGGATGCGGGCCGCCGGGGCCGTCGTCGTCGGGAAGACCAACCTGCCGATCTTCGCCGGTGACGTGCAGAGCTTCAACGAACTGTTCGGGACCTCGTCGAACCCGTGGAACCCGTCGCGAAGCGTCGGCGGCTCCTCGGGCGGCTCGGCCGGCGCGCTGGCCTGCGGGTTCACCCCGCTCGAGATCGGCTCCGACATCGCCGGATCGATCCGGAACCCGGCCGGGATGTGCGGAGTCGTGGGCCACAAGCCGAGCTTCGGGGTCGTGTCGGGTCGGGGCCAGATCCCGGGGCCGCCGGGGACGCTCACGGAGGCCGACCTCGCCGTGGTCGGGCCGATGGCCCGGACCGTGGCCGACGCCGCTGCGATGCTCGAGGTGCTGGCCGGACCGAACGACTGGTTGGCGCCTGCGTGGCGACTGCACCTTCCGCCGGCTCGAGCCCACGATGCCGCCGGCCTGCGGGTGGCGATCTGGGCCGACGATCCGGCGTGCCCGGTCGATCGCCACGTGCGCGCCGCCGTCGATCGGGTGGGGGCGGCGCTCGAGGTGGCCGGCGCCCGGGTGGATGCAGCAGCTCGACCGGAGGGGGTGAGCTTCGAGCGTTCGGTCGACACCTTCTGGCGACTCCTCGGCGGCGCACTCGCGGGTTCCTGGACGCCGGTCGAGATCGAGCACCACGCCGCTCAGGTTGCCGCCGGCGAGCGTGTCGAGGGCGACCTGGGGGTCGTCCACAGCGAGCAGCGCCACCGGGCCTGGTTGTCGGCGAACGAGCGGCGGCTCCAGCTCAGGTCCAGATGGAGACGGTTCTTCGAGGACTGGGACGTGGTGATCGCGCCGATATCCCCAACCGTGGCCATTCCCCACGATCATTCCGGCCCCCTGACGAGCCGAACCCTAACCATCAACGAGAGGGTGAGGCCATACACCGACCAGATGGCCTGGATGGGGTTGTTCGGTGTCGCCTACCTGCCGGCGACGGCGGTGCCGGTGGCGATCCATCCCGACGGCCTGCCGATCGGGGTCCAGGTCGTCGGGCCCTTCCTCGAGGACCGGACCACCCTCGCAGCGGCGGCCGTGGTCGAATCGCTCACCGGCGGGTTCCGGTGGCCGCCGGGCTGGGAACCCGGTGACGAGACGGGAGCGGCTGAATGACCAGCTGGACCGCCCGAGCCGCCGAACGTTTTCCACAGGGTTCGAACGGCGAGTACGACTTTCCGGACGACCTCGTGCCGGTGTTCGACGAGGCGGTCGGGTGCCGCCTGCTCGACGGCGACGGGCGCGACTACGTCGACTACACGATGGCGTGGGGATCGGCGCTCGTCGGACATGCGCATCCCCACG
>JBILVB010000218.1:0-5457 GCA_044370695.1 Acidimicrobiales bacterium | reverse complement strand
GAGGTCGAGCGCGATGGAGAGCGACTCGGCGTCGTCGTCCCGGAACACCACCGGCTGACCGGCTCGCACGCTGCGCTGTTCGCGCACGAGCCCCAGATAGGTGTGCAGGACCATCGTGTTCGACGTGTTGCGCCAGTCGAGGCGCGCGACGGAACTCCCCACCCGCATCGCGCCCGTGTGGAGGTCGATCTCGACGGTGTCACGCCGGCGTAGTAGGTGGTCGGGCGTCGTCCCGCACGCCTGGGCGTACCGCACGAGCGCTTCGTCGTCGGGCCGGATCTCGCCGTCCTCCCACGCCTTCAGCTCCCGCGGCCGCACACCGACGGCCCGGGCCAGCGCGCGCTCGTCCTGGCCGGAGCGCACCCGGGCCCGCCGCAGGAGGTGGGCGAGACGTTCCGCGGGCACGTCGGCAGCGAGATCGTATGATCCTGCCGACCTCGCCGCGCGCCACAAACCCATACCGAGGGGATCGGATGGACGTACACCACGTTGAGCGGGCCACGAGCAACGTAGCGTCAAGACAGCGGGCCGAGGGGCCGTGCGCCTCCTGATCGCCCGGTGCTGCGTCGCCTACGAAGGTCGCCTGTCGGCGCAACTGCCCAGCGCCGTGCGGCTGGTCATGGTCAAAGCCGACGGGTGCATCGCCGTGCATGCCGACGGCGGGGCGTACAAGCCGCTCAACTGGATGAACGCGCCCAACACCCTGGTGGAGACCGAAGGGTGCTGGACGGTCACCAACCCCAAGGGCGAACGCCTCGTCATCACCCTCGAGGAGGTCCTCGCCGACAGCAACCACGAGTTCGGGTCCGATCCCGGCCTGCAGAAGGACGGCGTCGAGGCCCATCTGCAGGAGTTGCTCGCCGCCAGCCCCGAGGTGCTCGGGCCCGGCTTCGTGGTCGTGCGCCGTGAGTACCCGACCGACATCGGCCCGGTCGACCTGCTGTGTCGGGACGCCGCCGGGCGCGCCGTCGCGGTCGAGGTGAAGCGTCGAGGCGAGATCGACGGTGTCGAGCAGCTCACCCGCTACGTCGAGCGGCTCGAACGGGACAGCACGCTGCGCCCGGTCCAGGGCGTGTTCGTGGCCCAGATCGTCAAGCCACAGGCCCGGGTGCTCGCCGAGGCCCGTGGATTCCGCTGCGTCGAGGTCGACTACGACGAGCTGCGCGGTCTGCGCCCCGACGATCTCCGCCTGTTCTGACGCCGCTCGGTCCGATCAGAAGCTGCCCTCGGCCGAGCGGTCGATGCCGAGGGTGAGGATCAGGTCCTCGTGCAGTTCCATCCACACGTCGTGGTACGAACCGCACATCACGCCGGTGAACAGGTTGAACTGCCCGCCGTCGACGAGCTGCGCCACGTGCGAGAGCCGATGGCCGTAGCCGCCGAACCGGACGGCGACCCCGCGGAACGAGGCGCAGATGGGCTGCGCGGCGGCGTCGAGCGCGGCGAGCCGATCGAGCACCTGACGGTCGTAGATCGCGTCGCTGTGATCGTTGGGCGCCCCGTTGCGCAGCTGCCAGTCCCCGCAGAGTTCCTTGAACCGCACGTTCAGCTCGAGGAACGCCGGGTAGTGCGGTTCGAGGCCGGCCCGCATCCCGCGGTGCTCGGCGTCGGCGGCGAGCAGCGGGCCGTGGGCGGCACGCCCGGCCGGCGTGAGCTGCCAGAGCGAGCGCGCCTCCCGGAACAGGACGAGCTCCTCGCGCTGCAGTCCCGCGAGCTCGCCATCGACGTCCTCGATCGGCAGACCGCTCAGCTCCGACAGCACGTCGGTCTTCGCGAAGCCCTTGATGCGCAGCGCATGCAGGACGAGGAAACGGGGATCGGACTCCAGGCGCACGAGCGCCGAGCCTATTGGCTGGCCGGGCTCGGACCCCAAGGGTGCTCGCCGTCGTCGCCGGCGTTGCGCACCGCTCGGACCGCGAGCACGAATGCCCACACGCCGGCGGCCGCGAGGGCCGCGCTGGCGACGATCTGGCTTGCCACCGGAGCCGTTGCCATCACTGCGAACACGGCTCTCCGGTCGGCGCCGCACCGGCCGACGTGAGCCCGTTGACGCGATCTTGTCGCCGTCCGCAGTCGGCCCCGGGTCAGGACTCGGCGCCGTCGAGGGCGAACGCGCTGTACTCCTCGCCGGTGTCGGCCCAGTCCTCGAACTGGATGACCCCCATCTCCTCGAAGCGACGGCGCAGCCAGGCGTCGTTGCGGTCGAGCAGGCCGAGCTTCTTGCAGTTGGGCACGATCTTGGAAAACAGCAGCTGCTGGAAGACCTGCCGGGTCGGATCCTTCAGGATCAGCGGCACCACGTCCCGGGGGTTGATGCCCGTGCGCTCCCACACCTCCTGGGACAGGAACCGGTCGCGCATGCGCACCGCGGCCTCGTAGGCGAACTCCTGGCGGTCGCGCAGCTCGGCATCGGACATGCCTTCGTAGACCTCGCGCAGCGACAGCACGCCGAACGCCACGTGGCGGGCCTCGTCGCTCATCACGTACCGCAGGAGCTGCTTGAGCAGCGGCTCCTCGGTCAGCTGGTGCATGAACCCGAACGCAGCGAGCGCCAGGCCCTCGACCATCACCTGCATGCCGAGGTAGGTCATGTCCCAGCGGCTGTCGTTGACGATGTCGTCGAGCAGCATCCGCAGGTGGGCATTGACCTGGTAGGTCCCGCCCAGCTTCTCGTCGAGGTACCGCGCGAACACCTCGACGTGACGGGCCTCGTCGACCACCTGGGTCGCGGCGTAGAGCTTGGCGTCGTACCACGGCACGGTCTCGGTGATCTTGGCCGTGCACAGCAGGGCGCCCTGCTCACCGTGCAGGAACTGCGACAGCGTCCAGCGCCGGTTCTCCATCCCGAACGCCAGCCATTCCTTCTCCCCCCAGTGCGCGACGGCGGTGCCGGCGTAGTGGTTGGGGTCGAGCCCGGCGGCGACGGCGACCTGGTCGGCGGCGACGACCTTCTCGAGGTCGACCTCGGTCGTCCACGGCAGATCGGTCGTGGCGTTCCACTGCCCCGTCTTGGCCTTCTCGTACAGCTTTCGCAGCGCCGGCCGGGCCAGGGAGTAGTCCCACGTGAAGATGGCGTCGGCGTTGTCCTTGACGACGTGCTCGACCGCGTCGACGTCACGGTTGGACACGCTGAGGATGGCTTCGATGTCGTCGAGTTCGCCGCGGCCAAGGAGGTGCTCGGTCGAGGTCATGGCGTGGTCCTTCCGGAGACGGCCGACTCGAAGGCCGGCAGGACGAAGCGGCGCACGAAGTGCTCGGCCGACGGGCGGTCGCCGAGGTCGACGTGCGGGGAGGGAACGAGGAAGTAGGAGATGACGCAGCGGGTGAGCCACTCGGCGAGCTCGTCGGAGCGATCGCCGACGAACGGGCCGAGCCAGGGCGCCAGGAACGTGCCCGTCAGCGCCACGATCTGGGGCAGACCCTCGACGGTGAGTTGCTGCGCGAGGGCGCCGGGCTCGGAGAGCAGGACGAGCTGCAGGTGCTCGTCGCTGCGCAGCGCGACCGTCGCCTCCACGAGCCCCCGCACCAGGATCTCCTCGAGCGTGGCGGCTCCTTCGAGCTTCGAGGTGAGCAGGCGAAGGAACCCCTCGGTGTCTGCGACGCGCATCGCTTCGAGCAGGGTGTCTCGCCCGCCCGGGAATAACCGGTAGATCGTGGCGCGGGACACGCCGGCCTCGGCGGCGACGTCATCGATGGTCATCCTCGACACGCCCCAGCGCTCGCAGCAGCGGCGCACGGCGTCGATCACCCGTGCCTCGAGTTCACCCGGCGCCGCCATGGCGAGACGATAAGGCGCTCACCGTCTCAGCGTCAAGGGTCGGGGCCTGCCGCCGCCCGGCGGGTCGCCGCCTCCGCCCGGGCCCGCTCGATACGTGCGGCCGTGAGCCGGGACGGGGCGACGGTGAGCAGCGCCAGGTAGACCGCCGCTTCGACGAACCACGTCGCACGCAGCGCCGTCTCCCGGTCCGACAGGGCGGACGCCACGGTCACCACGGCACCTCCGACGACCGCTCCGACCGGCATCGCGCCCCAAGCGATCATCCGGTAGACGCTGTTGACCCGCCCGAGCAGGTCGCTGGGGATGATCGCCTGGCGGAGGCTGACCGTGGCCACGTTCCAGACCGTGCCGAGGAAGCCCGTGACGACGAACGCCCCGGCGGCCACCGGCCATCCCGGGGCCGACCCGACGAGCACGGCACCCGCAGCGCAGCCGGCGATCACGACCACCAGGGATCGCCCCGGACCCACGCGGTCCAGCACGCGTCCCGCCACCAGGCCGGCGACGACCCCGCCGGCACCGCCGCCCATCGTGACGGCGGCGAACCCGAGCGCGCCGCCCCCCAGCACGTCCTGGCTGTAGAGCACCAGCGTCGACAGGCTGACGGTGCTCGCCAGGTTCATCGCCCCGAGCACCAGCGCGAGGGGGCGCAACAGCTCGTGCGACCACAACCAGCCCAGCCCCTCGCGGGCCTCGGCCCACCAGGACCGCCGCACCCGATCGTCGACCGCCCGGTACGCGCCCGGCAGCGTGGTCACCACGAGCGCGGCGAGCAGGAAGCTGACGGCGTCGAACCCGACGGCGTAGGCGACACCGAGACCGACGAGCCAGGCGCCGAGCACCGGGCCCGCGAAGGTGTTCGTCAACAGCTCGACCACCCAGAGCCGCCCGTTGGCGCGTTCGAGGTCGGCGACGGCCACGACGGACGGCAGCAGGGTCTGCGCTGCGTTGTCCCGCACCACCTCGGCGCACCCGACGGCGACGGTCGCCCCGACGACGAGCCCGTAGAGCGCGACGTCGGTGCCGACCGTGCCCGCCGGATCGGCGTGCGCTGCGAGGCGCACCGACACCACGGTGGCCACGAGCAGGGTCACCGCGCCCCGGAACAGGTCGCTGGCGACGATGACGCGGCGGCGGTCCAGCC
Source organism: Acidimicrobiales bacterium (assembly GCA_044370695.1). Taxonomy (GTDB): domain Bacteria; phylum Actinomycetota; class Acidimicrobiia; order Acidimicrobiales; family Ilumatobacteraceae; genus JBEIFW01. Next base: position 535 of record JBILVB010000218.1, on the reverse strand, counting down.
GATCGGTCCACACCCCTGCCGGCAGGGTGACGACGAGCCAGGGCAGACGCTGGGCGGCCACCACGGCGGCGACGAGCGCCGGGTCACGGGTGACGAGCGACGCGAGCCACGGGTACGCGACGGCACCGACCCCGTCGCCGAGGTTGGTGATCGCACTCGCGCCGAGCAGGCGGGCGAAACCGCCCCGCCTCACGACCGGCGCCACGCGCGGTTCACGCGCCGGGCAGTACGTGGGTGGCGAAGCGCTCGCGCAGCGTCTTCTTCGAGAACTTGCCGACCGAGGTCTTGGGCACCTCGTCGATGAACACCACGTCGTCGGGCAGCTGCCACTTGGCCAGGCGCGGCGCGAGGAACTCGAGCACCTCGGCCGGGCTCAACGTCTCGCCCGCCCGGACCACCACGCACGCGAGCGGGCGCTCGTCCCACTTCGGGTGCGGCACCCCGATCACGGCGGCCTCGGCGATCTTCGGATGGCCCATCAGCTCGTTCTCGATGTCGACCGAGCTGATCCACTCGCCACCCGACTTGATCAGGT
>JBILVB010000217.1:0-5463 GCA_044370695.1 Acidimicrobiales bacterium | reverse complement strand
GGGCGGGTCAGCGCCGACCGGCGTTGCGGGCCTTGTACGCCGCGATCGCCTCGGCGTGGTCGACGACCGGGCCGGGGTAGCCGCATCGCCGCCGGGTGGCCGGCTCGGGCGCGTGGATCTCCTTGCCCGTCACGGAACCCAACTCGGGCAGCCACCGACGGATGTAGTCGCCGCGGGGATCGAAGCGCGTGGACTGCACCGTCGGGTTGAAGATCCGGCTCGGATTCGAGTCGGTCCCGGTGCCGGCCGTCCACTGCCAGTTCAACTGGTTCGACGCGAGGTCGCCGTCGACGAGCCAGTCGAGGAAGTGGGCGGCGCCGCGCCGCCAGTCGACGGCGAGGTCCTTGCACAGGAACGACGCCACGATCATCCGCGCCCGGTTGTGGACGAACCCTTCGGCGCGCAACTGACGCATCGCGGCGTCGACGACCGGGTAGCCCGTGCGGGCCTCGGCCCAGGCGGCGAACCCCTCGTCGGCCTCGTCGCCCTCGACCCACGCGATGCGGGCGTCGCGCACGTCACCGGTGGCGACCTGCGGGCGGGCGGCGAGCAGCTGGGCGTAGAAGTCCCGCCAGCACAGCTGCCGCACGAACGGCCCCCCACCGGGCCGATCCCGAAGGCGGGTGGCCACCTCGAGCGGCGACAGGCAGCCGAAGTGCACGTCGGCCGAGATCCGCGACGTCGACGCCGCGGCGAGGTCGTCGCGCCCGGTGTCGTAAGCGGCGAGGTGCTCGGCGGCCCAGCGCCGCAAGCGCTCCGTGGCCACCGTCTCGCCGCCCGCGAGCACGTCGGGCGACGGAGCCCCGGCGGTGAGCTCCCCGAGCGCAGGTAGGCGACCGGGATCGAGGCCGTCGGGCAGACGGAGCGCAGTGGGCGTCGGGGCGAGCGCCCGCCACGGCGCCACCGCCCAGCGCTTGTAGTACGGGGTGAAGATCACCCCCGGGCCACCCGACGCCGGCCCGACCGCGAGCGGCGGCACCACGGTGATCCCCGGATGGTCGTGGACGGCGACCCGCTCCCCGACCGCCCGGCGCAGCCCGGCGAGGCGCCGGGTCGCCAGCGCCGACACGTCGGCACCGAGGTGCACCGCCGCGGCACCGGTCTCGGCGACGAGGGCCGCGACCGTGGGCGCCCATGCGCCTCGGCGCACCACGAGCGCACCGCCGAGCCGGCGCAGCGAACCGTCGAGGTCGGCGAGCGAGTCGAGCAGGTAGCGCACCCGGTTCGGGGCGCCGAAGCGGCCGAGCACGGCGTCGTCGAACACGAACAGCGGCACGATCCGGTCGGCCGAGGCCACCGCGGCGGCGAGCGCCGGATGGTCACGCACCCGCAGGTCACGGGTGAACACGACCACCGCCGCGCTCACCGACGACCTCCGACGGGTCGGATGCGGATCGGACCCCGGGCCCGCGACGGGTCCACCACCTGTCCGCCCTGGGTGATCTCCACCTCGCCCGCGTCGACGAGCCGGCGCGCGGCCGCCCGGGCCGGCTCCATCAACTCCCGCCAGTCCGTGCCGTGGGCACCGCCGATGGCGCGTGCCGCCTCCGACGGGCAGATCGAAGCGCCGCTCGACCGGGCTGCGAGCAGCGCACGGATCGCCGTCTCGAGCTCGCTGTCGACGTCACGCCGGCCTCGACGACGGCAGGCCTCGCTGCACCAGCGCACCTCGTCCCACGTGCGCGCCCACGCCTTGCGCCAGGTCATGGTCCGCCCGCACCCGACGCAGGACTTGGTCGGCAGCGCAGCGGTGCGCCCGCTCACGCCTTGGCCGGCGGCCGGTAGAAGACCGCCATCTGCGCGATCCCACCGCCGATGCCGAGCACCCCGGCGACGCCTGCGCCCCACCATCCCTCGACGTAGCCGTCCTCGACGATCCCGAACGCCGCATCGAGCGACCACTGCCCGGCGCCGATCGCGCCCACGGCGAAGCCGACGACGGCCAGCACGAACACGTACTCCCAGCCCTGGCCCGGCCGGAACACGAAGAACCCCTTGTCCCGGTGCGACGTCCAGCCCGCCACCACCATCAGCCCGACGATCGAGGCTCCGGCCAGCGGCGTGAACAGCCCGAGAGCGAGCAGCGCGCCGCCGCCGATCTCGGTGCCGGCCGCCAACCAAGCATTCAGCGTCCCGGGCTTCATGCCCATCGAGTCGAACCACTTGGCCGTGCCGCCGATGCCGTTGCGGACCTTGTTCCAGCCGTGCAACGCCATCGTGACCCCGACGGCGACCCGCAACACCAACAGGGCCAGATCCACGTGCTCCATGGGCGCATCCTCGCGGGCGGCGCGGCGGGGGGGCCACACTGGGCGTCGTGGAGGACCGGGTCGAGTTGTTCGTGCGCACGGCGGTCACCGTCGGGGTGATCCTCGACCCACCCGGCAACGTGCCCATCTTCCTCGCCCTGACCCGCGACCTCGACGCGGCCCGCCGGCGCCGGGCCGCCTGGCAGGCGACCGGCCTGGCGACGGTGCTCATCCTGGGGTTCGCACTGTTCGGCGACGTCGTGCTGCGCGTGCTCGGGATCTCGTTGAGCGCGCTGCAGGTCGCCGGAGGCCTGCTGCTCAGCCTGGTGGCGCTGCAGCTGCTCGGCCCCTGGAAGCCCGATGACGACACCCCGGCCACCCACAACGTGGCCCTCGTCCCCCTGGGCACCCCGCTGCTGGCCGGCCCGGGTGCGATCGCCGCGACGATGGTCGCCGTGCGTGGCGCCGGCGACGTGCCCGGCGTGGCCGTCGCCGTCGCCGGTCTCGTCGCGGCGCTGGCGGGAACGCTGCTGTGCCTGCGGTTCGCCGCCGGGGTCGCGAAATACCTGAGCGACAACGCCCTTCACGTCCTCAGCCAGATCATGGGCCTGCTCACGGCGGCCATCGCCGTCGAGCTCGTCGCGGACGGCGTGCGCGGATTGGCCGCGGCCTAGGCCGCACCGGGCAGGATGGCCCCGCACGCAGGAGGGGGACACATGAGTGTGACGAGGGTGCTGGTCGCGAACCGCGGCGAGATCGCCGTGCGCGTGATCCGGGCCGCGGCCGATCTCGGGATCGCGTCGGTCGCGGTCGAGTCGGGCGACGACGCAGGATCGCTGGCCGGGCGGCTCGCCGACGCGGTGGTGCCGTTGGGCCGCAGCGGCGTCGCGGCGTACCTCGAGCGCGACCGGCTCGTCTCGCTCGCGCTCGACGCACGGTGCGACGCAGTGCACCCCGGCTACGGGTTCCTGTCGGAGGACGCCGGGTTCGCCGCCGCCGTCGAAGCCGCCGGCCTGGTCTTCGTCGGGCCCACCCCGTCGGCGATGGCCGCCCTCGGCGACAAGGCGGCGGCCCGCCGGGCGGCGACCGCGGCCGGGGTCCCGGTGTTGCCCGCGACCGACGGCCCGACCTCGCTCGAGGCCGCCGGCGAGTTCCTCGCCGCGCACGGACCGTTGGTGCTCAAGGCGATCGCCGGTGGCGGCGGGCGGGGCATGCGTCTGGTCCGCAGCGTGGACGAACTGGCGGAAGCCTGGGAGCGGGCCCGGTCCGAGGCGCTGGCCGCCTTCGGCAACGGTGACGTGTACGCCGAACGCCTCGTCGAGCGCGCCCGCCACGTCGAGGTGCAGGTGCTCGGCGACGCCACCGGGGCCGTGATCCACCTCGGCACCCGGGACTGCAGCCTGCAGCGCCGCCACCAGAAGCTCGTCGAGCTGGCGCCGGCCCCGGATCTCGACGACGTCGTGCGCGCCGCCCTGCACGACGCCGCCGTGCGCCTCGCCGCGTCCGTCGGCTACCGCGGCGCCGGCACCGTCGAGTTCCTGGTCGACACGGCGGCCGGCACGTTCGCGTTCATCGAGGCCAACGCGCGCCTGCAGGTGGAACACACCGTGACCGAGGAGGTCACCGGTGTCGATCTCGTCCAGGCCCAGCTCCGGATCGCGGCGGGGGCCTCGCTGGCCGAGCTCGGCCTGGCGACGCCGCCGGCGGTGCGGGGTGCAGCGGTGCAGCTCCGGATCAACCGTGAGGTGCTCGCCGCCGACGGCACGGTGAAACCGGCCGGTGGCACGATCAGCGCGCTCGACGTGCCCGGTGGACCCGGCGTCCGGGTCGACACCGGGGCGGCGGTGGGCGACCGGCCGAGCCCGGCGTTCGACTCGCTGCTGGCCAAGCTCGTCGTGTCGGTCCCCTCGGGCCGTCTCGACGACCTGCTCGGCAAGGCAGCCCGCACCCTGCGCGAGCTGCGCGTCGAGGGGGTGGCGACCAACGCCGGCATCCTTCGAGCCTTGCTCGAGCGGCCCGAGGTGCGGGCCTGGACGGCCACCACCCGCTTCGTCGACGCCCACGTCGCCGAACTCGTCGCCGCCGCGCCGCCTCCGGTGACCGGCCCGACCGTCGGCGGGGCCGCCCGACCCGGGCTGGCCGGAGTGCGCGTCACGAGCGACGACCCGCTCGCGGTGCTGGCCCTCGGCAAGTCCGACGGGGCGCCCGCCGTCGTGGCACCCGTCGCCGTCGAGGACGGTCCGGTGGTCCGGGCGCCGATCCAGGGCACGATCGTGTCGGTCGACGTCGCCGAAGGCGACCTGATCCCCGTCGGGGCCCAGGTCGCCGTGATGGAGGCGATGAAGATGGAGCACGTCGTCACCGCCACCGTCTCGGGCCGGGTCGTGCAGGTGACCGTCGCCCGGGGCGACACCGTCTGGGAGGACCACGTGCTCGTCGTGCTCGAACCGGCCGACGTGGCCGGCGCGGGCGGTGGCGGCGAGCAGGCCGTCGACCTCGACCGGATCCGGCCCGACCTCGCCGAGGTGATCGAGCGCCACGACATCGGCCTCGACCACCGCCGGCCCGACGCCGTCGCCCGGCGCCGCAAGACCAACCAGCGCACGGCTCGCGAGAACGTGGCGGATCTCGTCGACGAGGGTTCCTTCGTCGAGTACGGCGCGCTCGCGATCGCCGCCCAACGGCGCCGCCGGCCGCTGCAGGAGCTGATCGAGAAGACACCGGCCGACGGCATGGTCACCGGGGTCGGACGTGTCGGGGGCCACCCGACGGTCGTGCTGTCCTACGACTACACGGTGCTCGCCGGTACGCAGGGCCAGCAGAACCACCGCAAGAAGGACCGCCTGTTCGAGCTCGCCGAGCGCCAGCGCCTGCCGGTGGTACTGCTCACCGAGGGCGGCGGCGGCCGACCCGGCGACACCGATGCCGTCGGCGGGGGCGGGCTCGACTGCCTCGCCTTCCTCTGGTTCGCACAGCTGTCCGGGCTCGTGCCGCTGGTCGGGATCAACTCCGGCCGGTGCTTCGCCGGCAACGCCGCGCTGCTCGGCTGCTGCGACGTGGTGATCGCCACGCCCAACTCGAACATCGGGATGGGCGGCCCCGCGATGATCGAAGGCGGCGGCCTGGGGGTGTTCCGCCCCGAGGAGGTGGGCCCGATGGCGGTCCAGGTACCCAACGGGGTGGTCGACATCGTCGCTGCCGACGAGGCCGAGGC
>JBILVB010000075.1:0-18440 GCA_044370695.1 Acidimicrobiales bacterium | reverse complement strand
ACAGCTCGTCGCCCTGGCGCACCAACCCGAGCGACACGGCGGTGGACAGCTCGGTGAAGAACCGGCGCGGGGTGGGCGCGAGGACCAACTCCCACACCGACATCGGTCCTTCCACCCCGATCACGTCCCCACCCGGCGCACCCGGATCCCCCGCTCGCACACGGCCTGCGACGAACTGCAGGCCGAGCCGGTGCTCCCCCAGCCCGAGGTGAAGACCGCCGGTCCAGTGACGAGCGGCCAGCGCCAGCTCACCGTCGACGGCGCACCGGTCCGCCAGGGCCGCAGCGCTCGGCAGGGGTCCGGTCACCGCGCGACCACCGGTTCGTAGGTGAGCGGGCGGATCCCCTTGATGCGCCGGGCCCGGCCCCGCACGACGAGGTGGCGCAGGTGGGCGGCGGTCTCGTTCACCGCGGCCCGTTTGGTCGACAGGCCGAGCTCCGACCAGTCCCGGTTCCACGGCAAGCCCTTGGCCAGGTCCCACAACGTCGTGGGTCCGGCCGCGAGCAACAGCTCGAGCGCGTCGAGCCGCTCGTGGTGATGGGCGGTGATCTCAGCCACCCGGTGGTGCAGGCCGGTGAAGCGGTGCTCGTGGGCGGGGAGCACCTCGACGATGTCGGGCGCGTCGACCTTGGCGAGGGAGGCGAGGAAGTCCCCCAGCGGGTCGCCACCCCGGTCGCCACGGGACAGCGCGATGTGCGGCGTGATGGTCGGCAGCACGTGATCGCCGGCGAGGAGGGTGCCGTGCTCGGGCAGCCGGAAGCAGACGTGTCCCGGTGAGTGGCCCGGCGTCCAGACGGCGTCGACGACCCACCCGGGAACGTCGACGCGCTCGCCGTCGACGATCGCCCGGTCCGGGGTGACGAGCCGGTGCCGGGGCCGCTGCTCGCGCCGCGCCACGGCCGGGGTCGACGCGACCCGCACCTCGTCTTCCGGGGCACCGGCATCGAGGAGCATTGCGGCCACCTCGTCGCGGTAGTCCCGTTCCGGCGCCCGCCCCTGATCGGCGGCCTCGGCGGCCTCGGCGGCCCGCTCCTGGCTGCGCCCGGACATCTTGGCGAGCAGCGCCGCGTCGGCGTCATGGAGGGCGATCCAGGCGTTCGACGCGTCCCGGACCCGGCCCGACAGGCCGTGATGGTCGGGGTGGGCGTGGGTCACGAGCACCCCGTAGGTGTCGGCGACGGCGAATCCGGCGGTGGCCAGGCCCCGTTCGAGGTAGGCCCAGGAGTCGTCGTCGTCCCATCCGGCGTCGATCAACACCGGCCCCTTCGGGGTCTCGAAGACGTACACGAGGGTGTGCCCCAACGGGTTGTCGGGGATCGGGACCGGCACCGACCACAAGCCCGGCCGGACGCGCTCGGTGGCGCGCTGGTCGGTCTGGCGCTGTGACGTCACGTCCCCTCCTCGTCCCCGGTGGCGACCCTAGGCCATGCTCGACGACATGACCGAGCCTGCGACCGGCGTGTGGTTGTTCCCCTCGGGCGACGCCGCACGGCTCGTCTCCCACGCCGTGCACGCCGAGGCGCTCGGCATCGACGAGCTGTGGTGGGGCGACGAGGGGATCGCGCGCGATCCGTTCGCCGTGTGCGCCGCAGCGGCGACCGCGACGCGGCGCCTGCGCCTGGCCGTCGGCGTGACCAACCCCTACGTGCGGCACCCGGCGATCACCGGGGCCGCAGCAGCCACGGTGTACGAGTTGGCCGGCGGGAGGTTCACCCTCGGGCTCGGGGCAGGCGGCCGGCTGTCGCTCGCCCCGCTCGGGCTCGCCCCGACCCGGCCCCTCACGGACTGCCGCGCTGCGCTCCCGGCGATCCGGGCTGCGGCGGCCGAACTCGGTGCGCCCGACCTGCCCGTCGCCGTCGGCGCGCGCGGCGAGCGGTTCAACCGGTGGGCGTCACAGGCGGCGGACGGCGCGTTCGTCTCGGGGATCCCGCTCCCCCTCGTCGGCGACGTGATCGCGTGGGCCCGGTCGGTGCGCCCGATCCGCATCACGTTGCACCTGACCGCCTCGTTCGACCCCGACGCCGTCGAGGCAGCCCGCCCGTCGTTCGTCCACGGCCTCGTCGACTGCCCCGACGCGCTGCGCGACGCAGCCGGGGTGTCGCGCCCGGCCGTCGAGGCGGCCGCCGCCGCGCTCGACGCCGGCGATCCCGAACCGGCGCGGCGCCTCGTCGACGACCGGGTCGTCGACCTGTTGTGCCTGCGGGGTGGCCCGGCCGAGATCGCCGCCGCCCTCGCCGCCGCCCGCGACCGGCACCGACCCGACGCCATCGGGATCGGCCTCCTGGCTACGGGCGCGGACGGGGTCGACACCGGCCTGGAGCAGTGCGCAGACGCCTTCCGACGGCTTCGTGCGATCTAAGGTTCGGGCATGCTTCTCAAGTCCGGCCAGCGCCTGCAGAGCACCGCGTGCGACACCCAGGTCATCGTGGTGCGAGCCCCCGTCACCGATCTCGATCTCCGCTGCGGCGGCGCCCCGATGGCTGCCATCGGCGGTGAGGTCACCCGGGCCGAGCTCGACCCGACCCACGCCGGGGGCACCCTGATGGGCAAGCGGTACGGCCTCGACGAGTCCGGCCTCGAGATCCTGTGCACCAAGCCCGGGGCCGGGTCGCTGTCGATCGGCGCCGACGCGCTCCCCGAGAAGGGCGCCAAGGCCCTCCCGTCCTCGGATTGACCCGATGACCGACCTCGCCGCCCCGGCCGGGCCGACGCTCGCGACCGTCGACGCAGCGATCGACGCGCTGCTCGCCGTCGCCGATCCGGCCACCACCGACCCCGTCACGTTCCGGGGGCTGCGGTACGACCACGGCCTGGCCTGGGTGTCGTTCCCGGTCGGCTCCGGTGGGCTCGGCGCCGCCCCGCAGCATCAGGCCCACGTCGAACGGCGCCTGCGCGCCGCCGGTGCGCCCCCCGCCGATCCGAGCCTGTTCTTCTTGAACCTCGCCGGCCCGACGATCGGGACGTGGGGCACCGAGGAGCAAAAACAGCGGTTCCTGCGCCCGATGTACGCCGGCGCCGAGCGGTGGTGCCAGCTGTTCAGCGAACCCGGCGCGGGCAGCGACTTCGCCGGGCTCGCCACCCGGGCCGTGCGCGACGGCGACGAGTGGGTGGTCAACGGCCAGAAGGTCTGGAACACCCTCGCCCACCTGGGCGACTGGGGAATGCTGGTCGCCCGGACCGACCCCGACCAGCCCAAGCACAAAGGGATGACCTACTTCGCGCTCGACATGCGCGCCGCCGGGGTCGACGTGCGGCCGCTGCGCCAGATGACCGGCGAGGCGGAGTTCAACGAGGTGTACCTCACGGACGTGCGCATCCCCGACAGCTGCCGGATCGGCGCAGTCGGCGAGGGCTGGCGGGTGTCGCTGACCACGCTGATGAACGAGCGGGTGTCGATCGGTTCGGGCATGGGATCGATCCCCAAGCGCGGGTCGGGCCCGATCGCGGAGGCCGTTCGCGTGTGGCAGTCCCTCGACGACCACGCCCGCACCCCGGCCGCCAAGGACCGGCTGCTGCAGGCCTGGATCCGGGCCGAGGTGCTGCGGCTCACCAACGTCCGGGCCGGGTCGAACCGCCGGGCCGGCAACCCGGGCCCGGAGGGCTCGATCGCCAAGCTCGCCCTCTCGGAGATCAACAAGGCGATCTACGAGCTCGCCGTCGACCAGCTCGGCGCCGCCGGGCAGGTCGACTTCGACTACACCTTCCGCCGGTCCGACACCCTCGCCGGCGAGTCCTGGGGCGATGCCCGCCACGGGTTCCTGCGGGTGCGGGCCAACTCGATCGAGGGCGGCACGAGCGAGATCCTGCGAAACATCCTCGGCGAGCAGGTGCTCGGCCTGCCCGGCGAGCCCCGGGTCGACAAGGACCTCCCCTGGTCGAAGGTGCCACGGAACTGACCCGGTGCTGCGCCGCTGCGTGCTGACCGCCGCCGCCGTCGTGCCCGGGTTCGCCCAGGCCCTGCGCAGGCGCTGGTTGGTCTCGTCCATGCTCGGCGTCCCGGCGCTCGTCGGTGTCGCGCTCCTGGGCTGGTGGGTGGGTAGCGCCGGGGCGCTCGGCACCGCCCTCGACCCGGTGCTGCTTCGTCGTGGCGCCGTCGTGGTCGCCCTGCTCGGAGCGTTGGCCGCGGTGTCGATGTTCGACGCCGCGCGCGACCTGTGGTCGTCGCACTGGGTCCGGGCCGTCGCCGTCCTGCCGCTGTTCGTGAGCGGGGTGGGGTCGTGGGCCGCGTTCGATCACGCCAGCGCCGTCGACGCCGTCTTCACGGGCGACGCGGTGGCGGCCGAGCCGAGCGCCCAAGCCGCCGCCGACGGCGACGCGCCGCCCTCGACCGAGCTCCGCCCGACGACGAGCGTCCCGGCGGTCGCGGCGTCGACGACGACCGCTGTGACGCAGCCGACGCAGCCGACGCAGCCGACGCGGTGGAACGTGCTGCTCGTCGGCGGTGACGGCGAGCGGGGCCGCAAGGGGGTTCGGACCGATGCCCTGGTCGTGGTGTCGGTCGGGCGGGACCGCGGCGACGTCGCCCTGGTGTCGATCCCCCGCAACCTCCGCAACCTGCCGCTCCCGGTCGGCTCCCCGCTGCGGGCGAAGTATCCCGGCGGCTGGCCCGATCTCGCGAACTCCCTCTACGACCACGTGTTGTCCACCCCGGACGACGGTGACGGCACACCGCAGGCAGCCGAGCGCGCCCTCGCCGGCGCCGTCGCCGAGGCGCTCGGGATCCGGATCGACAACTACGTCAAGGTCGACATGGTCGGGTTCATCCGGCTGATCGACGTGCTCGGTGGTGTCGAGCTCACGATCGCCCGCGCGGTCCCCGGGCCCGGACCGATCTTCGGCGCCGCCCGGGAGGCGCAGGACTACTACGGACCCGGCCGGGTCCGCCTCGACGGCACCGACGCCCTCTACTACAGCCGATCGCGCGAAGCCGACAGCGACTACGCCCGCATGGGTCGCCAGCGGTGCCTGCTCGCCGCCGCGGCCCGGCAGGTGTCGCCGGCCCGGCTGCTCACCCGGTACCGCGACCTCGTCGCCGTGATGGAGCAGACGGTCCGCTCGGACCTCTCGCCGACGCAAGCTCGGGACCTCGTCGAGCGGTTCGGCTCCGTCGACACCGACGCCATCCGCAGCCTCGGCCTCGTCCCGCCGTTCGTCGACACGACGAACCCCGACTACCCGGGGCTGCGCCGGCTCGTGCGCCAAGCCCTCGAGGCCGCGCCGGCGACCCCGCCCGCGCCGGCGACCCCGCCCACGCCGGCGAGCCCGCCCGAGCCGGCGACCCCGCCCGGCCCGACCGCAGTGGCCGTGCTCACGGAAGCATCGAGCTGTTGAGCAGGCCGGCGCGCCGCTTCGTCGAGCTCACCGACGCCGACGGGCGCACCCGCTGGCGGCTCGACGCCGGGTTCCTCACGTCCACCTGGACCTGCCTGTGGGGGCGCGGCTGCCAGGGAATCCACGACGAACCGCGACCCGACCTCGCCGACGGCTGCTGTTCGTCGGGCGTCGTGCTCACCGGAGACGACGAGGCCCGCAACGTCGCCGCCCTCGCCGACACGATCCCGCCCGAACGCTTCCAGCACAAGGGGTCGGTCGACGCCACGGTCGGCCGGCACGGTCCCGCCGGGCGCTGGGCGACGGCGGTGGTCGACGGCGCCTGCGTGTTCCTGAACCGGCCCGGGTTCGTCGGTGGCGCCGGCTGTGCACTCCACCTCGCCGCACTCGCCGAACACGACGACCCGGTCCACTGGAAGCCGCAGACGTGCTCGCGTCTGCCGATACGGGCCGAGGAGCGCATCGCCGAGGACGGGGCGACCGAGATCACGGTCCGGGCCTGGCGACGCCACGACTGGGGCCCGGGCGGCACGACGATGGCCTGGTGGTGTACCGAGGCACCCGAGGCCTACGTCGGCGACGGCCCGGTGCTCGTGCGCCTCGAGTCCGAACTGCGCGACCTGCTCGGCGACGCCGTCTACGACGCCGCCCGCACCCTGCTGTGACCCGCTCGCCGCCGACCCGCCCGGCGGGTCAGCGGCCGAGCCCGTAGAGCCCGGCGGCGTTGCCGTGGACGATGCGCTCGAACACGTCGGGGGCCAGATGTCCGGCCTGGGTGTCGAGCACCTCCTGCGAGCGCGGCCAGGTCGAGTCGGAGTGCGGGAAGTCGTTGGCCCACAGCAGGCGGTCGGCGTTCATCAGGTGCACGGTCTGGAACGCCACCCGGTCGTCCTGGAACGTGAGGTACACCTGGTCGAGCACGTACTCGCTCGGCAGCTTCGACAGCGCCTCCACCGTCAGCCAGTTGCGGTGCCGGGCATAGGCATGGTCCATCCGGTACAGGTAGTGCGGCAACCAGCCCGCGTCGGCCTCGACGCACACCACCCGCAGGTCGGGGTGCCGCTCGAACACCCCGCCGTAGGTGAGCACCCCGATGATGTCCTGGTTCCCGCGGATGATGCCCAGGAAGCTGTTGAGCTTCGGCCCGCGGAACCCGGCGCCGCCGACCGACTGGCCCGCCGTGAGGATGTGGAAGCTGGGCGGGAGGCGGAGCTCGACCAGGGCGTCCCAGACCTCGTCCCAGCGCGGGTCGTCGAAATCGGCCTCGCCCGGGAAGCCGGGGAGCATCACCCCCCGCAATCCGAGCGCTCGGATCGCTTCGAGATCGGCGATCGTCTCGGCCGGGCTGCGCATCGCGGTCTGCCCCAAGCCGATCAGGCGATCCGGTGCGACGGCGCAGTAGCCCGCCACCCAGCGGTTGTAGGCACGGAAGCACGCGTGCTTGTAGTCGAGGTCGGGGTGGTTGCACAGCAGCATCCCCGTCGACGGGTAGATCACCTCGGCCGAGACGCCGTCACGATCCTGGTCGGCCAGGCGCGCCTCGGGGTCCCATCCGCCGCGGTGCAGGTCGGCGAAGGCCGTGCCCGCCTGCAGGGACAACGCGTCCCAGGCCACCCCGGCCCCGGCGATGATCGGGTACGGGACCCGTGACTCGTGCGGCGAGCCGGGATCGATGACCATGGTGGCGCCCATGTGTTCGTCGTGGACGAGCACCGGCGCCCGGTCCCGGTAGGCCGCGTCGATGTGGTCCCGATACGTGCCGGCCGGCTCCATCACGTGCGAGTCGGCTGAGATGACCCGCACTGCGAGCGCCCCCGAGGTTCCCATGTGCGAACCCTAACCGTCCGGCCCCGGCCGTTCGGCCCGGGCCGTTTCGCCCCGGCGCCGAACAGCCGGTCAGCGCGACCGCAACGCCACGGCGAGGTACTCGAGGCCGGCCACCCGGCTCGCCTTCACGAGTACGGCGTCCGCCGGGCCGAGTTCGCCGATCACTTCGAGCGCGCCGGCCGCGTCGGCCACGGGCGCCACGCCGTACCACGGGGTGCCGACGGCGACGACCGTGATGCCGTGCTCGACCGCCCATGCGCTCAACTCGGCGTGTTGCGCCGGACCGTCGGGCCCGAGCTCGGCCATCATGCCGAGCACCGCCACCCGCCGGCCGGACACCGGCAGCGCGACGAGCGCCTCGAGCGCCGCGCGCATCGAGGTCGGATTGGCGTTGTAGGCGTCGTTGACGACCACTGCGCCACCGGCCGAACGACCGAGCTCCATACGCCACGGGGACAGCTGCGCCTGCTCGAGACCGGCGACCGCCGACTCGAGCGGCACCCCGGCCGCCAACGCGGCCGCGGCGGCTGCGGCGGCGTTGGCGGCCATGTGCCGGCCGGACTGCCCGAGCCGCAGCGCCGCACGCCCCCACGGCGTCGCCAGCTCGAACGACGGTCGGGCCAGCTCGTCGAGCACCACGCCGGTCGCGCGCACGTCGCCGGCTTCGAGCCCGAAGCTGAGCACCCGGGCCGCCGTGCGCGCCGCCAGCCCGATGCACCGGTGGTCGTCCGCGTTCAGCACCGCCGTCCCCGATGCCGGCAGCGCCTCGGGCAGTTCGCCCTTGGCCTGCGCCACCCCCTCGATCGAGCCCACCAGCTCGACGTGGGCATAGCCGATCACGGTGACGATCCCGATCGTCGGCCGCCCGACGCGACACAGCCGGGCGATCTCCCCGAAGCCCCGCATGCCCATCTCGAGCACGGCGGCCTCGACGTCGTCGGGCGCATTGACGAGCGTGTGCGGCAGGCCGAGGTCGTTGTTGAAGCTCTTCTCGCTGGCCGCCGTGCGGTACCGCCCGCCGAGCGCGGCGGCGGTCAGGTCTTTCACCGAGGTCTTTCCCACCGACCCGGTAACCCCGATCACCCGATCCCCCGTTCGATCACGAGCGGCCGCACCGAGCATCGTGAACGCCGCCGCCGTGTCCGCAACCTCGACCGCCGTCGCGGCCTCGGCCCCGGCGATCGGGCCCTGCGCGGTGAGGTACACCGCAGCGCCGGCGGCGACGGCTGCGGCGACGAACGCGTGGCCGTCACGCTCGGCCACGACGGGCACGAACAGCTGGCCGGGGCGCAGGCTGCGCGAGTCGAACGACGCCCCGTCGACGACCGCCGGCGGCCCGACGACCCGTCCGCCGGTCACGACGGCGATCTCCTCGGCCGTGAAGCGCATGCACCATGCACCGTAGCCACCGAGGCACTTCGGTAACGTGCTCGTCATGTCGCCCCGCACCCGGTTGGTCGTGCTGTTCGGGGGGCGTTCCGCCGAGCACGACGTGTCCCGGGTGACGGCACGGCACGTGTGCGCCGCCGTCGATCCCGATCGCTACGAGGTGGTGCCGGTCGGCATCACGCGCGGCGGGCAGTGGGTGCTGGCCGAAGCCGCGGCCAAGGCGCTGCTCGAGGGTCCCGCCGCCCTGCCGGAGGCATTCGACGCCGACGGGCCGGCGATCGAGCCCACCCCCGTCCTGGCGTCGGACGGGCCCACCGTCGTCGTGCCCCTCCTGCACGGCCCGCTCGGCGAGGACGGCACGGTGCAGGGCCTGCTCGAACTGGCCGACGTCCCCTACGTGGGCAGCGGGGTGCTCGCGAGCGCGGTGGCGATGGACAAGGCCATGGCCAAGCAGGTCCTCGCCGCCAGCGGCTTCCCGCAGGCCCGCTGGCTGGCCTTCGACGAGCACGAGATCGGTCCCGGCACGCCGGCGACGATCGTCGAGGCACTCGGGCTGCCGGTGTTCGTGAAGCCCGCCAACATGGGCTCCTCGGTCGGGGTGTCCAAGGCCAAGACGGTCGAGGCCGTGCGTGAGGCGCTGGCCGTCGCGCTGCGCTACGACGAGGTCGTCGTCGTCGAGGAAGCCGTGGCCGGCCGCGAGATCGAGGTGGCGGTGCTCGGCAACGAAGCGCCCCGGGCCTCGGTGCCCGGCGAGATCGTGCCCGGCAACGAGTTCTACGACTACGAGGACAAGTACGTCACCGACGGCGCCCGCCTCGTGATCCCCGCCCCGTTGCCGCAGACTGCTGCCGACGAGGTCCGCCGCTTGGCCGTCGGCGTCTTCCGGGCGTTGCGCTGCAGCGGGATGGCCCGTGTCGACTTCTTCTACGAGCAGGCCGGGCGCGGCCTGCTCGTCAACGAGGTGAACACCATCCCGGGGTTCACCCCGATCTCGATGTATCCCAAGCTCTGGGCCGCATCGGGTGTGCCGTACCCGGCGCTCATCGACGAACTGGTACGGCTCGCCGTCGAACGCCACCAGCGCCGCCGCAGGACCACCGACCGGTAGGAGACCGTCATGTCCGAGTTGCACGACCGCATCGCCGCCCTCGAGGCCGAACTCGCCGCCCTCAAAGCGGCCGTCGGGCTGGCGCCTCCCGCCACGGCGACGGTGCCGGTCGCTCCGGCCGTGGGGGAGGCCGGTGCCGTCGTCGAGCTCCCGGCCGCCTCGAGCCGTCGCGCCCTGTTGCGCAACCTGGCCGTCGGGAGCGCGGCCGCCGCCGCAGCCGGCGTGGGGGTCGTCGCCGCCGCGGGTCCGGCCGCCGCGGCCGACGGCGGCAACTTCGTGCTCGGGCAGTCCAACGACGCCACGGCGAGCACCCGCTTGAACAACCCGACGTCGGGAAGCCCGGGCGTCGGGGTGAACCTGCTCGTGCAGAGCGGCACGTCCGCGCCTCCGGGAGGCGCGGATCTGTCGGCACTCGGCGGCTGGGCGCTCAACGACGGTGGTGTCACGGTCGGCGTCTACGGCCACAGCGCCCGCACGGGTGGCTCGGGTCTGCTGGGGCGGGGCACCGCCGGCTACGGGGCGACGCTGCAGGGCAACATCGCGGCCTTGCGCCTGCAGTCGTCGGGCACCGTCGCCGAGGTCACCTCGATCAGCCACAACGCCGGTGAGCTGATCATGACCAACGAGGGCGACCTCTGGTACTGCCCGCAGGGCCCGGGCACGCTGCGCAAGGTGGCCAGCGCCGCCTCCGCCGGGCAGTTCCACCTGCTCTCCTCCCCCGTGCGCGTCTACGACTCCCGCACCGGCGACGGGCGCCTGAGCGCCAACGTCCGCACGGTGAGCCTCGCCACGGGCATCACCGGCACGCCGCCGTCCCCGGCCGTCCCCGCCGGCGCCACCGGAGCGCTCGTCAGCCTCACGATCGACGCCACCATCGGTGCCGGCTTCCTCACCGTGTTCTCCAACGCCGTCGCCTGGCCGGGCACCTCGAACATCAACTGGTTCGCCGCCGGCCAGACCCTCGCCGTCACCACCGTCACCGCCGTCGACTCGAACGCCCGGGTGAAGATCCAAGCCGGCGGTGGTGGCGGCACCCAGGTCATCGTGGACGTACTGGGCTACTACCGATGACACGACCGGGTCTCCGGTCGTCGCCGGACCGGAGACCGGTCGCCGCCTGATCGTGGCTTGCCGAACCGTCGGCGAACCTTGCGTCGTTCGGAACCTCGCAGTGCGATACCGCGGCGGTGCTCGGCCGATGTAGTGCTCGCGCACACGCCGAATAGGACGCCCGCATGACACGACCGCTCGGGGACGAGCTTCTCGGCCTGTTGGCCGATACGACGAGCGCGTTCATCTCGTGCGCGGTGTCGGAGATCGAGGCGGCCGTCGACCGCTCCCTCGCGGCGGCGGGACGGATGTTCGACGTGGACCGGGCCTACCTGTTCACCTTCCTCGACGGCCACGCCGTCATGACCAACACCCACGAGTGGTGCGCCCCGGACGTCGAACCGGCGATCGACGACCTCCAGGCCGTGCCCTGTGACGGGTTGCCGTGGTGGATGGGCGAGCTCAACGCCAACCGGTGCATCAACCTGGCCAGCCTGGACGACCTCCCCGACCACGCCGAGGGCGAACGGGCCGTCCTCGAGCCCCAGGGCATCCAGTCGTTGCTCGTGGTGCCGATGTACTGGGACCACCGGTTGGAGGGGTTCGTCGGATTCGACCACGTCCGAAGCAATCGGGAGTGGAGCGCAGAGGAGATCGGAGTACTGCGCATCGTCGTCAACGCGTTCGCCCAGGCCTTCGAACGGCGCCGCCGGGAGGAGCTCGAACGTCACTTGCACCGCATGGCCTTCCACGACCCGCTCACTGCGCTCCCGAACCGCATCCTGTTCCGCGAGCGGCTGGAGCACGCGCTGAGCGAGGCCCGCCGCAACGGGCACGCCCTCGCGGTGTGCTACGTCGACCTCGACGGCTTCAAGCCGGTGAACGACTCCCACGGTCACGAAGCCGGCGACCGTCTCCTGGTCGAGGTCGCACGCCGCCTCGGCCATCACCTCCGGGTGAGCGACACCGCCGCCCGACTCGGTGGCGACGAGTTCGCCGTGTTGCTCCAGGGGTTGCGGTCGCAGGCCGAAGGCACGGCGATGGTCGAGCGACTCCTGCGGCACCTCGCCGAACCGTTCGAGGTGTCCCCCGGGGTGATCGTGCGCATCGGCGCCAGTGTGGGCGTGCGGCTCGTGCCACCCGACGACGCCGACGCGGGCACCATCCTGCGTCAGGCCGACAAGGCGATGTACACGGCCAAGCAGCACGGTGCCGGACGGTTCTGCCTCTTCGACCCCGCTCGCCACCACACCGATGCCGTTGCCACCGCGCTCCCGACGGCCGGGACCCGCCGAACGACCTAGGCCAGCGCAGAGCCCCAGACGGCGCAGGGCTCCCTACGCCCGCTCCGGATCCGCTGCCCCGACGCCGACCGCTGCCCCAACGCCGACGGCGGCCCGGACGAAGGCGAACAGCTCCCGGCGTAGGTGGGCCAGGCCCGCCGCCGTGGGTTCCCAGCCGACGGCCCGCTGGGCTTCGCGCTCGGTGGCGACCCCCACGATCGTCGCCTGCACGAACAACACCAGCAGCCGCGGGTCGGCCCGACGCATCGCACCTGCGTCCATGCGTTCCTCGCAGAACGACACGGCCCGCTCCAACAACGGGCGCATGCCGGCGGCCAGCCGGTCGGCCACTTCGGGGCCCAGCCGGCTCACCTCGCGCACCATCCCGAGCAGTGCCGGGCGGCGCACGGCGACCCGGAACACCGCCCGCATCACCACTTCGACCGGGTCGTCGTCCGGGGCACGGGTCAGCGCGGCGTCGATGGCGTCGACCAGCGAGGCCGCGGCATGGGCGACCACCGCGTCGAGGAGGGCGTCCTTGGTCGCGAACCAGTAGAGGACCGACTGTTTGGCGATCCCCAGCTCGGCGGCCAACGCGTCGAGCGAGGTCGCCTCGTACCCCCGGGTGCCGAACGCCTCCAGGGCGGCAGCGACGATGCGAGCCCTCGTGCGGCCCCGGGTTCCGGTGATCGACGCCATCCCTACCAGATGGTAGACAACTCCACCGTGATCGCCGACGCCCTCGCCGGGAAGCGCATCGCCGTCACGGGTTCCACCGGATTCGTTGGTACGGCGCTCGTCGAACGGCTGCTGCGCTGCGTGCCCGACTGCGAACTCGTCCTGCTGGTGCGAGCCGGGAAGCGCTCGAGCGCAGCCCAGCGCGTCCAGCGCGAGATCCTGCGCAACGACGCCTTCGACCGCCTCCGGGCCGAGCTCGGTGGCGGCGACGTCAAAGCCGGTGCCCGGGCCTTCGACGCGATGGCCGCCCGCCGGATCCAGGTGATCACCGGCGACGTGGGCACCGACGGCCTCGGCCTCGACGAGGCCGATCGGGCGATCCTGGCGAGCTGCGACGTGGTCATCCACTCCGCGGCGACCGTGGCGTTCGACTCCCCGCTCGACTCCGCCGTCGAGGTCAACCTCCTCGGCCCGACCCGGATCGCGCAGACCCTGCAGTCGCTCGGCGTCACCCCGCACCTCGTCGCGGTGTCCACCTGCTACGTCGCCGGCAACCGCAGGGGTCGCGCCCCCGAGGCGCTCGTGTCCGAGGGACCGTTCGACGTCGGGGTCTCGTGGCGGGCCGAGGTCGCTGCCTCGCGTCGGCTCCGCAGCGACCTCGACGCCGAGAGCCGAACCCCCGACCGGCTCGCCCAGTTCCGCAAGGACGCCCGCCGGGAGCTCGGCGCGGCCGGCGCGCCGGCGCTGGGCGCGAAGACCGAGTCGTTGCGCCAGGACTGGGTGCGGGCCCGCCTCGTCGAAGCCGGGCGGACCCGGGCCGCCTCGGTGGGCTGGCCCGACGCCTATGCGTTCACGAAGTCCCTGGGCGAGCAGGCCCTCACGGAGACCAAGGGCGACGTGCCGGTGTCGATCGTGCGCCCGTCGATCATCGAGTCGGCGTACGCCGAACCGCGTCCGGGCTGGATCCGCGGGTTCCGCATGGCCGAGCCGGTGATCATCTCGTACGCCCGCGGGCTGCTCAAACAGTTCCCGGGTGTCCCCGAAGGCACCGTCGACGTCATCCCCGTCGACATGGTCGTCGCCGCCTGCATCACCGTCGCCGCGCTCGGTCCGGAGCAGGCGCCGCGCATCACGCAGGTGGCATCGGGATCGGCGAACCCGTTGCGCTACAAGGTGCTCGTCGACAACGTGCAGGCCTGGTTCGTCGAACATCCGCTCTACGACGCCGAGGGCCAGCCGATCGTGGTGCCCGAGTGGAGCTTCCCCGGCCGCGGCAAGGTGCAGGGCCAACTCAAGCGCGCCGAGTCACTGATCGACCGGGGCGAAAAGCTGTTGCAGGCGTTGCCGTTGCGCGGCACCCAGGCCGCGTGGTCGGCCAAGCTCGAAGAGCGCAAGCTCGAGGTCCAGCGGGCCCTCACGTACGTCGAGCTGTACGGCGCCTACGCCGAGTGCGAGGCGATCTACGCCGTCGACAACCTGCTGGCGATCTGGGAGGGCCTCGACGTCGACGACCGAAGGGCGTTCGGGTTCGACCCCCGGGTGATCGACTGGCCCCGCTACATCGCCGAGGTGCACCTCCCGTCGGTCGTCGAGCACGCCCGTGTGAAGACGACCCCGGGCAAGTCCCGCACCGAGGACCGTGCCACCCGCCTGCGCAACAACGTGCTCGCACCGACCCGGCACGTCGCGGCGTTCGATCTCGAGAACACGCTGATCGCCTCGAACGTCGTCGAGTCGTACTCGTACCTCGCCACCCGCCGGCTTCCCGCCGACGACCGGCTGCGTTACGTGTTCCGCACGTTGCGCGAGGCCCCCGGTCTGCTGGCGCTCGACCGCAAGGACCGCACGGACTTCCTGCGGTCGTTCTACCGGCGCTACGAGGGCGCCGATGTCGAGCAGATCGCCACCGACGTCGGCGAGCTGTTCAGCGACCTGATCATCACCAAGTGCTTCCCGGCCGGGATACGCCGGGTCCGGCGGCACCGCGAGCTCGGCCACCGGACGATCCTGATCACGGGCGCGCTGTCGTTCGTCGTCGAGCCGCTGCGGCCGCTGTTCGACGAGATCGTCGCCGCCGACATGACGGTGCGCCCCGACGGCACCTATTCCGGCGAGCTGGCCACCGTGCCCCCGACCGGCGAGTCCCGGGCCCAGGTGCTCGCCGATTACTGCGACGCCGAGGGTCTCTCGCTCGAGGAGTCCGTCGCGTACGCCGACTCGACGAGCGATCTTCCGATGCTCGAAGCCGTCGGCTTCCCCGTGGCGGTCAACCCCGAGACCCGCCTCGCGGCGCTCGCCCGCAAGCGGGGCTGGCTCGTCGAGCAGTGGGAGAAATCGCCCGGCGGGCCGCGGCCCGTGCTGCCGATCGGGCGCCCCTGGCGCGAGCAGCATGCACGGGAGGCCCGCCGATGAGAGCGTTGCGCTTCGACCGCAAGCCGTTGCGGTACGCCGCGGCGTTCCTCGCCGGCTCCTTGAGCCCCGGCAAGGGCGCCGCCGTCGGCCCGCTGGCGCTCGTCGACGACGACCCGCCTGCGCTTCCCGGTCCGGACTGGGTGACGATCAAGCCCCGCCTCGCCGGCATCTGCGGCTCGGACCTGTCGACCGTCGACGGCACGTCGTCGCGCTACTTCGAGCCGATCGTGTCGTTCCCGTTCGTCCCCGGTCACGAGGTCGTCGCCGACGGCCCCGACGGCGCCCGGGTGGTCGTCGAGCCGGTCCTCGGTTGCGTCACCCGCGCCATCGACCCGCCCTGCCCCGCCTGCGCCCGAGGCGACCTCGGCAACTGTGAGCGCCTCGCGTTCGGGCTGCTCGAACCGGGCTTGCAGACCGGCTTCTGCTGCGACACCGGCGGTGGGTGGTCGACAGCGATGGTCGCCCACCCGAGCCAACTGCACCGGGTGCCCGATGCGATGAGCGACGAGGCCGCCGTGATGGTCGAGCCGACCGCGTGCGCAGTGCACGCGGCGCTGGCCGCTGGGGTGCACGACGGCGACACCGTCGTCGTGCTCGGCTCGGGCACGTTGGGGCTGTTGACGATCGCCGCCCTCCGGCACTTCACGCCGGCGGGGACGATCATCGCAGCGGCCCGCTACCCCGAGCAGAAGCGCTGGGCCCGCACGTTCGGCGCCACCACCGTGTGCGACCCGCCGGAACTCGCACGCACCGTGCGGCGGGCCACCGGTTCGCTCGCGTACCGCGAGCAGCTCACCGGCGGAGCCGACGTCGTCGTCGACTGCGTCGGCTCCGAGGGATCGATCACCGAGTCGCTCGCCGTCGTCAAGCCACGCGGCCAGGTGACCCTCGTCGGCATGCCCGCCGGCGTGAAGCTCAACCTGACGACGTTGTGGCACCGGGAGACCAAGCTCGTCGGCGCCTACGCCTACGGCACCGAGACGCTCGGCACCGGCGAGCGTCGCCGCACCTTCGACCTCGCTTTCGAACTCGTGGCCGCCGCCGGCCTCGAACGACTGGTGAGTGCCACCTACCCGTTGCGCGACTACAAAGCCGCTCTCGAGCACGCCGCGACCGCAGGCCGTCGAGGCGCGGTCAAGGTCTGCTTCGACCTGCGATCCGAGAAGGGACGCTGATGCCCCGCCCTGGTTTCGTCCTCGACGTCGACCGTTCGACCCCGCCGACGTTGTTCTGGCACGGCGACGGGTTCCGCCTCGAACGCCTCCCCGCCGGCCGGACCCGGGTGATCTACCCACCCGAGCCGCTGCCTGCGATCAAGGACGTCGACGCCCGGATCCGTCACGCGCTCGAGCACCCGATCGACTCCGACCCGCTGTCGGCCTTGCTGTTCCCCGGCATGAAGCTCACGATCGCGTTCGACGACGTGAGCCTCCCGTTGCCCAAGATGCGTCGACCCGACCTGCGCCAGCGGATCATCGAAGCGGTGCTCGACGCCGCGGCCGACGCCGGCGTCGACGACGTGGTGCTGGTCGCGGCGCTGGCCCTGCACCGGCGGATGACCGAGGACGAGCTGCGCCATGCCGTCGGTGACCGGGTGTACGACGCGTTCGCCCCGCGCGGCCTGCTCACCCAACACGACGCCGAGGACCCCGACAACCTCGCCTACCTCGGCACGACGCCCCACGGCGAGGAGATCGAGATCAACAAGCGGGCCGCCGAGAGCGACCTGCTCGTGTACGTCAACATCAACCTCGTCGCGATGGACGGCGGCTGGAAGTCGACCGCCACCGGGCTCGCCAGCTACCGCAGCCTGCGCCACCACCACAACCCGACCACGATGCAGGCCAGCCACTCGTTCATGGACCAGCACCGCTCGGAGCTGCACAAGTCCAACTGGCGCATGGGCAAGGTGCTGCGCGACGCCGGGGTGAAGATCTTCCAGATCGAGACCACGCTGAACAACGACACCTTCCCGTCGCCGTTCGAGTTCCTCGGCAAGCGGGAATGGGAGTGGTCGGCACGCGACCGTGGGCTGTACGTCGCGGCGTCGAAGTCGTTGGCCAAGGTGCCCACCCGCACCGCCCGCAAGATCTTCCAGTCGATCGAAGCGCCACACCAGATGACCTCGATCCAGTGCGGCGAGGTCGAAGCGGTGCACAAGGCGACGACCGAGAACGTCTACCGCCAGCAGCTCGTCGAGGTGCAGGGCCAGACCGACATCCTCACGATGGGCATCCCGTACATCTGCCCGTACAACGTGCATTCGGTGATGAACCCGATCCTGGTGATGTGCACCGGCCTCGGGTACTTCTTCAACCTGTACCGCGGCAAGCCCCTCGTGCGCGAGGGCGGCGTGGTGATCATGACCCACCCCACGCCGTGGGAGTTCAACCCGGTCCACCACCCGAGCTACATCGACTTCTTCGAGGAATGCCTCGCCGACACCACGGATCCACACGTGCTGTCGCAGAGGTACGAGGAGCGGTACGCGAACGACGAGTGGTACCGCCACCTGTACCGCACCGGGTACGCCTACCACGGTGTGCACCCGTTCTACATGTGGTACTGGGGATCGCACGGCATGCAGCACTGCGGCAAGGTGATCGTGGTCGGCGGCGAGGCCCGCTCGGTGCGCCGGCTCGGGTTCACCCCGGCGTCGTCCATGGACGACGCGCTCGAGATCGCCTCCGACGTCGTCGGCCGCAACGCCACCATCACCCACTTCCACACGCCGCCCGTCATGATGGCGGACGTGCGTTAGGCCGATGGCTCGCCGACCGGGGGAACCGTTCCCGTTGACGGCCATGCGCGTCACCGCCCGAGCGGTGTCGAGCGCGCAGAAGGGCTCGGCGCGTGTGCGCACCGTGGTCGGGCGCGTCGGATTCCCGTACCGGGCCCCGACCGTGCCGCGCGGCGTGGAGGTGCCCCCGGTGCCGAAGCGCACCGGGGCCGACTTCGACACCGACTGGGCTCGCCGGCCCCTCGCCCAGGCGACGCGCCGGGCCCTGCTGGCGGGCCCGCTGCAGTTGGCCGTCAAGGCACTCGCCGACCCCGAGGTGGTCGGCACCGACCGGCTCGCCGATCTACGGGCCGAGTCGGACGACTCCGACGACACCTGCCCGTGCATCTTCGTGGCCAACCACCACAGCCACCTCGACACGCCCCTGATGTTGGCGGCGATCCCCCCGCCGTGGCGGCACCGGATGGTCGTCGGCGCAGCGGCCGACTACTTCTTCGGGACCCGGCTCACCGGGGCGGCGTCCGCCTTGGCGCTCAATGCGTTCCCGATCGACCGCACCTCGGTGAACCGCCGGTCGGCCGAACTCGCCGCCGAACTGATCCGCGACGGGTGGAGCCTGGTG
>JBILVB010000074.1:0-18565 GCA_044370695.1 Acidimicrobiales bacterium | reverse complement strand
TCGCCGGCACGTACCGCCACATTCCCTACCCCGTCCGTTTCGGCCGGAGCCCGGCGGGCGCGCTTCGCCATCCTGCGCCGCTCCCGGGGGCGGACGGGCCGGACGTCCTGGCCGAGGTGGGGTACTCACCCGAGGAGATCCACGCCCTCACGGCATCGAGGACCCTGCGCTGAGTACCGTGCCCTCCATGGCACAGGCCCCCGAACGAAACCTCGCCCTGGAGTTGGTCCGCACGACCGAAGCCGCCGCCATGGCTGCGGCTCGTTGGATGGGCCGCGGGGACAAGAACGGCGCCGACGGCGCCGCCGTGGAAGCGATGCGCACGATCCTTTCCGGGGTGCCCATGGACGGGATCGTCGTCATCGGGGAGGGGGAGAAGGACGAGGCTCCGATGCTCTACAACGGCGAGCGGGTCGGTGACGGGACGCCCCCGGTCTGCGACGTCGCCGTCGACCCGATCGACGGCACGACGCTCACCTCGCTCGGTCGGGGCAACGCGCTGTCGGTGATCGCGGTCGCCGATCGCGGGGCGATGTTCAATCCGGGACCCTGCGTCTACATGGAGAAGATCGCGGTCGGCCCCGACGCCGCCGGTTCGATCGACATCACTGCGTCGGCGACTCAGAACCTGCGCTGGGTGGCCAAAGCCAAGCGGGAGAGCGTGCGCGATCTCACCGTCGTGATCCTCGACCGCGACCGGCACGCCGACCTGATCGGCGAGGTGCGCTCCACCGGAGCCCGGATCCGTCTGATCAGCGACGGCGACATCTTCGGGGCCATCGCGACGGCCTGGCCCGAAGCGGGCTGCGACATCCTGTTCGGGATCGGTGGCACCCCGGAAGGGGTCGTGGCCGCAGCGGCGCTCAAGGCGATGGGCGGAGAGATCCAGGGGCGCCTGTGGCCTCGGAACGACGGCGAGAAGGCAGCCGCAGTGGCCGCGGGCTACGACCTCGATCGGGTGCTGACGACCGACGACCTCGTCCAGGGCGACAACGCCTTCTTCGCCGCCACGGGGGTCACCGACGGCGAACTCCTGCGGGGGGTGCGCTTCGACACGAACGGCGCCACCACCCAGTCCCTGGTGATGCGCTCCCGCTCGGGAACGGTACGAACGATCAACGCCCGTCACCGACTCGACAAACTGCGGGACATCTCGGTGATCGATTACTGAACCTAATTCCGAAAGTTGCCGGATACCGAACCATCCGGCTTTTCGGACCGTACGGTGACTCAACTGCGCCGCGCGTCGGCCGATCCGACCACCGATGACGTCGGCGCCCCCGCATCCGAGCCCGGCTGTGGCCCTCACGAACCCGCCCGATGGGCGGCGCCGAACCGGTCGGTGCTTCGGCGCCGAACTCGACGGCACGACGCTTCGGGTGATCGAGGTCGTCGACGACGTCGTGGTGTCCTTCACCGTGTTCCGATCGGACACCGTCGGACGAACCGTCCGGCAATTCCTCGCCACGAACCCGCGCGGTCCGATCACCGTCGCCTGGCACCATCCGGCGACGCGCACGGAGTTGCTCGAGTTCGTCGACGTTCCGGTGAACGCCCGGGGCGCCGCGTTGGCCGACGCCCTCGACGAGGTGGGTCTGCTTCGACCCGACTCCGTCTGGTCCTTCCGGATCACCGACGACCGCGACGGCATGGTGCGCGGGGTGAGCGCCGTCGTCGACGTCGGCCCGCTGCGCGAAGCGTGGGACGCGTTCGACTCGAGCGATGCATCGCTGGTCCCGGCCTCGCTGCTCTACGACCAGAACGGGCTCTTCCTCGGGTTGCGCAACGACAGCGCCGATCTGGCGCTCATCGCCGACGGCAAGCCGATGGCCGTGCGCTACCTGTCGTGCGGCGGCCTCAACAGCGTCTACGAACGCCTGGGGCCGGATCCGGCCCGCGCGTTCGAGCGCGTCGCCTCCGTCGTACGTGGGGCGGCGCAGAACGACCTCGAGGCGGTCGGCATCGTGCACGCCTACGTGGTCGAACTCGGGGTGCAGATCACCCGGACGACCGATTTCTGGACCCGGCAGGGCCTCACGATCCCGTCGGACATCCATGCGCACGGCCCCGGGTTCCTGCTCCCGAACCTGGCGGGCACCCTCATGGACGCGGCCCTGTTCCTCAAGCCGGTCACCCCGACCGTTGCGTCGCTCGACACGGTGTCGCGCATCGAACGGCCGGTCGGCTACTCGGCGCTGCTCGCCGGGCTCGTCGACCAGGACGAGCAGCCCCTGCTCGGCCTGCGCGACCCCGAGATCGTCGAACGGAACCGCCGGCGGCTGCAGCGTGAACGTGCCCGCAAACGGCTGATCGTCGGCGCCGGCACCGCCGCAGCCTTCGTACTCGCCTCCTTCGGGTTGATCCTCCAAGCGGACCGACGAGTCAGCGAGGCCGAGGACCGCAAGGCCGAACTCGAGACGCAGATCGCCTCGTACGCCCCTGCGCTCGCCCTCCAGCGCCTCGGCGCAGTGGCCGACGCGACGATCGGCCAAGCACTCCAGCGGGAACTCGATCTTCCGAAACTGATGGACGCGCTCACCAAGACCCTGCCGGCAGGGGGTCAGCTCCAAGCGGTCCGCATCGGACAGCCGACCGACGGCGGCCTGCGCCTCAATCTCGAGGTCCGCCTCCGCGGCCGCCAGGAAGCGGTCAGCCCCTTCCTCGAAGCACTGTCCAAGTTGGGCGCCGAGCGGGTGTGGCTGTCGAGCGTGCCGCCGCCGAGCAAGGACGCCACCGGTGACGAGTTCGTGAATGCCTCGGTGACGGCGCTGCTACCCGCCGAGAACGCCTATCTGCTCGAGAGGCCGATCCTGAAGGCGCGGAACCGATGAACGGTCGGACACTGCTGTTGAAGGTCGTGCCTGCGGTCCTCGTCCTCGCCCTGGGCGCCAACTGGGTCTGGGGGCAGCGATCCGAACGGATGGACCAGGTCGCCTCGCTCGACGAAGAGATCGCCACGCTCGAGGCGCAACTCGGCCCCGCCGAGAACGCCGACCGCCAACGGGACGTGTTCCGGCGGTCGATCGAGCGGGTCTCGGCAGCCATCCCACCCGACGCTGCCCTCCCCGAGCTGATCCGCTCCCTCGGCGCCCTGGCGGCCAGCGCCGACGTCCGGTGGCTCAAGGCGACCTTCGCCGAGCCCGCAGGATCCGGCGCGCCGGTCACCGCCGCACCGGCACCGGGCGGAGCGAAGCCACCGGGCAGCGCCGGCTACGGCGAGATCAACATGAGCGTCGAGGTCGCCGGCACGGACGCGAACCTGCGCACCTACTTCGACGCGCTGACCCGCCTGCCGCGGATCTTCGTGGTCGACTCCGTCGACATCGTGTGGGACACGAAAGTGACCCCGGCGGTGGGAACGGCGGCGATGAGCGTCCGAGCGTTCACCATGCCACCGCTGAGCCCCACCGGGCAGCCGAAGGCCCCTGCTGCGGCGCCGGCCTCACCGGTCACGACGACCGCTGCGGGCTGACGTGAGCGCCCGGGTTCGCCAGCCGGGGCGGCGGGACGACCACGGCGCAACGATGTTCGAACTCGTGATGGCGCTGTCCGTGCTCGCACTGGTGTTCACGTTCTCGCTCTTGGTCCTGTCCACCTCGTCGAGGACCGAACTCGTCAATCGACGAGCGACCGCAGCCCAACGGCTGGCCTCCGAAGCAGCCGAACGCGCCGCCGTGTTCGACTGCGGCATCCTTCCGGCGCTCCCCACGGCACTCACGGCACAGCAGACGCGCTGCGAGGGTTCGCTCGGGACCCGGACCTGGACCGTCACCGAACTCGGCGCACCGTTCTCGCTCCGGCTCGATGCCCAATGGGTGGTCGTGCACGCCAACACCGTGCTCGCCTCCACCACCACGGCGGCGAGCGCTCCGTGCCCCTCGTACCGACTGCGCCGCACCGTGACGGCGAGCTGGGCCGAACGAGGCCGAACCAACAGCCGGACGGTGAGCGCCCTCGCCGGCCTGCCCGTCGACTCCGCGGCCCGGCTCCGCACGGGGACGATCGAAGTGACGGGGTCCGCCGGCTCCTCCACCGAGCTGCTCGTGTCGGGCTTCGCCTACGGCGTCACCCTCGGCAACGACGGCAGGGCGCTCCTGCCCTACCTCACGCCGGGGACGACGTACACGCTGCGGAACCCGAACTCGCTCGTCACGGCTTCGGTGATCGTCCCCGCCGCGAACGGTGAGGCCTGCATCGTCACCACGGTGAGCGCGCCGTGATCCGCCGGGCTCGTCACCTGCGTCGCCGCAGCAGCCGCCGGGGCGACGGCGGCTTCAGCCTCGTCGAGCTCGCCGTCACACTCGGCCTGCTCGCGGTTGCCGGGACCATGGCGATGACCATGTTGCTGACGATCAACCGGGTCTCGACCGAGGTCGGTGGTCGATCGGATGCATCGACGGTGCTGCGCCGGACTCTCGACGACGTCTTCGAGCAACTCGCCACGGCGCGCGGACAGGTCCGGTGCACGGACCCTGCGTCGGCCACCTCGCTCGCGACGTGTCGGGCCGGGAGGGTCACCGAGATCGGCACCCCGATCACCGAGGCGAGCACGACCAGGGTCTGCTTCCTGTCCCGCCGACCTGCGCCCACGACCGGGGCACCCACGCTCACGACGACGCCGTGGAAGCTCTGCCTCGACCATGACAGCGCGACCGGGGTCCTGACGCTCCAGCGGTACCAGCCGACCGGCGAGCTGAACCCGACCTACCCGGCCGTCACCGGGATCCAGACGCTCGGCCGCTCACCGGTGGGCTCCCCCGCCCCCTTCTCGTACATCGGCGTGAGCGGCGCAGCGCTCACGCCGCCGATCGCGGTCGAGGCGATCGCGCTGGTCCGGTTCTCGGCGACGCTCGAGTTCCGGGATCGGTCCGGTCGGCTCGTGGAGCGAACGCTGTCGATGCAGACCGGCCTCCGGGCCGTCCGTTACGCATCCGAAGGCTTCTGGACCGGCGACAAGGAGTTGGCACCGTGACGCTCCGACACCGCCTACTCAAAGACGACGGCGGCTACTCGCTGATCCTCGCCACGGTGGTGTCGTTCCTGCTCGGCGGCATCCTCGTGGCAGGTGTCGCGCCGGTCGTGCTCGACAGCAGGACGACGGGCGACTCCCGGCGGCAGACCGACGGTCGGCTACTGGCGGAGAGCGTGCTCAACGAGCTCTACACGACCGTGAGCATCTCGGCCCGCCCGGTGACCGACACGTTCCCGGCGCTTGCCGGCCGGGCCGCGCCGGGCAAGCGCGTGAGCGACGGCGGCGCGACCGCCGGCTGGGCGATGTTCGATCCCGCAACGGGGGTGTTCCGGCGCTGCGCGACGATCCGCGACGACTGCTTCAGTTACTCGCTCCAGCCGCAAGCGGGGACGCCGACCGCACCGGGTCAGGTGATCGTGGCCGAGGTGACCGCCCGGGTCGGCTGCCGGACCACACCCGAGACGTGCACCTACACCAAGCTGCAGCAGCGCTGGCGCCGTCGCGCGTATCTCGACTTCCTGATGTTCACGGTCCGTGAGACCCTCGACCCGGGCCTGTACGACGAACCGGCGACGTGCAACCCGGAGCACCCGAACCCGACCACACGCCAGGGCGATGGCTGTCGGGAGATCGCCTACGTCGGGTACACGCCTCCGGCGACGACGCCCGACGACGAGCTCTGGGTCGGCGAGGCATGGCTGCGCAACGGCGCGACGGCGTGGACCCTCGCCCAACTGTTCGTCGACGGCCTGCCCCGACCGCCGGCGAACGCGACGCCGCAGATTCGATTCCGCGCGGCGACCTCGACGGGAACGTTCCTCACGGTGACGAGCGGCGCCGCGTGGGCGGCGACCAAGGTGACGCCCTCGACGGCCGGGACCAGCAACGTCCGGGTCGTCGC
Organism: Acidimicrobiales bacterium; assembly: GCA_044370695.1. Taxonomy (GTDB): domain Bacteria; phylum Actinomycetota; class Acidimicrobiia; order Acidimicrobiales; family Ilumatobacteraceae; genus JBEIFW01. The sequence continues at coordinate 12,692 of JBILVB010000074.1, read as the reverse complement.
CGACGAGGCCACGCGCGTGCGGTGGCGGGTCGGTGACGGGGTCTGGGGATCCGCCGACATCGCGGCCGGGGCGACGTGGACCTCGGCCGATCTCACGGTGGGACCGACGGCCCCGTTGACGCTCGAGATCGTCGCCCTCAACGAGACGCCCACGACCTACCCGTCGGTCAGCTTCCGCACCGGCGGCGCTGCGTTCAGCGAGCTCCGAGGCACCAATCTCGCGGCGCTCGGCCTCGCCGCGGACACCCGTGACCTGGCGCTCGGCGTGGACCTGCTCGCCGGCCCGATCCACACCAACGACCCCTGGTTCTGGACCTGCGGCTCGCCGAACTTCACCGGGACGGTCGAATCCACCGTCGACCCGAGCTTGGACGTCCCGGCGACCGAGGACGTCCTGAAGGAGCTGTCGAGCGCCTGCCCCGGGACCGTGCCGAACCCGCCGACGGCACTGACCGGTCCGACGCTCGCCCTGCCGTCGAGCACCAGCCCGTTCGAGTCGATCGCCGGCAGTGCGTGGACGTTCAGCGGCCCGGCGTCACTGGTGTTCTCCGCCGGCAACCAGGTCAGCGTGAACGGCGGCACCAACCGCTTCGTCCCGCCCGGTGGCGTCATCCACGTGAACGGCAACGCAACGGTACGAGGCACGACCGACCAGGTGACGGTGTCGGCGAGCGGCACGATCACCATCGACGGCGACCTCACCGATGCGGAAGCCGGCGCAGCCGTCGACAAGGCGATCGACATCGGCATCGTGGCCGGTCAGGGCATCGTCATCGGCAATGCACCGCAGGGGCGCACGATCGAGGCGGCCCTGGTGGCGCTCAACGGCACGATCCGCGTCGAGGGCTGGGACACGACGCGGATCCCGCTCACCGGGGTGCCGGCGCTCACCTTCACCGGCGCCATGGCCGCCAAGTTCCGACCGGTGTTCGCGACCTTCTCCGAGGACGGGAGCCTCCTGACCGGAATGGCCAAGGCCTTCACCTACCCGACGACGCCACCGAACCCGCCGTGGTTGCTCAACCCGGTTCGTGCACTGTGGGACCGCGTCGAACTCGCGGAGCTCCCGGCGCTCACCGCCGGGATCGCACCGGCCGTCGACCCGAAGCGAACCGCCCCGATCGTCGGCTGCAACACCGCCCCGGACGCCGACCTCCCGTACCTCGCGACCTGTGTGAAACCCTGAGCCGCGGCCGCGTGCGCCGGCTCCTCGCCGCACCGGCCGCAGCGGCCACAATGACGCGATGACCGCACCCTCGAGCGACCCGCACCGCCGTGTCGACCAGCCGCGGCTCGCGCCTCGGCTCGAGCGCTCCCCCGAGCTCGACGCCGCCCTCGGCAAGACCCTGCTGCGCGACGGCCGACCGATCAACATCTTCGGCACGCTCGCCCATCATCCCGCACTGCTCGACCGGTTCAACCGGTTCGGCGGCTACCTGCTCAACAAGGGCCTGCTCCCGGCGCGCGAGCGGGAGATCGTCATCCTGCGCATCGGCGCTCGCTGCCGGAGCGTGTACGAGTTCGGCCAGCACACGGTGATCGGGGAACGGTGCGGCCTCACGGTCGCCGAGATCGCCGCGCTCGCCGGTGACCGTGCCGGGTGCGCCGCGCACCCGTGGAGTCACGACGACCGGGCGCTCATCGCCCTCGCCGACGACCTGTGCGACGGCGACAGCGCTTCGGACGCCACCGTCGAGGCGCTGCGTCGGCGTTGGTCCGACGCCGAGTTCGTCGAGCTCGTCGTCGTCGCCGGGTTCTACCGCCTGGTGTCGGGCTTCTTGAACACGATGGGTGTCCAGCTCGACGAGGGCGTACCGGGCTGGCCGAGCTGACGTGCCCGAGGGCCACACGATCCACCGGCACGCCGCCACCCACCGGCGGCTGCTGGCCGGGCACCCCCTGACGGTCAGTTCCCCGCAGGGCCGGTTCGGTGACGGCGCCGCAGTGCTCGACGGACGGCGGCTCGAACGGGTCGAGGCGTGGGGCAAGCACGAATGGCTGTGGTTCGAGGGCGATGCCGTGCTCCACGTCCACCTCGGTCTGTTCGGACGGTGGCGCAAGCATCCGGCCGGCCCGCCACCCGAACCCCGCGGCCAGGTCCGGGTGCGGCTCCACGGGCCACTCGGCACGACCGACCTGAGCGGCCCGACCGCGTGCGAGCTCGGCGACCCCACCGACCGTGACGCGGTGGTCGCTCGCCTCGGACCCGATCCGCTGCGGCCCGACGCCGACCCGGAGCGGTTCTTCGACACGCTCGCTCGCAGCCGGCGGGCCGTCGGGTTGCTGCTGATGGACCAGTCGGTGATCGCCGGGATCGGCAACGTGTACCGGGCCGAGGCGCTGTTCGTGAACGGGATCTGGCCGCTGCGCACCGGCCGGGAACTCGGCGACGACGAACGCCGGGCGCTCTGGGACACCGTCGTGCGCCAGCTCCGGGCCGGGGTGCGCAGCGGCCGGATCGTCACCGTCGACCGGTCCGAGCAGCCCTCGGCGGCTGGGCGTGGCGCGCGGGGCAAGGCGACCTATGTCTACAAGCGGGAGCACTGCTGGCGATGCGGGACGCCGGTGGCCCGTTGGGACCTCGCCGGTCGTTGGTGTTACGCCTGCCCCTCGTGCCAACCGTCGTGACCGCCGGTCCGGGCGCGCCCCGAACTCATCGGCCGGTCGAACCGAAGCCGCCACCGCGGTGGTCGTCGCCGTCGAAGTCCGCGACCTCGTCGAGGTCGCACTGCGCCACGGCGAGCACGACGAGCTGGGCGATCCGGTCGCCGCGACGCACGTCATAGGGCTGGGTCGGATCGGTGTTGACGAGCACGACGCGCAGTTCGTCCCGGTAGCCGCAGTCGATCAGACCGGGGCTGTTCAGCACCGTGACCCCGTGGCGCAAGGCCAACCCGGAGCGGGGCTGGACGAAACCGGCGTGCCCGACGGGGATGGCGACGGCGACGCCGGTCGAGACCAGACCCCGGCCGCCGCCTGCCGCCAGGTGGAGGTCGTGGCGGGCCAGGAGGTCGAGCCCGGCATCCCCGGGCCGGGCATAGCAGGGCGCAGGCAGATCCACGTCGAGGCGCACGACGCGCAATCGGGTCATGTGCGCATCGTGGCCGACGGCCGCCACCGCCGGCGATCGTCCCCCGATCCGCCGAGCCGCGCCGGTAGCATCCGTCCGGTGCTGATCTGGATGGATCTGGAGATGACCGGGCTCGATCCGTCCGTCGACCGGATCGTCGAGATCGCCACCCTGGTGACCGACGACGAGCTGAACGTCGTCGAGGAAGGGCCCGACCTCGTCGTGTTCCAACCCGACGAGGTGCTCGCCACGATGGATCCCTTCGTCGTCGACATGCACACCCGGTCCGGACTCCTCGGGGCCATCCGGTCCTCGACCATCAGCCTCGAACAAGCCGGCGGCGAAACGCTCTCCTTCATCCGCAAGCACTCACCCGAGGCCCGCAAGATCCCGTTGTGCGGCAACTCGATCGGCACCGATCGTCGATTCCTGGCGGCCTACCTGCCCGAGATCGAGGACTGGCTCCACTACCGCAGCGTGGACGTGTCCACCGTCAAGGAACTCGTGCGGCGCTGGTACCCGTCGGTGCGTTCGGAACGCCCCCGCAAGCAGGGAAGCCATCGTGCACTCGACGACATCCGGGAGAGCGTCGCCGAACTGCGGTACTACCGGGAGCGCGTGTTCCTGCCGTCACGTCCGCAGTGATCGGCCCCGCCATCGTGCGGGACGGCCCGTGATCCGCAGCCCGATCGAGCGGATCACCACCGCCACGAACACCAGCGCCCACAACGGATAGGTCAGCGCGGTCAACGGCCCGAACCGACCCACCCGGCGGCCGAGCACCCACAACTGGGCGGCACTCGCCAGCGCGAGACCGGGGTGCACACTCCACCCGCCGAGCAACGACGCCACCCAGGCGACGACGGCGAGCACCATCCACCACGGGATGGCAGCGATGCCCGCCATCTGGTTCTTCGTCCACCCCTGCACGAGTTGGCCGAAGCCCCCGGGGTACATCCGGAACCGGGCCAGGCGCCGGTCGAGCAGGACCGTGGCGCCGCCGTACCGTTCGGCGAGCGCGAGATCCTCGGCCACACGTCCCCGGACGTCGGGGTGGCCGTGCCCGCCGGTCGCCTCGTACCGGTCGCGCCGCGTGACGAGCACCGGGCCGAACGCGAGCCGGCTCCGGCCGGGACGCCGCCAGGCGACGAACCCACCCGACCCCATGGGCCCGACCAGGTTGAACAGCAGGCTCGCCTGCTCGTAGAGCCGCTCCGTCCGGTGCCAGGGTTGCACCGCCACGAGGGCACCGGACGCCGCGAGCGGGACCAGCCGGTCCAGCGCATCGGGGGCGAGCTCGACGTCGGCGTCCACCAGCACGAGCACGTCGGCGCTCGTCGCCCGGACCCCGGTGTGCAGCGCCCAACACTTACCGGCCCAGCCCTCGGGGAGCTCGGGCGCGGCGATCACCGGTGCGCCGGCGGCCCGGGCGAGCGCAGCCGTCGCATCGCTCGAATGATCGTCGACGACGACGAGCTGATCTCCGGCACGCAGCTGCGGCTGCACCGAGGCGAGCAGCGCCGGTAACGAACGCTCCTCGTCGCGCGCCGGGATCACGACCGCCGCCGACGCCCGATCGGGCCGGATCGCCGGCAACGCCGGGAACCGCGCGAGCAGCGACCAGCCGGTCAGCCACCCGACGACGTACACGGCCAGCGAGATCGTCGACATCGGCATCGACCGTAGGCCCGGAGCGAAGCACCAGGTCGGACCGACGCCCGTCACCGTCGGACACCGCCGCGGCGAGGCAACGTGTGGAACCTTGCAGTCGCCAACTAACTTCCGGGGCATGGGTGTGCGATCCGAGCAGCAACCGGCCGAGGACGACGTCACCGAGGTCGCCCCGGGGATCCTGCGCATGCAGCTCCCGATCTCCATGCCCGGCCTCGGTCACGTCAACTGCTACGTGCTCGAGGACGGTGACGGTTTCACCCTCGTCGATCCGGGCCTGCCCGACGAGGTCAGCCGCGCCGCGCTCGGCGAGCGACTCGCCCGGCTCGGGGTGCCGATCCCCCGGGTGCACACCGTGATCGTCACCCACTCCCACCCGGATCACTTCGGCGGGGCGCAGTGGCTGCGCGAGGAATCGGGCGCCGACATCGTCACCCACCGCCTGTTCAAGCTCTACTGGGAGCCCGAACCCGACAGCCCCGATGCCGAGACGATGGCCGAATTGCTCGAGCGTGGCGACGCCGAGGCGATCCCGGCGCCCTGGGACCGGCCGACGCCGTGGGGTGGCGAGCGATACCGCCCGCTCGACGCAGCCGCCGAGCAGCGGATGCGGCAGATGATGAGCGACCCGCTCCAGCGACCCCGACCGACCGTGCGGCTCGACGACGCCCAGGTGGTCACCCTGGCCCGGCGCGAATGGGTGGCGGTCCACACCCCGGGTCACACCCACGACCACCTGTGCCTCTACGACCCCACCGAGGGCGTGCTGCTCTCGGGCGACCACGTCCTGCCGACGATCACCCCCCACATCGCCGGGGTGACGAACCAGGACGATCCGCTCCGGGAATTCTTCGACTCCCTCGACAAGGTCGCCGGCCTCGCCGGCGTGCGGTACGTGCTGCCCGCCCACGGCACCCCGTTCGCCGATCTGCAGAGCCGGGTCGCCCACATCAAGGTCCACCACGAGGAGCGTCTCGACAAGCTGCGGACCACGTCCGCCGAGTTCGGTCGGGCGGCGACGGTCAACGAGATGATGCGCCATCTGTTCTCCGAGCGGGCCTGGGGACCGATGGCCGAGAGCGAGACCTACGCCCACCTCGAGCACCTCCGCCTGGCCGGTGAGGCCCGAACGGTGTGGCAGGACGGCCTGCTCGCGTTCGAGGTGGTCGCAACGCCGGCGACGACCGGACACTGACGGACGCCACGGCGCTCGCCGGGCCCGTCGACGGGATCAGGGTCGCAGGTCCGGACCTTCGAGTTCGTCGAGCACCGTGTGCTTGCTGCGGGTGAGGCGCCGGTCGTGCGCAGCGCGACCGAGCAGGTGGGCCGCTGCCGGCGCGGTGAGGAACTGCAACAGCACGATCAGCACGAGGCGCGTCAGCGACTCCGCGTCCGTCAGGACGAATGCTGCTCCGGTCGAGGTGACGAGCAGGGCCATCGTCGGCACCTTCGTCGCCGCATGCATCCGGGCGTAGAGGTCGGGCATCCGGTGCAGGCCGATGGCGGCGAGCAGACACAGCACGCTCCCGGTCAGCATCCCGGCCGCCGCAACGATCTCGAACGGGCTCATGGCCCGCGCCGTTCGACGAAGCGGGCAACGGTCAAGCCGGACACGAACCCCAAGAGCCCGATGAGCAGCACGACGTCGAGGAGCAGGTCGTCACCCCACCGCACGGCCACCACGACGAGCGCATTGGCCACGACCAGCAAGGCCAAGTCGAGCGCGACCGCCCGCTCGACGACGATCGACAGCATCGCGACCTTCGCGACCGCGATCACCGCCGCCGCCGCGAGGATGACGAGTGCGATCGTGGTCGCGGTCGTCATCGGCCCACCGCCGGTGGCAGCGGTTCGATCGCAGCGAGCACCGCCTGTTCGAAGCGAAGGACGTCGGCCCGAGCGGCCTCGGGGTCGCCGAGACCGAGGACGTGCACGAACAACACACCGTTGTCGAGCGACAGCGACAACGTGCCCGGGGTCAAGGTGACGAGATCGGCGACGATCGTGCCGATCAACGGGGACCGGGACCGCAACCGGACCCGGACCACCCCGGCGCGCAACCGCTCGGGAGTGGGATGCACGACGGCGAGCACCACCTGGTAGGTCGAGCGGGCGAGGGCGACCAGGAACACCCCGACGAGGCGCACCAAGCCGAGCGGTCGGAGCCGATGACCGGTCGGCGCCCCGAGCCCAGGCACGAGGGCCACGACCGCAGCGCTCGCGACCAGACCGCTCAGGAGGTTGGCCACCGACACCTCGCCCCACAGCAGCAGCCAGGTGAGCAGCAGTGCCGCACCGAGGAGCAGACGGCGCCTCATCCGGTCACCGCCCGGATGTACGCCGACGGGTCGAGGAGCTCGGCGCCGATGTCGGTACAGAGCCGGTACAGGGGCCCGGAAGCCACCGCGATCGCAACGCCGAATCCCACGGCGACGATCGTGGCACCGGCCATCACCGGGGTACGCCGCAACAACCCACGAGCCCGGGCGGGCGGTGGCACGGGCATGACCTCGCCCCAGAAGAGCCCGACCCAGATCTTGACCATCGACACCAGCGTGAGCAGCGACACGGCCAAGGCGACGACCAGCATCACCCACTGCCCGTCGCTCGCCGCGGCCTCGACGATCCCCAACTTGCCCACGAAACCCGACAGCGGCGGCAGGCCGGCGAGGCTCAAGGCCGACAGGCCGAACAGCACGGCCAACCAACCGGAACGGTGCAGAAGGCCGCCGACCTCGGCGAGGCGGCTGGTGCCGGTCTCCCGTTCGACGATCCCCTCGACCAGGAACAGCGACGTCTTCACCGGGATCTGGTGGACGACGAAGAACACGGTGGCGGCCAGCGCTGCGGGGGTGCCGATGCCGAGGCCGAGCACCATGTAGCCGATCTGGCTCACGATGTGGAACGACAGGATCCGCTTCATGTCGCCCTGGGCCAGCGCTCCGAGCACCCCGACGATCATCGTCAGCGCCGCGACGACCAGCAGGAGCACCTCCTGCTCGCCCGGGAACAGCAGGGTCTCGGTCCGCACGAGTGCGTAGACCCCGATCTTCGTCAACAGACCGGCGAACACCGCTGTGACCGGACTCGGTGCCGTCGGGTAGGAGTCCGGGAGCCACGAGAACAGCGGGAACACGGCGGCCTTCAGCCCGAACGCCACGAACAGCATCCCGTTGAGCCCCCACCGAACCCCGCTGTCGAGCGCAGCGATCCGCTCGGGCAACAGCGCCATGGACACGGTGCCCGTCGCCGCGAACACCAATCCGATCGCGGCGAGCAACAACATCGACTCCAGGATGTTGATCACGACGTACGTCGTGCCGGCCCGCACCTGGGCGTTGCTGCCCTCGAGCATCAGCAGCACGTAGCTCGCGATCAGCAGGACCTCGACGGCGACGAAGAGGTGGAACAGGTCACCGGCCAGGAACGCCCCGGCGACCCCGGCCGTCAGCACGAGGTAGGCCGGGTGGTAGGCGCGAGAACGCTCGTCGGGCGTGCGTTGCCCGACGGCGTACACGAGCACCACGGCGAGCATCGCCACGGCGACGACGAGGAGCAACGCCGACAGCCGATCTGCGACGAGCACGATGCCGATGACCGGCGCCGAGCCGCCGATGCGCACGGCGATCGGTGCCTCGTCGACGACGACCCCCGCCAGCACGGTGACCGCCGCAACGAGCGCAGCGAGGAGTGCGACCGCCGAGATGGCGCGCTGGATACGCAGGCTTCGCCAGGCCAGCAAGCTGAGGGCGGCGCCGAGGATCGGCAGCACGATCGGGAGCGGGACGACGGCGTTCACGGCCGCTCCCCCGGGGTCGAGGTGGGGTCGATCGGCCCGGCCTGCGCGAGGCGCCGGTCCTCGACGTCGTCCTCCACGATGTCGTTGCCGTCGAGCGTCCAGCTCCGCCACGCGAGCGCGCACAGGAACGAGATGAGCGCGAACCCGATCACGATTGCGGTGAGCATCAGCGCCTGGGGCAAGGGATCCGAGACGGGCTGTTCGACCGTGCCGTCGGGGCGCAGGATCGGCGCCGAGCCGTTCTTGCCGCCGGTGGCGAACAACAGCACATTGACGGCGTTGCCGAGCATGCCGACGCCGAGCACGATGCGCGTGAGACTGCGGTGCAGCAGCAGGTAGACACCCGCCGACACGAGCACGCCGCACAGCACCACCAGGGTGAGACTCATCGCGGTCTCCCCACGCGACGGGGCACGAGCCGCTGTGAATCGGAGCCCAGTTCGTTGAGGATCATCAGCACCACCCCGGTGACCAACGCGTAGACGCCGAGGTCGAACAGCGCCGAACTGACCAGCTTCACCGGGCCGATGAGCGGCACGTCGAGCGACACGATCGTCGAGGTGAAGTACTCGTTGCCCGCAGCGATCGGCGCGAGCGCCGTGAGCGCCGACAGCAGCAGACCGACGCCGATCATCGTCGTGGGGGCCAACCGGGCGCGGGCCTTGGCGAAGGTGCGGCCTTCGGCGAGATACCGGATCACGAACGCCGACCCAGCGATCAGGCCGCCGGCGAACCCGCCCCCCGGGGCGTTGTGGCCTCGGAAGGCGATCACGACCGAGACCAGCAGCACCACGGGGAACAACAGCCGGGCGGTGAGATCGACGATCACCGAGGACCAGGCCGTCGTGACCCCGAGCGTGGCCGGCTCCGCTCGGCGCTGCGCGCGGCGCGCGGCCCGCACGAGGTTGCCGACCCCGACCGCGGCGATGCCGAGCACGGTGATCTCCCCGAGGGTGTCGGCCCCGCGGAAGTCGACGAGCGTGACGTTGACGACGTTGCGTCCACCGCCGAGCGGCAGCGACGCCTCGAGGTACTCCGGTGCCGGGCTCGGCCCGGACCGGTTGGTGCCGGCGAACCACAGCAACAGCGCCACCATCGCTCCGGTGACGACGGCGACCGCGACCCGGAGGACGCCCGGCGCCCAGGACGGTGCCGGGTCGAAGCGATCGGGTAGGTGGCGCAGCACGAGCAGCAGCGACACCAGCGTCAGGGTCTCCACGAGGAACTGCGTGACGGCCAGGTCCGGGGCACCCTGCAACGCGAACAGCAGCGCCAACCCGTACCCGACCCCGCCGAGCACGACGGCGCAACCGAACCGGCGGCGCACGCGCAGCACGACGACGGCCTGCACGGCGACGCACAGCGCGATGACCACCTCGGCCGGTCCGTCCGCGAGGCGGATCGGAAGGTCCCCCGGTCGCGCGCCGAACGCCACGGCGGCGAGCACGACGGCCACGACCGTGACGAACACGATGCCGAGATAGGCCGGCAGCGAACCCGGTTGGACGATCCCGGCGATGCGGCGGGCGCCGGCCAGCAGCCCGGCGTAGGAGCGCTCGTACACCGCCTCGCCGCGCGGCACCCACGCCGGTGCCGGCCGGAGCGGTCGACGTCGCACGAACAGGAACAACGCCGCACCGGCGAGCACGGCGATCACCGACAACCCGAGCGCGAGATGCACCCCGGGCCACAGGTGGAGCGACGCATCGATCGCCGTGGCGTCCGCGACGAGCGATCCCACCGGGCCGGCGGCCACCCCCATCGCGAGCCCGGCGACGGTGAGGACGGCTACGGGCAGGACCAGGCTCGGGCCCGGTGCGTGGACGTGCAGGTCGCTGCGGGGCGCACCGGCGAACACCGACCACCACCACCGTGCGGTGTACGCGACGGTCAGCGCCGAACCGGCGACCACCCCGACGAGCGCCACGGCGCCGGCAGCGCCAGGGCCGTCGAGCGCGAGGGCGTCGAGCGCCTTTTCCTTCGCCACGAACCCCGCCAAGGGCGGCAGCGCGGCCATCGAGGCCGCCGCGAGCGCGGCGAGCGCGGCGACGACGGGCAACTCGGCGCGTAGTCCACCGAGCCGGCGGAGGTCGCGCGTGCCGGTGGCATGGTCGACGATGCCCACGACGAGGAACAGCGGCGCTTTGAACAGCGCGTGGGCGAGCAGCATCGCCACCGCTGCGTACGTGAGCGATGGGACCCCCAGTCCCGCCAGGATCACGAGCAACCCGAGCTGGCTCACCGTGCCGTGCGCCAACGCCAGCTTCGCGTCCGGCTCCGTGAGCGCCCGGACGCCACCGAGCAGCAGCGACGCCACGCCGGCCACGACGACGACGCCGCGCCAGGGCCCGAGCGGGGCCAGGAACGGAGCGAAGCGCACGAGGAGGATCACGCCGGCTTTCACCATCGTCGCCGAGTGGAGGTAGGCCGACACCGGCGTCGGCGCCTGCATGGCACCGGGGAGCCAGAAGTGGAACGGCACCTGGGCGGACTTGGTGAGGGCGCCGGCGAGCACGGCGAGCGCCGCACCCACCCCGAGCGCCCCCGTGGGTCCCGCCGCGGCCAGCTCCGAGATCCGGGCCGTGCCGGCGTCCTGCGCGAGCACGACCAGACCGCCGAGCAGGGCCAGACCGCCGGCGCCGGTGACGAGCAGCGCCCGGGTGGCCGCCGTCCGGGCGGCCGCGTCGCGGTCGCCGTGGCCGATGAGCAGGAACGACGTCACCGACGTCAACTCCCAGAACAGGAACAGCGTGAGCACCTCGTCCGCGACGACCAGGCCGAGCATCGCCCCGGCGAAGGCGACGAGGGTGCCCAGGAAGCGGGGGACCGCCGGTTCACCGTGGAGGTACCCCGACGCATAGACGACCACCAGGGCACCGACGCCGGTGACGAGCAGTGCCAGCAACCAGCCGAGCCCGTCGAGACGCAGGACGAACTCGAGACCGAGCGCGTCGATCCAGCGCCACGACGACGTGACGGGTGCGTCGCCCGGCCGCGCCGTGAGCAACCACGTGAACGACCCGACCAACGGTGCAGCGGCTACGACCGTGGACACCCTCGGTCCAAGGCGGGAACCGGTCGTCCACAGCAGCGAGGCGGCGACGAGATGGGCCAGGAGCACGACGAGCATGACGGGGGTCCGGTCACCGTACGCCACGCGACTGCGGTCCGACCGCAGCGGGGAGGGTGTTTCACCCGGCGGTACCCAACCGCCCTCGCCGTCGCAGCCGCCGAGGGCCGGCTGTGCTAGCCCCGTGGCCGATGGGCCCGTTGCTCGCAGCGCTCTCGGCGGTCGTCTACGGCTGCGCCGACTACTGCGGCGGCACCGCGACCCGGCGCCTCCCCGCCGCGACCGTGACCGTGACCTCGCAGTTGGCCGGGTTGCTCGCAGTGCTGATCCTGCTCACGGTCGTCCCGGGCACCCCGACGGTCGTCGACGTCGGCCTCGGCGCCATCGGCGGTCTCGCCGGTGGCACCGGGATCATGTTGCTCTACCGGAGCCTGGCGCTCGGCGCCATGAGCGTCGTGTCGCCGGTGACCGCAGTCTGCGCCGCGGTGGTGCCCGTCGGCATCGGCCTCGCCGCCGGCGAGCGACCCGGAGCGGTCGCACTGACCGGCATCGTCCTGGCCATCGCAGCCATCGTCCTCGTGAGCGTGGTGCCGGCTCGGGCCGGGTCGGATCGACTGGCGCTGCCGATCGGACGGGTGCTGCCGGGCGCCCTCGGCGCCGGCACGGCGTTCGGCTTGTTCTACGTGCTGCTGGCCTGGACCAGCGACGATGCCGGACTCTGGCCCCTGCTCGGCGCTCGCCCGGTGTCGATCGTCCTCGCGGTCACCGTCGCCCGGCGGACGGCGGCCCCACTGCGCGTCGCTCGGCGGGACTGGCCGATGGTCGCCGCCGCCGGTGTGCTCGACATGGGCGCGAACGCCCTGTACCTGTCGGCGACCACCGGCGAGCAGCTCGCCGTCGTCGCCGTGCTGGCGTCGCTCTATCCGGCCTCGACGGTCCTCCTCGCCCGGGTGCTGGGCAACGAACGTCTACGCCCGATCCAGTGGGCCGGGCTCGCCCTCGCCGGCGCCGCCCTCGTGCTGCTCGCCGTGCGCTGACGCTCGGCGCCCCGTGATCGCGCCCCCGGTCAGGTGCCGGCGAGC
>JBILVB010000073.1:0-18666 GCA_044370695.1 Acidimicrobiales bacterium | reverse complement strand
AGTGCGAGGTCGAGCGCGACGTCGAGCGCAGCGACCCACGACGCGACGTTGGTGAACCGCACCTCGCCGACCCGGCCGTCGGCGCCGACGTCGGCCTCGACCGCCAGCCGGCCCGACGGCACGTCGACCGCCAGCCGGGTCAGCGGCGACGTCGCCGGCACGACGCCGGTCTCGAGCGCCCACGTGGCCAGTGCGATCGTTCCGTGGCCACAGGCGGTCGAGAACCCGTCCTTGTGGAAGAACACGACGCCGAGGGCTGCGACGCCGTCGCCGGCGGGCTCGCCGGGATCGGGGTCGGTGACGAACCCGCCGTACATGTCGGCGTGCCCGCGGGGCTCGTTCACCAGGAAGGCCCGGACGTCGTCGAGCCGGTCCCGGGCGTCGCCACGCCGGTCGAGCACCGTTGCCCCCCGCAGCGCCGGCACGCCGCCGATGACGATCCGGAAGGGCTCTCCGGCCGTGTGGTAGTCCACCGTCTGCACGGAGCGCGCGACGGGCAGCGCTCTTCGTGTGGAGTCCTGTGCCATCGGTTCCGAGCGTGCCACGGCACGTCCCCTCCGGTCACGAACTCGTCCGGCGCACCCGCCCCCGGTGTCCGGTTGGTGCGAATTGGGCCACTAGTCTCTCCCGGCTTAGGAGCGGCACGGTCGCCGCTCCGTCCGACAAGCAAGGGAGACCCACCCATGCGGAAGTTCACCACGGCCACGGCGTTGCTCGCCGGTGTGGCCTTGATCGCCGCAGGCTGCGGCGACGACGACTCGGCCTCCGGCGCCACCACCACCAAGGCCGGCGCCACCACGGTCAAGCCGGCCGGCGGCGGTGTGAAGTGCTCGGGCATCGCCCTGGGCTTCCTCGGTGCGCTCACCGGCGATGCCGGCGCGCTCGGCCAGAACATGGTCGACGGGGCGCAGCTGAAGGTCGACGAGTTCAACAAGGCCAACCCGGACTGCAAGATCGAGATCAAGAAGTTCGACTCGCAGGGCGCGCCCGACAAGGCGACCCCGCTCGCCGACTCGATCGTGCAGGACAAGTCGATCGTGGCCCTCATCGGCCCCGGCTTCTCGGGCGAGACCAAGGCCACGATGCCGAAGTTCGAGGCCGCCGGCCTGCCGATGATCACGCCCGGCGCCACGAACGCCAAGCTGCAGACCAACGGCTGGAAGACGTTCCACCGCATCCTCGCCAACGACGACAAGCAGGCCCCCGGCGTGGTCAAGCTGCTCAAGTCCAAGGGCGCCAAGGCCGTCGGTGTGATCGACGACGGCTCCGAGTACGGCAAGGGCCTCGCCGACACGGTCCGCAAGGAGCTCGGTGCGCTCGCCACCGCGTCCGACGCGATCGACCCGAAGGCCGCCGACTACGGCGCAGCGGTCAACAAGATGAAGGCGGCGAACGTCGACTACGTGTTCTACGGCGGGTACTACGCCGAGGCCGCGAAGCTGGTCAAGCAGCTGCGTGCCGCCGGCGTCAAGGCCGTGTTCGTCGCCGGTGACGGCGTCCTCGACGAGGCGTTCATCAAGAACGCCGGCTCCGACGCCGAGGGCTCGCTGCTCACCGCGACCGGCCTGCCGCCGGACGCCACCCCGAAGGCCTTCGCCGACGCCTACCAGGCTGCGTACAAGAAGCCGCCGGCGCTCTACTCGCCCGAGGCCTACGACGTGGCGACGGTGTTCCTCGACGCCATCACCGCCGGCAAGGTCACCCGCGCCGACATCAACACCTTCATCAGCACCTACGACAAGCCCGGCATCACCAAGCAGCTGAAGTTCCTGCCCGACGGCGAGATCGCCGGCGACGCCGTGTACTTCACCGCCGTCGAGGGCGGCAAGCTCGTCGGCAAGGGCATCATCAAGTAACCCTGCCGGATCCGGCAACGACGACTGACACTCGGGAGGGGTCGGGGGCATCGCCTCCGACCCCTCCCCGTACCTCCCGGGGGGCGGATGGACTGGAACAACTTCGTCGACACGTTCTGGCAGAACACCATGAACGGTCTGTCGCTCGGGGCGATCTACGCCCTCGTAGCGCTCGGCTACACGCTCGTCTACGGCGTGTTGCGCCTCATCAACTTCGCGCACTCGGAGATCTTCATGCTCGGGTGCTTCGGCTCGTTCGCCACCCTGTGGGCCCTCGGGATCGACCGAATCAACGGCGACAACCCCTACAAGAGCGGCCTCGAGCTCATCGGCATCCTGGCGCTGTGCCTCCTGGTGTCGATGGCCATCTCCGCCACCGCCGCCGTCACCCTCGAACGGATCGCCTACCGCCCCCTGCGGCGGCGTAACGCCCCCCGGCTCGTGTTCCTCATCTCGGCGATCGGGGCGAGCTTCGCCATCGCCGAGGCCGTCGCCCTGTTCGGCGCCAAGGGTCGGGAGGAGTACGGCCTGCCGTTCGTGCTGAACGAGAAGGACGTGTTGTTCACGGTGTTCGGCGCCGACATGACCAACGTCCGGTTCATTGCGATCGTCGGCGCCGTCGTGATGATGGTCCTGTTGACCACGTTCGTGTCCCGCACGCGCACGGGCCGGGGGATCCGGGCCGTCGCCCAGGACGCCGAGACCGCCCGCCTGATGGGCGTGAACACCGACCGGATCATCTTCATCACGTTCCTCCTCGGTGGCCTCATGGCCGGTGGCGCTGCGTTCCTGTTCGAGTTGTTCCGAGGGGCGGCCCGCTACGACACCGGGTTCGTCCTCGGCGTGAAGTCGTTCACCGCAGCGGTCCTCGGGGGCATCGGCAACATCAAGGGTGCGCTCCTCGGGGGGATGACCCTCGGCGTCGTCGAACTGTGGGGGGCGGGCCTGTTCGGCGGCCGCTGGACGGACGTGATCGCCTTCGTCGTGCTGGTGTGCGTGCTGATGTTCCGCCCGTCGGGCCTGCTCGGCGAGACGCTCGGGAGGGCTCGGGCATGAACGTCACGGCCGAGTTCCAGAACCTCGTCCGCCCGATCCGGCGCTTCTGGTCCGACCTGTTCGCCCCGCTGCGGCGGGCGTGGGCCCGCCAACCCAAACCGGTCCGCTGGGCGATCGGCGCGATCGGGATCGCCCTGCTCTACCTGCTGCCGGTGATCAACCCGCCGATCATCACGACCGAGCCCGGGGTCAACTTCTCGTCCGTCCTCGGCGGCACGATCGTGCTCTACGTCCTCGTCGCATTGGGCCTCAACGTCGTCGTCGGCATGGCCGGCATGCTCGACCTGGGCTACGCCGGGTTCTACGCCGTCGGCGCCTACGTGTGCGGCGTGCTCACCTCCAAGCATGCGTCGTGGCCGTGGATCGCGAGCCTCCCGGTCGCGGTGCTGGTCACCATGCTCGCCGGCTTGATCCTCGGGTCGCCCACGCTGCGGTTGCGCGGCGACTACCTCGCGATCGTGACGCTCGGGTTCGGGGAGATCATCCGGATCGTTGCGAAGAACGTCGACTGGCTCGGCGCCGCCGAGGGCATCTCGAACATCAAGCGCCCGGTGTTCGACCAGTGGGAGTTCGACGTCATCAACACCGACCCGTACTACTGGCTGTACCTGACGATCACCATCGGCGTCGTGTTCCTGTTGCGCCGCTTGGTGAACAGCCGGGTGGGCCGGGCCTGGACGGCGATCCGCGAGGACGAGGACGCCGCGGAACTGATGGGAGTCCCAACGTTCAAGTTCAAGCTCCTGGCCTTCGCCATCGGCGCCGCCATCGGCGGCCTGGCCGGGGTGCTGTTCGCCGGGAAGAACGGGCTGATCTACCCGACCACGTTCGACATCCAGCTCTCGATCCTGTTCCTCGCCGCCGTCGTGCTCGGTGGCTCGGGCTCGATCACCGGGGCGATCGTCGGCGGGGTCCTGGTCTCGTACCTGCCGGAGCGGTTCCGGTTCCTGAAGGAGTCCCGCTACTTCTGGTTCGGCATCGTGCTCGTGTTCATCATGGTGTTCCGACCGCAGGGCCTGATCGGCTCCCGACGCCGCCGCAGGGAGATTGCGAACCCGCAGGACCAACCGGACTTCCCGGGTGTCGCGGGCAGCGACCTGGCCGAAGCGACCGAACCGCACGAGGGAGGCACCCGGCATGCCTGAGCGATTGATGGCCCTCGACCACGTCACGATGCGCTTCGGCGGCGTCACGGCGCTCGACGACGTGTCCTTCCACATCGACACCGGCGAGATCCTCGGCCTGATCGGTCCGAACGGGGCCGGCAAGACCACCTGTTTCAACGTGGTCACCGGCGTGTACGAGGCAACCGCAGGGGCCATCGACTTCGCCGGCCGGTCGCTGAGCGGCCTGAAGCGCTACCAGATCACCAAGCTCGGCATCGCGCGGACGTTTCAGAACATCCGGTTGTTCCCCGACATGACGGCCGTCGAGAACGTGATGGTCGGCGGCGACGCCCACCACCGCTCGGGTGCCCTGGCCGCCATGCTGCACCTGCCGATCCACCGCCGGGAACAGGCCCGCGGCCGGGCGCGGGCGCAGGAGTTGCTCGAGTTCATGGGCATCGCCGACCGGGGTGACGACCTCGCCCGTAACCTGCCGTACGGCTACCAGCGGCGCCTCGAGATCGCCCGGGCACTGGCCACCGGCCCGAAACTGCTCTGCCTCGACGAGCCGGCGGCCGGGTTCAACCCGGCCGAGAAGCAGGATCTCATGGGGTTGATCCGCACGATCCGGTCCCAGGGGTACACGGTGCTGCTGATCGAGCACGACATGAGCCTGGTGATGAACGTGACCGACCGGATCGTCGTGCTCGACTTCGGGCGCAAGATCGCCGAGGGCTCGCCCGCCGAGATCCAGTCCAACCCCGCGGTGATCGCGGCCTATCTCGGTGCGCCCGACGAGGAGGTGGCGTGATGGCACTGCTCGAGGTGCAGGACCTCGAGGTCTTCTACGGCCGCATCCAGGCCATCAAGGGGATCTCGTTCACGGTCGACGAGGGCGAGGTGGTCACCCTCATCGGGGCGAACGGCGCCGGCAAGACCACGACGATGAAGACGGTCTCCGGTGTGCGCCCGGTGGCCGCCGGCCGGGTGCTGTTCGAGGGTCAGGACATCACCCGGGTGCCGGCGCACAAGCGGGTGAGCATGGGCATCAGCCAGGCGCCCGAGGGCCGCGGCATCTTCCCGGGCATGAGCGTGCTCGAGAACCTCGAGATGGGCTGCTACGTCCGCAAGGACTCCCGGTCGGCAGCCAAGCAGGCCGACCTCGACCGCGTGTTCGCCCTGTTCCCTCGCTTGGCGGAGCGGCGCACCCAGGCCGGCGGGTCGATGTCCGGCGGGGAGCAGCAGATGCTGGCCATCGGCCGGGCCCTGATGGCCCGCCCGAGGGTGCTGCTCCTCGACGAGCCGTCGATGGGCCTCGCCCCGATGCTCATCGCCCAGATCTTCTCGATCATCACCGAGATCAACCAGCAGGGCACCACGGTGTTGCTCGTCGAGCAGAACGCCGCCCAGGCGCTGCGCCGGGCCCACCGGGCCTACGTGCTCGAGACGGGACGCATCGTGAAGGAGGGGCGCGGCGCGGACCTGCTCGACGACGAGGCGGTCAAGGCCGCCTACCTCGGTGGCGGCCACTGAGCCGAGCCCGGGCGCTCGGCTTCGTCGGCGCAGCCGCCGCGCTGTGGGGCACGGCCGGCACCGCCCGCACCTTCCTTCCCGACGGCGTGGGCACCCCGGTGATCGCCGCCCTGCGCCTGATCGGCGGCGGCATCACCCTCGCCGTGGTGTCCGTGCTCACCGAGGGACGCTGGCGGCGGCCGACCCGACCGGCCTGGCCGTGGGTGGCGCTCGGGGCCGTCGGGGTGGCGGCCTACCAGTTCACGTTCTTCCTGGGCACCGAGCGCACCGGGGTCGCCGTCGGCACGGTCGTGGCCATCGGATCGGCCCCGGTCGCCGGCGGGATCCTCGCGGCGCTCGTCGACCACCAGCCGCCGAGCCGCACCTGGTCGGCGGGTACGGCCCTGGCGATCGCCGGCATGGCGGCGCTGACCCTTCGGGACGGCTCGGTCGACCTCGACCCGATCGGCCTCGCCGCTGCGGCCGGCGCCGGGACCTCCTACGCCGTGTACGCCCTCGCCGCCGGGCGGCTGGTGCGCGCCGGCTGCCCGTCGAGCCGAGCGATGTCCCACGTCTTCCTGACGGCCGGGTTGGCGCTCGCCCCGATCATCGCGTTCGACGGGCTGGGCTGGCTGCGAGGCCCCGGACCGCTTGCGATCGTTGCGCACCTCAGCATCGTCACGATCGGGCTGTCCTACGTGTCGTTCGGACGCGGGGTCGGGTCCCTCCCGCTCGGCCTGACGATGACGATCACCCTGGTGGAACCCGCCGTGGCCACGCTGCTGGGCGTGACCGTGCTCGGCGAACACCTGGGCGCCGTGGGCACGGTCGGTCTGGCCGGCGTCCTCGCCGGTGTGGCCGTGGCAAGCCGACCCGGCCGGGTCACGACGGGCGAGCCGTGACCTCCACGACGGGATCGGCTCGGAGGATCTCGGAAAGGTTGCGGGCGTCCATCGGCTCGGCGAAGTAGTAGCCCTGCGCCGAGGGACAGCCGAGCTGCTGCAGGGCGGTGACCTGCTCGGCCTCCTCGACCCCTTCGGCGACGACGCCGACGCGAAGGATCCGGCTCATGCCGAGCAGCGCGGCGGCGATCGCCCCGTTGGGGCCCGCCTCGAACATGCTCGAGATGAACAGGCGGTCGATCTTGATCTGGTCGATCGGGAACTCGCGCAGGTGGCTGAGCGAGGAGAACCCGGTGCCGAAGTCGTCGAGCGCCAGGCGGACGCCGAGCTCGGCGAGCCCCTCCACGACGGCGCGAACCCGCTCGGTCTCGCTGATCAACGCAGTCTCGGTGATCTCGACGGTGAGACGCTCGGCGGGCAGGCCGGTCTCGGCGAGCACGGTGCCGACCAACTCGACGATCCCCGGATCGAGCAACTGGACGGCCGAGAGGTTGACGCTCAACTCGAGCGGTTCACGGTCGGGGAAGGTCTCGTCCCAGGTCCGCACCTGTTGGCACGCGGTGCGCAGGACGTGTTCTCCGATCGCGCCGATCAGCCCGGTCTGCTCGGCGAGCGGGATGAACTCGGCCGGCGGCACCATGCACCCGCCCGGCCGTTCCCACCGCACGAGGGCCTCGACCCCGACCACCCGGCCGGCGTCGAGACCGACGATCGGCTGGTAGTGGACGACGAACTGTTGCTCGGCGATCGCAGTGCGCAGGGCCGATTCGACCTGCAGGCGCGCCATGATCCGCTCGTCCATCGCCGGGTCGAAGAACGCGGTGCGCCCTTTCCCGGACGCCTTCGCCCAGTACATCGCCACGTCGGCGCTGCGCAGCAGTTCCTCGGCGTAACGCTCGACCTCGTCGACGACCGCCTCGACCAGGACCGCCCCGACGCTCGCGCCGACCCGCATCGGTCGCCCGTCGATGACGACCGGCTCGGACAGCACGTCGACGAGCCTCGCCGCCACCTCACCGGCGACGTGGCGATCGACGCCGGCGAGCAGCAGGGCGAACTCGTCCCCGCCGAGGCGTGCCACGAGGTCCCCAGGGCGCACGCACGTGCGGAGCCGCTCGGCCGCCGCCATGAGCATCTCGTCGCCGGCCGCGTGCCCGAGCGTGTCGTTGATCTGCTTGAAGTCGTCGAGGTCGACGAACAGCACGGCCGTGCCAGCGCTCCCGTCGACCACGGCCTGGCGGAGGCGCTCCTGGAACCGGGCCCGGTTCGGCAGACCGGTCAGCGTGTCGTGGAACGCCTGATGGGCGAGTTGGTGCTCGAGCGAGCGGCGCTCGCTGACGTCGCGCACCAGCAGCAGGGCCTCCGCCGGCGAGCACCGCACGATGCGCGCCTCGAAGTACTCCGGGCGCTCGACCGAGCCGGCGACGTACTCGAACGACTGCGTGGTGGACGACTGGAAGGTCCGCAGCAGCGCCCCGCGCAGGTGCTCCTGCATCCCGGGGAACACCTCGAACACGTCCCGCCCGACGACCGACTCGTCCGAGTCCGAAAACGAGGTGGATCCCCGGTAGTCGAGCACCTTCCCGGCGGCGTCGAGGCGCAGCATCAGGTCCGGAAGGGCGTTCAGGTCGCGTGCGAGGGCCCGCTCGGCTTCCTCGAGTCGGCGCCGCTCGGCGTCCATCTGCTCGAGCCGCTCCGCGAGCCGGCGGGTGTCGGTGAGCGCCGTGGACTGCTGCTGGACGACGATGAGGAAGTCCGGGGTGGGGTCGTGCGGCGCGAAGTCGGCGATGGTCAGCCCGGCGGCGGTGAGCGCCTCGGGCTCGGTGAACCACGGGCTCCCGACGATCGTGACGACGTCGGCCGAGACGATCACCTGGCCGCGCACCATGACCCCGGCGGGCGTTTGGAACACCACGAGCCGTCCTCGCGCCCGGCGCAGCCGCTCGACGGTCAGCGGGCCGCCCGGGGACACGAGGCGCAGATGGGTCGCGATCGGGTCCCCGACCTGCAGGCCGGGGCACAGCCGCGACGTCGACCGCCCGTGCCGCAGCACGGCGCCGGCGTCGTCGAGAGCGACGTGGAACGGGAACAGCTCGTCGAGCATCCGCCCGGCAACGTCACTCGCCGCGTCGGGAGCGACGACGGCAGGGTTCATGCCGCCAGGGTCACGAGGAAACGGTCCTCGCCCGGGGCCGAGCCGACGTGGGCCACCTCGATGTCCTGCTCGAGCAGCGTGCCGAGGCCCTTCAGCAGACCGAGCACCATCGGTGCCAGACCGGGCCGCTCGGAGCGGTAGCACACCTCGGTCCGGTGATCGTCGAGTTCGTCCATCTCGAACGACGGCAGCTGCAGGCCGGGGAACGTGAGGGCCACACGGGCGTGCATGGCGTCGAGGTTGCGCAGGAACTCGGGCACGGACGAGCCGGTCGCCGTGAGCAGCGCGCCGTACCCCTCACGGCCGGTGTAGAGGATCCAGTGCTTGCCGAACGCCTCGAGGACCGCTTCCGGGGGCAGCGAGAACACCTCGCTCGCGGCTCCGACGAGGCGGTAGGTGACCTCGTCGTCGTAGCTGGCCGAGCTGACGAAGGCGACCACGTCGACGCCCGCCTTGGTGCGGATCGCATCCCACGCCTCGCGCCCGCCGATGCTGATCGCGAGATCCTCGATCGCCTTGTTCACCATTCCGAGCACGGCGTTGCCTCCTCTACCCAGACGAAAGGTCGGCACGTTCGGGGGGAAGTTGACGATCCGTCCGAAACCAGACGGATCCCTTAGCGCCCGGGATCCCAGCCGGGTCCGGGTGCGCCAGACTGCGTCGATGGGGACCACGCATCCGCTGCTGACCCGTGCCCGTGGCTTGCAACCGCTCGTGCGGGAGCGGGCCGCGGCCGCCGAACGCGCCGCCGGCCCCGATCCCGACGTGGTGCGGGCGCTGGCCGAAGCCGGGCTGTTCGCCACCGGTGTACCGGGCGAGCTCGGCGGCCCGGCGTGCGATCCGCTCACCTCGATCGCCGTGATCGACGCCGTGTCCCAGGCCGACGGCGCCACGGGCTGGGTGCTGATGATCGGCACGGAGACCACGGGCATCGGCGCCATGCACCTGCCCGACGACACGGCCCGAGCCGTGGTCGTCGACCACCCCGACGTGGTGATCTGTGGCGCGCTCAACCCCCAGGGCCGAGCACGAGCCGTGGCGGGCGGTTTCGTCGTCGACGGCCGCTGGCCCTTCGCGAGCGGCAGTGCGCAGGCCGACTGGTTCTGGGCCCAGTGCGTCGTCGTGGACGGCGAGCCCACCCGCGAGGTGCTCGAAGTGCTGCTCCCCCGTTCGGCCTACGACATCGAGCTGACCTGGAACGCGCCGGGCCTACGGGGCTCGGGGAGCCACGACGTGGTGGCGGCAGGGGTGTTCGTACCCGACTCCCACGTCACCCGGACCCGGGTGAACCGCCCCGGCCGGGGTGGTGCGCTCGCATCGCTGCCGGTCACCAGCCGACTCGCCTACAACAAGGTCGGCGTCGCCACCGGCATCACCCGGGCCGCGATCGACCAGTTCGTCGAGCTGGCGACGAGCCGCGTCCCCCGCTTCTCCCGGGTGCCCCTGGCCGAGCGACCCCGGGCCCAGCGCGCCCTGGCCGATGCCGAGGCCGCGCTCGGTGGAGCCCGGGGGTTCGTCGCCGACGCCGTGGGTGACCTCTGGTACACGGTGGTCGCCGGCGGGCGCCCCGACACCCGCCAGCAGGCGCTCGTCCGCCTGGCGTGTTCGCACGCCGTCCAGGCCTGCGCCCACGCCGTGACCGGCCTCTACGAGAGCGCCGGGACGGCGATGAGCGACGCCGACCATCCGCTGGCCCGCTGCTTCCGCGACATCCACGTCGTCGGTCAGCACCTCATGGTGTCGCCCCACGCCATCGACGACGCCGGGCGCGTCCTGCTCGGGCTCGAACCGTCGTCGCCGGTGTTCTGAGCGAACCTGCGCTCAGAACACCACGACGCTGCGGGCCACCGACCCGGCCTTCATGGCGGCGAACCCTTCGTTGACCTGCTCGAGCGGGATGCGGGCCGACACCAGCTCGTCGAGCTTCAGGCGGCCCTGCAGGTAGAGCTCGACGTACCGGGGCATGTCGACCCGGAACCGGTTGGAACCCATCATCGACCCCTGCAACCGCTTGGCCTGCAACAGGTCCGGGCCGTGGATCTCGATCTTCGTGCCCACCGGGATCATCCCGATCACCGTCGCCGTCCCACCGGGGCGGATCATGCGGAAGGCCTGCTCGGTCGCGGTCTTCGAGCCGATCGCTTCGAAGCTGAACTCCGCACCGCCCTTGGTGATCTCGCGCACCGCAGCGACCGGGTCGACGCTCGAGGCGTCGATCACGTCGGTCGCACCGAAGGCCTGGGCCATCTCGAGCTTGGCCGGGTTGAGGTCGATCGCGATGACGCGCAGCGCCCCGGCGATGCGGGCCCCCTGCACGACGTTCAGCCCGATCCCCCCGCAGCCGATCACCGCGACCGTCGCCCCGGGTTCGACCGCAGCCGTCCGGAACACGGCACCGACCCCGGTGGTGACCCCGCACCCGATGAGCGCGGCTCGGTCGAGCGGCATGTCGGGGCTGATGGTCACGAGCGCGTTCTCGTGCACCAGGATCGCCTCGGCGAGACCCGACAGCCGGGTGAACTGGTGGACGACCTCGCCCTGACGCGAGAGGCGAGGCGCCTCCCCCGGGCGCCGGTCGATGGTCTGGCGCCCGCTGCACAGGAACAACCGGCCCGTGAGGCACTCGGTGCACTGCCCGCAGTAGGCCGACAGACACGCGATCACGTGGTCGCCCGGTCGGCAGTACGTGACGTCCCGCCCGACGGCTTCGACGACGCCGGCGCACTCGTGGCCGAGCACGGTGGGCAGCGGCGTCGGGTACAGCCCCTCCATGAAGTGGAGGTCGCTGTGGCACAACCCGCACGCGGCGACCCGCACGAGCACCTCGTGGGGACCCGGGGCATCGTGCTCGACGTCGCCGTGGACGACGAGCTGGCCCGGACTGGTCTCGAGCACCGCTGCACGCATGGAGCCCCCTCACGGATGCGTTCTCGTCCGGGACCGTAGCGTGCCTTAGGGTGCACGGATGGCGACCGCCACGCCGACCCCGACCCCGAACCCGAACGCGATGAAGTTCGTCCTCGACGTCCGCCTCCCGGCGATGATCAACGTCGCTGCGCCGGCCGACGCTGCGGCCGCCGGACCGTTCGCCGAGGCCGTCCTCGCGGTTCCCGGTGTCGCCAACTTGTTCGGCACCAACGACTTCGTCACCGTCACCCGGCAGCCCGACGCCGCCTGGGAGCCGATCGTCGCCGCCGTGCAGGCTGCGGCCGCCGAGTACCTCTGAGCCCGCAGCCAAGGAGAGCCATGAGCGCAACCGAACCCGTCGTGCGGACCCGAATCACCGAGATGCTCGGGATCACGCACCCGATCATCCAGGCGCCGATGGGATGGATCGCCCGGGCCCAGCTCGCCTCGGCGGTGTCCAACGCCGGGGGCCTCGGCATCATCGAGACGTCGTCGGGCGACCTCGACGCCGTGCGGGAGGAGATCCGCAAGATGGCGGATCTCACCGACAAGCCCTTCGGTGTGAACGTTGCGCAACTGTTCGTGCGCGACCCGGCGATCGTCGAGTTCGTCGTCGAGCAGGGCGTCCGGTTCGTGACCACCTCTGCGGGCGACCCCACGAAGTACACCGCCCAGCTCAAGGCGGCCGGCTTGACCGTGTTCCACGTCGTGCCCACGCTGGCCGCCGCACTCAAGGCCGTCGACGCCGGCGTCGACGGCCTCGGGGGCGAAGGCGGCGAGGGCGGTGGTTTCAAGAACCCGCGCGACGTCGCCACGATGGTGCTGCTGCCGCTCGTGTGCTCGAAGGTGGGCGTCCCCGTCGTCGCTGCGGGCGGCATCTGCGACGGCCGCTCGATGGCTGCCGCCTTCGCGCTCGGGGCCGAGGCGGTGCAGATGGGCACCCGCATGGTGTCGGCCGCCGAGAGCCCCGTGCACGAGCACTGGAAGCAGGCGATCGTCGGCGCAGCGGAGACCGACACGGTGTTCCTCAACCGGTTCTCGCGGCCCGGGCTGCGGGCGCTGCGCACCGAGCGCACGACCCGCCTCGAGCGCGAGGAGCACGTCCCGATGAGCGAGTTCGGCCGTGCGCTCGACCTGTACTTCGGCGGCGACATGGAGGCGGCGATCGCCCTCGGCGGTCAAGTGATGGGCCGGATCGAATCCGTCGAACCGGTGGCGGCGATCATCGACGCCACGATGGCGGAGTTCGCCGCCGTCGCCCGGGGCGTGACGGCCCGCCTGGTCGGCTGACGCCCCGGAACCGGCGCCCCCGAGACACCGGCCGGCAGGGTCGTTGTCCCGACCCCCGCAGGGTACTACCCTGGCGTCGGGCGGATGCTCCCTCCTCGCGCGCCGGAGGTCGCCCGTGAAGCTCTCACTCTTCGTCAAACGCCTCGCTCTCTACCTGCTCATCGGGTTCGTCGTGATCCTGATCTGGTGGAGCCCCGAGCAAACCTCCACGTCGGCTCGCGAATTCCTGGCCGCCATCGGCGGCTCGGTCAAGGCGATGTACGACCAGCTCGTCACGTTCTTGAAGGGCTTGTCCGGCTCGCCGTCATGACCGAGCGGCTCGTCGCGCTGGCCATCGTCCTACTGGCCGTCGCCTGCCTGGCCCTCGCCCTGGGGCTGTTGGCGCTCGCCGTGCTGGTACGGCAGCGCTACGGCAGCTTCCGCGACTTCCTGTCCACGCCCGAGGAGATCGTCGACAGCCTGCTCGTCCACCAGAAGGTGGGCGCGCACGTCGAGCAGGTGGAGTACGTGATCCTCCAGGACGGACCGTCGCCCAAGGCGTTCCTCGTCGTCGACCACCCCGAGACCGTCGCCGTCGGCGCGCTGCTCGTCGGATGGCTCGCCCTCGTGATCCGCTGGGGGTTCAATCCGGTGACGGCGATGCTGCTCACCGCCTGGTGCGTGCTCGCGTTCGGGGTGGTCCGCAACCTGCTGCTCAACCACTACACGCGGTACGTGATGACCAACTTCCGCGTGATCCGCACCCAGGGCATCCTGCGCCGCGAGAACTTCTCGATCCCGTGGGGCCGCATCACGGACTTCGCCTGGGACCAGAGCACCCTCGGCCGCCTCCTCGGCTACGCCACCATCCGCCTGGTCACCGCGTCGGAGGAATCCGGGCTGAAGGAGTTGAAGAACCTGAGCGACCCCGAGGGCTTCAACGCCGTGTTCGTCCGCCTGATCGAACGGCGCCAGGGCGTGATCGACATCGACGCCCACGAGGATCTCGGCTGGCTGCAGGACGTCGGTCGCAGCGACGAGTGGCAGGACATCACGGCTGCCCAGGCCGACCGGCAGGTATGGCGTCAGCGCCGGTCGAACCTTCCGAGCGCACGTTCGCCGCGACGTCGACGCTGAGCACCGGTTCCCGGGTGCGCAACAACAGGTGCATCACGGCGACCCACACGAGGGTCGCGCCGAGGATGTGGAACCCCACCAGCAGCGCCGGCACACCGGTGAAGTACTGCACGTAGCCGATGGCCCCCTGGACGAACGCCGCGAGCAGGAACAGCGACAGCGCGTCCTCGAGGACCTTCCCGGCGGCGGTACGCCGGATCCGGGCCACCAACCACAGCGTCAGGGCGATGGTGGCGATGACGGTGAGGCCGTGGATGCGGGCGACGTGGCTGATGTCGAAGCCCCAGCGCTTGGCCCGCTCGTCACCGGCGTGTGGCCCGGTGCCGGTGACCACCGTTCCGGTCACGATCGCCGCTGCCGTCAGCACGACGATCGCCACCACGTGTCGCCGTACGGCGGCGGGCACCCGCAAGCGGTAGGGACCACCCGGTTCGGCGGCCCGCCGGTGCAGGACCATGCCGGCGCCGACGACGACGATCGACAGCAGGAAATGCCACATGACGGCGCCGGGGTGCAGGTCGGTGAGCACGACGATGCCGCCGACGATGGCCTGACCGAACACGCCGGCCACCAGTGCGGCGGAGAGCCCGATCAGGTCACGCCGGCGCGGTCGGATCCGAACGGAGGCCAGGACCGTGACCGCGAGCGCCACGATCATCACCCCGGTGAACAGCCGGTTGACGTTCTCGATGGCCTGATGGCTCGTCTGCACCGACACGAGCTTGCCGTCGTCGCAGGTCGGCCAGTCCGGGCACCCGAGCCCGGACCCCGTGAGGCGCACGGCGGCGCCGGTCACGATGATCGCCGACACCATCACGAGCGCCACGAAGGTGAGGCGCCGGTAGCGCGCCGTCGTCACAGCAGGCAGGGCCATACCCCGAAGGCTAGGCGGCGTGTTCGGCTCGGCCCCGGCCGGGCCGGGCAGGGTGACGGGATCCACCCGGGCCGCTCGGCGCCGGCGGGCCCGGGTGCGTGCGCCCGACGATCAGAACGGGTACGACGCGCCCGTCAACGACAGCGACACGTCCCAGAGCCGTGCCGCCAGCGAACGATCCTGGCTGCGGGCGCTGCGCCGGGCACGGTCGGGGTGCCCGCCGTACTCGCCGAACCCGCCCGGACCGAAGTACTCGTCGCCGCGGGCGGTCGGGTCGACGGCGGCCCGCAGGGTCGGCAGCGCTCCCATGGCCGAGGGCTGGATCATCCGTTCGTAGAGCGGCCGGGCCTTCTGCAGCAACCTCGAGCCCGCGTTGGCGGGTTCCTGTGCGAGGTTCGTGCGTGACAGGCCCGGGTGGGCGCTCAGCGCGATCGTCGATGCGCCGGCCCCGGCCAACCGGCGCTGGAGCTCGCTCGAGAACAGCAGGTTGGCCAGCTTGCTCTGGCAGTAGCGGGCCATCGGGGCGTACCGCTTGTTCGCCTCGAGATCGTCGAAGGCGATCTTCCCGCCCCGATGGGCAAGGCTGGCGACGTTGACCACTCGGGAGCCCGGGGTGGTCAGCAGCCGGTCCGCCAGTTCGGCCGTGAGCAGGAAGTGCCCGAGGTGGTTGGTGGCCAACTGCAGTTCCCAGCCGTGGGAGTTCCGGCGCAACGGCACGGCCATGATCCCGGCATTGTTGACCAGAAGGTCGAGCCGATCGTGGGCGGCACGGAAGGCCGTGGCGGCACTGCGCACCGAGGCGGGTTCCGACACGTCGAGCTCGAGCACCTCGACCGAGGCCCCCGATGCACCCGCCAGGATCCGGTCGCGCGCATCGGCGGCCTTGGTCGGGTTGCGGCACGCCAGCACCACATGGGCGCCGCGCTCGGCCAGGACTCGCGCCGTGTCCCACCCGATGCCGGAATTCGCCCCGGTGACCAGCGCGGTCCGCCCGGTGAGATCACCGACGTCGTCTTCGGTCCACCCTGCCATCGCCCCAGCGTACGAACCGTGCGACGATGCTCCATCACCGGAGCGACGCCGGGGCTCGCTCCACGGCCCGAGGGAGCCACGCCATGGCCATCATCGAGGATGCACCGACCAGCAAGTTCCTCACCGGCGCCTTCGCGCCGGTCCACGACGAACTCGACGTTCCGGATCTGCGCGTCACCGGAACGCTGCCGCCGCAGCTCGACGGCGTGTACCTGCGCAACGGCTCGAACCCGCAGTTCGACCCGCTCGGCGCCTACCACTGGTTCGACGGCGACGGGATGATCCACGGCGTCACCCTGCGCGACGGCAAGGCCTCCTACCGGAACCGCTTCGTCGTCACTCCCGGGCTGCGCCACGAGCGTGCCGCCGGTCGTGCGCTGTTCGGCGGCATCGCCAACATCGTGTTCCCGCCGGCCGAGCTCATGGACGAGTGCGGGATGTTCAAGAACGCAGCCAACACCAACGTGATCCGGCACGCCGGCAAGATCCTCGCCCTGTGGGAAGGCGGATTCCCGACCGAACTCGACGACCGGCTCGAGACCGTCGGCCTGTGGGACATGGGCGGCAAGCTCGAGGGTGCCTTCACGGCCCATCCGAAGTGGGACGCCCGCACCGGTGAGCTCGTGTTCTTCGGGTACGGCGGCAGCCGGCCGTTCCTGCGCCACCACGTCGCCGATGCGGCCGGCAACCTCACCCACTCCACGATCGTGGAGATCCCCCACGGCGTGATGATGCACGACTTCCTCACCACGGCCCACTACTCGCTGATCTTCGATCTGCCGGCGGTGATCGAACTCGAGCACATGATGTCGGGCGCCAAGATGTGGCAGCCCGACTACGGCGCGCGGATCGGCGTCCTGCCCCGGCACGGGGCAGGCGACCAGATCCGCTGGTTCGAGATCGACCCGTGCTACGTGTTCCACTTCCTCAACGCCTGGGAGGACGGTGACCGCATCGTTGCGATCGGTTGCCGGATGCCGTCGATCGACCTCGCCTTCGAGGACGCGAAGGTCGACCCGTTCGCCGACGGCAGTGGTGTCGGGCTCACCCGCTGGACGCTCGACCTGACGAGCGGGACCTGCACCGAGGAGCGGATCGCCGGCGGCCCCCAGGACTTCCCCCGGGTCAACGACGACCTCGTCGGCTACCCGAGTCGCTACGGCCACGCCTCGGCGATGTTGCAGCGCAGCGACATCGGCGGCTTCGACGCCGTCGTGCAGTACGACCTGGCCACCGGCGACCGCACGGTGAAGCACCTGCGGCCGGGTACCACCACCGGGGAAGCCGTGTTCGCCGCGAACCCCGAGGGCACCGACGAGCGGGACGGCTGGGTGCTCACCTACGAGATCGACGGGGCGACGGGCGCCACGGATCTGCTCGTCCTCGACGGCCACGACATCACCGCCGAGGTCGCGCGAGTCCACCTGCCTCGACGTATCCCCATGGGGTTCCACGGCAACTGGCTGCCCCGAGGCGGCTCGAGCGTCCCGCGCTGACCACCACCGATCCGCCCGGACCGGTGGTGGTCCGGGCGGATCAGGTGTGGCGGATCGTCATTCCGCCGTCGACGGGCAGGATGGCGCCGTTGAGGAAGCTCGCGGCCGGGAGCACCATCGACAACGTCATCTGGGCCACCTCCTCCGGGTCGGCGTAGCGCCGCAACGGCACCCTGCGCCGGGCGTAGGTCTCCTTGGAGTCCTCGGGGATCCCGGCGGTCATCCCGGTGCGGATCGGCCCCGGGCAGATGCAGTTGACCGTCACCCCGGTGCGGCCAAGCTCGACGGCGAGCGACTTGGTGAGCCCGACGACGCCGGCCTTGGAGGCGGCGTACGCCGGCATGCCCGCCGAGGTGACGATGGCCTCGGTCGACGCAATGTTCACCACGCGGCCCGCACCGGAGCGCTGCAGGTACGGCAAGGCGGCCCGCACGAGCCGGATGTGTGCGGTGAGGTTGACGTCGAGCGTGGCCGCCCACCCGTCCTCGAACTCGGCCTCCGGGGCCGTGGTTCCGCCGACGATGGCGACGCCGGCGTTGTTCACGAGGATGTCGAGACCGCCGAAGGCCGCCACGACGTCGTCGACCAGCTTGTGGATCGCCGCCGGATCCGCAACGTCGCACACGAACCCCTTGGCGGACAGGCCCGCTGCGGTGATCTCCTCGACCACGGCGGCCACCCGGGCCTCCCCGAGGTCGACCACGGCGACGTGGGCCCCCTCGTCGGCGAACAGGTGGGCGGTGGCGCGACCCATACCGGACGCGGCGCCGGTGACGACGGCGACCTTCCCGGCGATCGAGCGCGACAGCTTGGTCAGGCGTGCCATGTCTCTCGTCCCTTCAACCCGTACATCCGCAGGATGGTGGCACGGGAAGGGACGATCCGCACGAAGACGTGGTTGTCGCTGTCGGGTCCGCCGGGTTCGAACGCTGCGAGGTCGTACCCCATTCGGTCCCAGAGCGCTCGCCGACCCTCGGCGGTGTCGACGACCGAGGCGTCGCCCCACACGATGCACGAATCCCAGCCGGTTGCCTCCGAGACCGAGAAGTGGACGGTCGCCCGCGGGTTCTCCCGCACGTTGCGGACCTTGCGGCCCGACGACAGCACGAACGCATACAGGTCGTCGTCGACCCACGACACCGCGACCGGGGCGAGATGGGGCTCGCCGTCGGCGCCGGTCGTGGCGACGTAGGCGATGGGCCCGTAGCGGCGGGACTCGGCCTTCACGGCCGCCAGATCGGTCACGACGCCACCCACGTGTGCGAGCCGCGCATGCCGTAGGCCAGCAGCACGAGGGCCTTCGTGGGGCGCACCGCCAGGAACCCGGTACCCGGCGAGTGGTCGGGCCCGCCGGGCGCAAAGGC
>JBILVB010000216.1:0-5567 GCA_044370695.1 Acidimicrobiales bacterium | reverse complement strand
GCGACTGCGCCACCGCCCCGTTCGGGATTCGCAGGCTCCTCGTGCCGCCGGGTAGGACCGTGTTGTTCCCGGTCACGACGGCGGCACCGCCACGCAGTTGCCACTCGTTCGCACCGGTCTCGAAGCCACCGTTCGGCATCAGGAAGTACCCCGAGCGATCGTTGGAGTCGACCGCTCGGAAGACCTGCCTCTCCATGCGTCCCTGGCACGGGACCGCTGATCCCCAGGCATGCGCCGTACCGGCGGCGAGCAGGCTCGCCACGGCCGTCACGGCGGCGGCAACGACGAAGCGACCTCTCTTCCCACCATTACCGCCCACCTCTCGACCGAACCGCACCGGGACGGGCCGCCGCCAGGGTCGAACGACCCACCAGCCACTCCTGTTCCACCCTCGACGCGGCGCCCGGTCGTGGGCGCAACGGGCGCCGAGAGCTCGCCGCGAGACGCCTGGCGAGCAGCCGTGAACCTCCCGCTGGAACGGACGACGGCATCGATCCCGGGGTACGCCCCAGTACCGGACATCGACGCGGTGGTAGTGGTGAGCGAGCAGGATCCTCAGGGCTCCGACGTCTCGCCACGCCAGGTCGGGTCGCCTTGAACTCGTGGCTGAGCACAGTGCTCGCCTCCCCGATGACCTCGAGCAGCCGCTCTGCAGCCCTGCGGTGCAAGGGATTCGCGGAGAATGCCTGACGGCCGACTGCGATCACCGAGGCCAGTCCGTCGGCCGCCTCGAGTAGGTCGGCGACGCGCTGGTCGTCGCCTCTGCTCACAGCGGCACGGCCTCGCGCCGGATGTGGTCGTCACGATCCTTCGGCCCGCCGGCCGAGACGACATCGACGGGGACGCCCAGAAGTCTCTCGAGTTCCTCGGCGAGGTGTAGGAGGTCGAACAGCGAACTACCTGGCTCGAAATCGACCAGGAAATCGATGGCACTCGTCGACGACTCATCACCCCGAGCCACCGAGCCGAAGATGGCGACCGATCGGCCACGGTGCCGCCGGACGATCGCACAGATCACGTCCCGCCTCGCTTCGACGAGTTCGCGGCGCCCAGCCATGTCGTAAGGCCACCCCTGCCCACCGAGCCCCTGGGCTCGGAGGCAGCCCGAGTCGGCGACGCGGTCAGGCTCCCAATGAAAACCGGTAGACGTTCGTCTACGTTTCGACGTCAGAAACGAATTTCGTCCGGCGGCGGGAGTTCGGCAGCGTCAGCGCGGTCGCGAAGTCGTCCGGTGGCGAGCTTGTTGGTGCGCAGGTCGTCGACCGAGACGAACGGCACCTGCAATCCACCGACGTCGACCATCAGGCGATGCTCGTACGCCTCAGCCGAACTCCTCCAACGCTGCAACGACACGTGGAGAGTTCGAGGGGTCGGTCCACACCCAGACGTCGAGGTCCTTCGTGTACCTGGGATGTCCGTGGGCAGCAAGCGCGTACCCACCGACGATCAGGAAGCGAACGTCATGTCCGACGAACGATCGCAAGAACTCTTGGAAGTCGGGGTTCAGCTCCAAGGGACCACCCGTGATGCTCGCGTCGGAGTTGCTCGACCGCCTCGAGGCGCTCAGCAACGGGCCGCGTCGCCCAATAGCGCCACGGTTCGTCCGGCTCATCGAGCCGCCGCTTCGTCGCCACACGCTCGATCGACGACATACCGCAATCCTACCGAGGGTCGACGGCGTGGCCCGCCAAGCGACGCCCGGCGATACCGAAACCATCTGCGCATAGACCGGCGGAGCTACGGGTGGATGTGGGGTGGAACAACGAGCGCATGACCTACGGCCAGAAGGTGGTGTTGTCCGTTGCGATTGACGTTGGGCCCGCGGTCGTCGCGGCGGCCATCGTTGCTCGGCTGAACGGTCCAGCCGATGGCGGTTGGTTCATGTCCTCGCCCAACTCGACGAGCTACAGCCCATCGTCCGGCGGCAGCACCCTTCGCACCACCGCCGTGTGGCCCGGAGCCGTCACAACCTGGTTCGGTATCTCGTTTCGCCTCTTCCGGTCAGACGAGGAGCGCCGAATTGCCGATCGGCGCTCCTCGGTTCACCGGGCGCTCACAGGTCGTAGCGATAGACGTTGGTCTCCCGGGCCTCGAAGCCCATGCGCCGGTAGAGCCGGTTCGCCGCTTCACGCGACGGCCGGGAGGTGAGATCGACCGTCTTCGCGCCCCGGCGGGCGGCCTCTTCGAGCGCAGCCCGGTTCAGCTTCTCGCCGACACCGTGGCCGCGGGCGGCTTCGTCGACGACGACGTCCTCGATCCACGCCCGCAAACCGGTCGGGATCCGGAACAGCGCCAGCGTCAGCGAGCCGACGATGGCGCCGTCGACCCGGCATACGAACAACACCGTGGCGGGTGATTCGACGATCTCGGCCAACTCGGCCGCCGTCGGCGCCGGCGAGGACCGCGAGAGCTGCGGGAGCAGGTGGGTGATCGCCTCGACGAGTTCAGTGTTGACCTCGCGGACGACCTCGACGGCGACGGTTGCCATGGACCCGACCGTAGCGGCGGGTGGCGAAGCATCGGCGGGCGGACGGTACCGTCCTGCGGTATGGGCACCCTTCCCGACGCCGTCCTGCGCGAACGCGCCCGACGCTTGCGCGACGCCGTGGAGCCGATCTGCGGCAACGTCTACTTCGCTCCTGAGGCCCAGGAGGCGTACAGCGAGTACGGCCTGTCGTGGTGGCCCGCCTATTTCGGGAGCCGGGGTGCGTGCCTCGGCCGCGTTGCCGGCGAGGTCGTCGCCAGCGCCTTCGGGGTGTTCAACCCGGCGATCGTGGTGCCGGCCGTCGACGAGGCCTGGGCCAAGGCGGGCCCCGCTGCGTTGCTCGCTGCCCGCGAGCGGGGTGCGGTTGCGTCGCTCGCCCGCATCCTCGGACCCGAGCCGGCTGGCGCAGCGCGCGCCACGGCGGTGTTGCGACGAGGCGCCGACGCCGCACGCTTCGAAGGCCGCACGCTGTTCGCCGGGCTGCGGTCGCTCGGGTGGCCCGGCACGCTGCTCGGCGACCTGTGGCGTGCCTGCGATCTCGTACGAGAGCACCGGGGTGACTCCCACATCGCTGCATGGACGGCGGCGGGGTTGTCCCCGGTCGAGGCGCAATTGCTGATCGAGCTGTGGTGGCGAATGCCTTCCCGCGTGTACACCCGCACCCGCGGCTGGTCCGAGCAGGACATGGACACTGCGTATGCGTCGTTGCAGGACAAGGGGATCATCGATTCCTCCCTTGCCTTCACCGAGGACGGGGTCAGCTTCCGAGAGGCGGTCGAATGGGCCACCGATGCCGGCGAGCGGTCGGTCCTCGAAGCCATCGGCGAGGACATCGAGGAACTCCTCGCGCTGCTCACCCCGTGGGCCGAGGCGGTCGTGGCCGCCAAGGGCTACCCGACCGATCCCCGTACCGTCACCCGCATCTAGGAGCTCCTCGTGCCTGCCATCGCTGCTTCCTCGGGCGCTCCCACCGCCCGCCGCCTCGCGGCCCTGATCGAACCGATCGTCGGCCAGGTGTATTTCTCCCCCGAGTGCCACGAGGGCTACGTCCGGTTGGGGTTCAACCCGAGCCCGGGCGTGGCAGGAGGGGTCGCTCTGCCGGACGGTCCTGCGTACTTCACGAGCAGGGGCTCGGTGATGGGGCAGGTGCCCGGGGAGTTGGTCGCGTCGGCGTTCGCCGTGTTCAACCCGGCCGCCGTGATCCCTGCGGTTGCGTACGGCTGGACCCGCACCGACGCCACCACCATTTGCGCGGCCCGTGACGCCGGAGCGATCGCCCAGCTCCGCCGGCTGCTCGGCGACGCCCCGGAAGGTCTGACCCGGGTCACCGAGTCCTTCGCCCGGATGACCGACACGCTGACCCCCGAAGGGCGGCCGTTGTTCGCCGGTCTGCGCAGCCTCGGCATCCCCGAGGATCCCATCGGCGCCATGTGGCGGCACGGGGACCTGCTTCGGGAGTTCCGTGGTGACAGCCACACGGCGGCATGGGTGGCCGCCGGGCTCGACGCCGTCGAGATCGGCCTGCTCACCGAGTTGTTCCTAGGACTGCCGATCAAGTCCTACATCCGCACCCGAGCCTGGTCGGAGGACGACCTGCGGGCCGGTGTCGAGCGTCTCCGCTCGCGAGGGCTCCTCGACGCCGACGAGCAGTTCACCGAAACCGGACGGGTGCTGCGCGAGGAGGTCGAGGCTCGCACCGACGCTGCGCTCGAGCGAGCACTGGGGGCCTTGGGCGACGACGTCGAGGAGTTGTTCACGCTGCTCGCCCCGTGGGGTCGCACGGTGCGCGCCGGTGGCGGTTATCTCGCTGGTGGCGCCGACGATCTGGCTCGCCGGGGCAGCACGCTGACCGGCGCGGCCGACGAGGACGGCTCCCGTCGCTGACGTCTCCTCGGGGACCGGCGTCAGGCCTCGAAGGTCAGCTCGAGGCCGTCGAGGTCGCCGGCGGCGCGCCAGTCCTCGAGGAGTTGGTTGAACGCTGCGATGCCGCGGGGGTACGCGCCGAGGAAGGCGTTGCCGCTGCTCGCGCGGCCCTCGTTGTTGTAGTAGCCGGGGGTGCAGGACTTGAGGAACCCGCCGCTGCCGTCGCCGCCCGACGAGCGGGGCGAGGCGAGTTGTGCCGCCCAGGCGTCCTGACCCGCCTCGGAGGCTTCGACGGTGCGGGCGCCGCGCGCCACGGCCTCGGCGACGATGTAGGCGATGTGGCGGGCCTGGTCGTCGAACATCGAGGTCATGTTCACGCTGAAGGCGTTCTGCGAGATACCGATCGAGAACAGGTTGGGGAAGCCGCGCGTGCAGAAGCCGTGCAACGTCTTGAGCCCGCGCGCCCGCATGTCGTCGTAGTGCACCCCGTCACGGCCGATCACGTCGACACCGGTGCGACGCCGCAGGTTCGGTGAGCTCTCGAACCCGGAGGCGTAGACGATCAGGTCGACCTCGAACTCCTGGCCGTTGGCGACGACGCCTCG
Organism: Acidimicrobiales bacterium; assembly: GCA_044370695.1. Classification (GTDB taxonomy): domain Bacteria; phylum Actinomycetota; class Acidimicrobiia; order Acidimicrobiales; family Ilumatobacteraceae; genus JBEIFW01. The sequence continues at coordinate 614 of JBILVB010000216.1, read as the reverse complement.
CGGCGTGATCTGCTCGACGCCCTTGCTCTCGCTGACGTCGACCAGCGTGACGTTGTCGCGGTTGAAGCACTCGAGATACTCGTCGTTGAACGTCGGCCGCTTGCACATCACGCGGTAGTACGGCTTCAACAACTCGGCCGTCTCCGGGTCGGCGACGGTGGCGTCGACCCGGCTGCGGATCTCCTCCATCTTGCGGAAGTCCGTGAGCTCGACGATGCGGTCGCGCTCCTCGCGGGTGCGGGGCCGGTTCTCCCCCTTCGGCGACGAGATGGCCCGGAAGATGTCGGTCCAACCGTCGTCGACGAGATCGACCTCGACCCGGCGACCCATCGAGATGGCGTCGAAGTTCTCGCGCCGCTGGCGCTGCCAGCCCGGCTCCAGCGACGACCACCAGGCATCATCGGTGGGGCGGTTGCGGCGCCAGTCGACCGAGGACGGCGTGCGCTGGAACACGTAGACGTGCTGTGCGTCGCGCGCCAGGCGAGGGGTGCACTGGATGGCCGAGGCACCGGTGCCGATCACGGCGACCCGCTTGTCGGCCAGGCCGGTCATGCCGCCGCTGGGGTCGCCGCCGGTGTAGGCGTAATCCCACCGACCGGTGTGGAACGAATGGC
>JBILVB010000072.1:0-18731 GCA_044370695.1 Acidimicrobiales bacterium | reverse complement strand
CCCCGCTCGATGCCGTACGGCTCGGTCACGGGTCCGTCGTCGAAGCCGCCGAAGACGCCTCCTCCGAGGGGCGCCCGGCGGTGCCCGTCGTCGAGCTGCACCAGGTCGCCGGGCTCGCCGCCGGCGGCAGCCTGCCGCTCGTACCCGGCCGGTGGATCGTCGGCACGGCCGAGCCGGTGCGCGCCGAACTCGCCGAAGGGCCGGTCCCGTCGTGCCGGTTCGGCATCACGGTCGACACCGAGGGCCGATGCACCATCACCCCCGAGCCCGGGGTGATCGTGCGCGTCGACGGGCTGCTCGTCACCGGTCCGACGGCCGTCAGCGACCAGGTCGTCGACGTCGACGGTGCCGCCTTCCGGTTCACCCCGCCCTTGGAACGGTCGCGCCGACGCCTGCAGACCTCGCCGAGCGGGGTCGCGTCGTTCCTCCGGGTGCCCCGCACCGCAGCGGTCGCCGGGTTGTCGGTGCCCGTCGAGCTCCCGGCGCGGCCGCTCGAGGCCGGCACGGGTCGTCGGGCCCGCAAACGCTTCGCCGAAGCGCTCGGACGGGTGATCCCCGACGTCGTCGCCGAATTGGACCGGGCCCGGCGGCTCGCACTGCGCCGGCAGCGCCAGCATGCGCCGGACGTGGCCGAACTGCGCGCCCGCAGCGAGTTGCTCACGGCCAACCTCTGGGAACGACGTCCCGCGCACCCCGACTTCGGCGTGCTCAGCGTCGGGTTCGGCCCCGGCACCTGGTCACCGGTCCCCCAACCCGAGGGGTTCGCGGAGATCGAGGCGCTCACGCGCACCGCCACCTCCCTCGGCGACGTGCCGGTGACCGTCCCGCTCGAGCAGGTCGTCGCGATCGGCATCACCGGGCCTCGCTCCGCCGCGCTGGCCGTGGGCCGGTGGCTGGTCGCCCAGGCGGCCGTGCTCCACGGGCCCGCCGACCTCGGGCTCCACCTCCTCACGTCCGAGGAGCGCCTCGGCCGCTGGGACTGGGCGAAGTGGCTGCCGCACCTCGCCGGGCCGTCCGGCGAGCTCCGGGTCGCCACCACCCCCGAGGAGTCCAACCTCCTGCTCGCACCCCTCGCCGGACTCGGTGCTCGGCGCTCCGACCCGCCGCCGGGCGGGGAATCGGCGATCGGGCCGGCGCGCACGCTGCTCGTGATCGACGACCTCGACCACCTCGACACCCGCTCGTCGATCGCCCGGGCGCTGCTGGCCGGACGAGGACGGCCGACCCGGGCGCTCATCGTGGCCGACCATCCCGACCAGCTCCCCGCCGGCTGCGGTGCGGTCCTGAACGTCGACGACCAGGGCCATGCGGTGCTCACCGAGCTCGGCCACCACCGTGAGGTGTCCGGGGTGCTGGCGACGGGCCTGGCCGTCACCGCCGCCCGCCGCATCGCCCGCAACCTGGCCGTGCTGGAGGACGCCGCCGCAGCCGGGGTCGCCGAGGAGGTGCACCTCGTCGACCTCCTCGGGTTCGGGCCGTCGGGCGCGATGGCCGACGACCTGGAGCGGCGGTGGCGGGCCTGCGCTTCCGCGGGGCGAACCTCGTTCCCGATCGGGCGCGGATCCGACGGTGACGTGTTGGAGGTCGACCTGCGCACCGACGGTCCGCACGCATTCGTGGCCGGGATGCCCGGCGCGTCGACCACCGAACTGCTCCGGGCGCTGCTGCTGGCCGCGGCCGCCACGTTCGATCCCGGTCGTCTCAACCTCGTCCTCGTCGACACCGAGGGTTCCGGCGCGTTCGGGCGCTGCGCCGAACTGCCGCACGTCGCGCTCCATCTCGTGGGGCCCCGCACCGAGCTCGGTGCTCGGGCGATGGGAACGCTGTTCGCCGAGGTCGCCCGCCGCGAGGACCAGCGCGCACCGCTCGGGCCCGGCGAGGCACCCCGACCGGTGCCGGGTCGCCTGCTCGTGGTCATCGACGCGTTCGACACCCTGGTGGCCGAGAGCCCCGACCTCGTCGCCGCAGTCGTGGAGCTCGCCCGCCGGGGGGCGGCGGTCGGCGTGCACCTGGTGCTCGTCACGCGCCACAACGACGCCGTGCTCGCCGGCAGCATCCGCGCCGTCACCAGCCTGCGGCTCGCGCCGGTGCAGCGCGACACCCACCCGTCGTCGTTGCAGCTCCTCGGCGAACCCGGCCCCGGCGCCCCGGTCGACGACCGGTGGTTCGTGCGCCTCGGCAGCGGCGACCTCACGTCGTTCCGGCGGGTCGCGGTGTCGGGCACCCGCGCGATGGAGGGCGTGCGCGCCCCGCTCGACGTGCGGCCGCTGCTGTTGCGGTCCTCGCGCCGGCCGACCACCCGGTTGAGCATCACCTCGGCCGGTCCGAGCGTCGTTCCCGAGTCGGTCACCGACGTCGACCTGGTGGTCGGCGCGATCGGCGAGCTCGCCCGGCGCTCCGGGCGTCGGGCCCTGCCGCTACCGGGACCCGACGGGTTGCCGAACCGGCTGGAGCTGGCGACGGTCATCGGGCTGGAGCCCGAACGCCGTTGGGCCGTCCCGCTCGGGCTCGTCGAGGCCGCCGGCCGGGCCCGACCCTCCGTCTACCGGTGGGACACCACCCACGGCGGTCTGCTGATCCTGGGAACCGACACCGGCGACCGTGCAGCCGGGGTCGCTGCCGCGGCCGCAGGGCTCGCCGGCCGTTACCCGCCGGCGGCGCTGGAGTTGCACGTCCTGGAACGACCCGACGGCCCCCTCGCTGCGCTGAGCGGCCTGCCCCAACGGGTCACGATGACCGATCCGGGCGACGTGGCGGGGACCGCCGAACTCCTCGACGGGCTCGAGCGGACCCTCGACCGACGCAGCCCGGGCGAACGCCACCGGGCGGTGCTCGTCGTGATCGGCGATCTCGGCGCGGTGGTGCGCAGCGCGTCGACCGCCACCGTCGAGCGGCTCACCCGGCTCGTGCGTGCCGGCTGGGGCGTCGAGATCCTGGCCGTGGTCGGTGCACCCGGACCGGCCGAGGTGCCCGCCGAGCTGCTGACCGCGATCGAACAGCGGCTGGTGCTCGGCCTCGAGGACCCCGCCGACTACCACCGCCTCGGGCTCGATGCGCCCGGGGGCGCGCTCGCCCCGTCACGGGCCGTGGACGTCGCCACCGGGCTCCAGGTGCAGCTCGCCGCGTTCCCGGGCGGCGACCTCGCCGCCGGGGTCGCGCACGTCGCCGCCCTCCATCGCCCGGCCGATCACCGGCCGGCCGATCACCGCCCGACGTAGTGCGCCGGGCGCTTCTCCAGGAACGACCGGACACCCTCGCGGTGATCCTCGGTGCGGAACAGCTCGCCGAGGGTCGACGACACCCAGGCCCCAAGGTCGGTCCAGTCCGGATCGAGCGCACGCCGCAGCCCGGCCTTCAGCCGCTGGACCGCGAGCGGCGGGTTCGCAGCGATCCGCCGGGCGAGACCCATGGCGGTGGGCATCAGCTCCTCGTGCGGCACGACCCGCCCGACCAGACCGATCCGTAACGCCTCCTCGGCGGGGATCACCTCACCCGTGAACACCAGCTCCGCCGCCTTCTCCCGGCCGACGAGCGAGGCGAGCCGTCCCAGGCCGCACACGTCGGTGACCAGGCCGCGCAGCACGAACAGCTCACCGAACTTCGCCCGCTCGGACGCGACGCGAAGGTCGGCCATCATCGACAGCTCCATCCCCCAGCCGACCGCCGCGCCGTTGACGGCGGCGACCACGGGCACGTCGGTGTGGAGCAGCGCATCGGCGGCCGGGGTGAGCCGCGGACCCGCCGCCGAGCCGGTCCCGACGTCGGGTGGGCGTTCCCCACCGCCCATGACGAGCTTGACGTCGTCGCCGGAACAGAACGCCGGATCGGTGCCGGTTACGACCAGGCAGCGCGCCGTCGTCTCGCGCACGTACTGCTCGAGCAGCGCGTACGACCTCCACGTGAGCGCGTTGCGCGCCTCGGGACGGTTCAACGTGATGACGCCGACGTCGCCGTCGAGGTGATAGGTGACCTCAGGTTCCCCCATGACGGGGAGCCTAGGCAGCCTGGACCGGAAACCACATCTCGCCGAGCCCCGAGGCTCCCCCGACCGGGTGCGTCGTGGGAGACTGCTCGAAGAGATCCCGACGGAGGTCGATCACCGATGAAGCTCGTGACCGCCATCGTGAAGCCATTCAAGGTCGACGAGGTGAAGACCGCCCTGAAAGCCGTCGGGGTCAACGGCATGACCGTCACCGAAGTCCAGGGCTTCGGCCGCCAGAGCGGCCACACCGAGGTCTACCGCGGCCAGGAGTACACCATCGACTTCGTACCCAAGGTGCGTATCGAGATCCTGGCCGAGGACGGTGCGGTCGACGGCATCGTCGACGCGGTCGTGGCCGCCGCCCGGACCGGCCGTATCGGCGACGGGAAGATCTTCGTCACCGACGTGGCGGCCGTCGTGCGCATCCGCACCGGCGAACGTGACGACGACGCCATCTGAGCGGACCTCCGGCCCGGACCACCGCAGCCGGGAGCGCAAGGAACAGCGCCGGGCACTGCTCGCTGCAGCGCCGTGGCGCGGCGGCGATCTGGCTCGAGCCCTCGCCGACCAGGTGGATTCCTGGATCGTCGAGGACGCCGAGGTGCTGCCGGTGGGCTGGGCCGTGGCAGCGGCTGCCGGCTACGAGCGCAGCGAGATCTGCCCGGGCAGCGACGTCGACGTCGTGCTGCTGCACCCCGACGGCGCCGACGACGCTCTGGTTCGGGCGGTCGCCCAGCAGCTCTGGTACCCGCTGTGGGACAGCGGCATCGCGCTGAGCGCAGCAACCCATTCGGCCCGCTCTGCGCTCCAGCTCGGCGGGTCCGAACTCGCGACGGCGACCTCGTTGCTGCGCCTGCGACCCGTGGCGGGCGACGCTGCGCTCGTGCTCGGGGTGGCCAGGGACGCCCGCCGCCAATGGGCCGAGCGTGCCGAGCACTGGCTCCGGATGTTGGGAGCGAGCGTCGCGGAGCGCCACGAGCGGGCGGGCGAGGTGGCGTTCCTGCTCGAACCGGACCTGAAGGAAGGGCGCGGCGGCCTGCGTGACGTCCATGCGCTGGCGTGGGCCCGCCAGACCGGACACCGCAGCGTCGCCGGCGCCGACGAGCAACCGATCGCCGACCTGATCGGCCCGGCGCGGTTGCTCCTCGACGTCCGGGTCGAGCTGCACCGCACCACCGGGCGGCGCAGCGACCGGCTCGCACTGCAGGAGCAGGATGCGGTCGCCGCAGCGCTCGGGATCGGCGACGCCGACGAGCTGATGCGGTCGGTGTCGCAGGCCGCCCGCACGATCGCATGGTCCTCCGACCGGTTCTGGGCCCGCGTGCTCGGACGGCTCGGGCCCACCCGACGCCGCAGCCTCCTGCGGCGTCGGCCCGACGCGACCCCGACACCGGTCACGCACCGCCCGCTCGCCGCAGGCGTCGCCGTGCGGATCCGGCCGAGCGGGGACGAGGTCGTGATCACCGACGACGCGCCGCTCGACGATCCCACGTTGATCCTGCGCACGGCGGCGGCCGCCGCGGGAGCCGACCTCCCGCTGGCCCGCAGCACCCTCAAGCGGCTCGCCGCCGGCGCGGTCGGGCCGGGGGATCCGTGGACCGCCACCGCTCGCAACGATCTCGTCGCCCTCCTCGGCTCGGGCCCGCCGGCACTCGCCGTGTTCGAAGCGCTGGACCGCTACGGCCTCCTCACGCGCATCCTCCCCGAGTGGGACCAGGTACGGGCCCGGCCACAGCGCAACCCGTTGCACCGCTACACCGTCGACTGGCACCTGTGCCAGGCCGCCCTGCGCGCCAACGACCTCGTGCGCAAGGTGACGCGACCGGACCTGCTGCTCGTGGGCTGCTGGCTCCACGACATCGGCAAGGGGTTCCCCGGTGACCACGTCGTGGTCGGCGCAGCGATCGTCGAACGCATCGCTCGGCGGATGGGCTTCGACCGTGCCGACGTCGAGACGCTGGTGGCACTCGAGCAGCACCACCTGCTGCTGCCCACCGTGGCGACCCGGCGCGACATCAGCGACCCCCGGACGATCGAGTCCGTGGTCGAGGTGGTGCGCGACCCCGAGACGCTCGCGCTCCTGCGGGCGCTGTCGGAGGCCGACAGCCTCGCGACCGGTCCCGCCGCCTGGAACGACTCCAAGCGACTCCTGCTCGACCAGCTCACGCACGCCACCGCCGCCGTGCTCGCGGGCGCGCCCGCGCCTGCTGCCGACCGACGCCCGAGCTCGGACGATCTGGCCCTCGTCCACGAGGCCCGCCGGTCCGGCACGGCGCGGCTGCGCGCCGCTGCGGACCGGGTGACGATCGCCGCACCCGACCGCACCGGGCTGTTCGCGCTGGTCGCCGGCGTGTTGTCGCTGCACGGCCTCGAGGTGGTCAGCGGCGAGGTGCGGACCACCGACGACGGCGTCGCACTCGACCGGTTCCAGGTGGCGGCCCGCTTCGGTGGCGACCCCGACTGGGGCCGGATCGCCGCCGACGTGCAGGCCGCCTACACCGGGCAGCTCGACCTCGCCGAGCGCCTCGCCCGCCGGGAACGCTCGTGGGACCGCCAGCGCCGCAGCGAGGGCGCCCGGCCGGCGCAGCCCGAAGTCTTCGTCGACCCCGACGGTTCGGCCAGCGCGACCGTGGTCGAGGTCCGCGCCCCCGACGGACCGGGGGTGCTGCACCGGCTCGCCGGGGCGCTCTCGGAGGCCGGATTCGACATCCGGGCGGCCCGTGTCACCACCCTCGGCCACGACGTCGTCGACGTGTTCTACGTCGTGCGCCCCGACCCCGACGGCGGACCCGGTCGTCGCCTCACCGACCGCGCGAGCCTCGACGCCGTGCGCCGCACCCTGCTCGACGCCCTGGCCTGAGTCGGGGGCCGGTTCCGACCCGAGCGGCCACGCAGCGGCTCAGGTGCCAGTCGGCGGATCGTGCAGGTCGACCACGACCGCGGCGTGGTCGCTCGGGTGCACGCCGTCGAGGGCGTCCAATCCCCCGAGCCAGGCCCGTCGCGGCTGCCCGATCGGCTTGGTCCGCGGCCACGACACCAGCACATAGTCGAGCCGGCGGCGCGGCCAGGCGGCCTCGCCCAGGTAGGGGTTGTCGTCGCGCCAGGTCCACCCCGGGCCGTCGCCGGCGACCTCCCAGGCGTCGGTGAACACCAGCCCGGCGACCGGTGGGCTCGAGCGCCCGGTGAGGACGCGCACCTCGTCGCTGTCGGGCACGGCGTTCAGGTCACCACCGACGACGACCGGCCACACCGGATCGACCCGGGCTCGCAGCCCCTCGACGAACCGGCACAGGGCGGCCACCTGGGCCAGTCGGGCGCCCGAGGCGTCGAAGCGATGGTCGAGATGCGTGCTCACGGCGACGAGCGGCCCCGCCGGGTGGTCGATCACGGCCGCGACGGCGCTGCGGTGGCCCGGCGCACCGTCGGGTCTCGGAAGGCGGATCGTGTCGACCTCCCGGATCGGCCAGCGCGACAGCACCGCGTTGCCGAACGCGAGGTCCTCCCACCAGGGCCCGTCGCTGCGGGCCACGTGCAGGCCGAGGGCGGCGCCCAGGGTGTGGGCCTGATCGGCACCGTCCCGCTCGCCCCAGACCTCCTGGAGGCACACGAGGTCGGGCCCTTCGGCGGCGAGGGCGGCGGCGATCGCGGGCTGGCGCTGCGCCCACGGCCCGAAGCGCCACCACAGGTTCCAGCTGAGCACCCGCACGCCGACGACCGTACGACGGCGCCGGGCCGAACGAGCCACCGGGGAGGGCCGCCAGGCCTAACGTCGCGGCCATGACCTCCGTCGCGGTCGTGGGAGCCGGCGCCGTCGGCTCGTACTTCGCCGCCCATCTGCTCGAGGCCGCCACGGCGTCGGTGACGTTGTGCGTGCGGCGCCCGTTCGAGGAACTCGTCGTCGAGCGCGACGACGGTGCGGTCCTGCGCAGCCGGCCCCGAGTGATCACCGACCCGGCCGGGCTCGATCCGGTCGACTGGGTGCTGCTCGCGACCAAGGCGCACCAGACCGAGGGGGCGGCGGGCTGGCTGCGCGCCCTCGTCGGTCCGGGCACCGCGGTCGCCGTGCTGCACAACGGCGCCGAGCACGAGGCGCGAGTGCGGCCGTACGTCGGCGAGGCCACCGTCGTACCCGCCGTCGTCTACTGCGGGGCGGAGTTGCTCGCGCCCGGCCACGTGCAACACCAGGCCTCCGGGTTGTTGATCGTGCCGCCGTCACCGGCCGCGGAGCAGCTCGCTGCGCTGTTCCCGGACCCCAAGGCGCACGTGCGCCGAAGCCCGACGTTCCCGGTCGAGCTGTGGACGAAGGTGACCTCGAACTGCGTGGTGAACGGGATCTGCGCATTGACCGAACGCCGCTTCGAGGTGTTCCGCGACCCGGCGATCGCTGCGCTGGCCCGTGCGATCGTCGCCGAGTGCGCGGCCGTCGCCGCCGCCGAGGGCGCCCCGTTGGCCGACGATCTCGGCGACCGGCTGTGCGCAACGCTCGCCGCCAGCGCGCCCACCAACGGCAGTTCGATGCTCTACGACCGCCTGGCCCGGGTGCCGATGGAGCAGGACGCCATCTACGGCGCCGTGGTGCGCGCCGGCGCCCGGCACGGGCTCCCGACCCCGCTGACGGGCGCGTTCCTCGCCCTGCTCGGTGCGATCTCGGCCACGACGCCGTGATCGCGGCCCGGCGGGCGGCGGCGGCGCTGGTGGCGACCGTGGTGATGGGAACGGCGGCCTGCCGCAGCGGTGAGCAGGCCGGCGGACCGATGACGACCGGCCCGGCGGCGACGGCGACGCCGGGGGCGCCGTCGTCGGCGCCGAGCCCGACGACGAGCCCGGCCTCGTCGGCACCGAGCCCGACCACCCGTGCGCCGAGCCTGCCCCCGACGACCGACGCACCGGTGACCGCGGCGGACGCGACCGCCGGGCTCGTCGTCGCCGTCGAGCGCTTCCGCGACGACGTGCTCGCCCTCGTCGCCGAGATCGAACGCGGTCCCGTGGCGAACGGCGCAGCCGAAGCGCCCGGACCGCTCGACCGTCGAGCCGTGGCCCTCGCCACGCGGTTCTGGACGCTGGTCGAACTGGTCCCGCTACAGGCCGACGTGACGGTGCGCAACGCCGCGCTCGCCGTGGTCTTCGCCGCCGGCGGACTCGCTGCGCCGTTCCTCGACGCCGCCGGATGGCGGGTCACCGAGTGGATGTCGACCTGGCGCCCGGCCATCGACGACGCTGGCAAGGTGCTGCCCCGGACGTTGGGCGCGCTCCAGAGCGCAGCGCGCGCCCGCCCCCGCCTGGAGGTCCTCGACCCGGCCGGCGAGGACCGGGCTCGGCGGGCAGCGGCGGTGCAGGTCCTCACGGCTCGGTCGGTTCGCGTCGGCGAGTTCACCGCCGTGCCCCGCTACGCGCTCGGATTCGTCACCGCCCTGCCCCCTGGTGGGGCGCGCTGCGACGAGAGCCATCAGGCCGGACGCCTGCCCGGCGGCGGCTTCGTCGCCGGCGTCGGCGGGTGCGCCGTGCTCGTGGTGGGCTCCGACACCCTGTCGAGCCGCGCGAAGGACATCGCGGCGTTCCTGGCCGACCCGAACGCCGAACTCACCGGATCGCCGCTCGACCTCGTCACCGTACGGCGGGTCGGCGACCGCTGGGACGCCCGCAGCAGCCTCGCGTGACGGACGGATCGTGAAGCCCCGTTCTGGGTCGTCGGACTCATCGCCGATTTTTTTCGCTCCGACCGTGAACGACCGGAAGAACACCTGGTAACGTAATTACTACATAAAGCCCACGGGTAAACCCCCCTCAAACGCCCGTGGACGGCGAACCGGTTCGATGGTCACCCCCCCTCCGACCTCACCGGGAGCGCCCTCATGCAGGCGCCGGATCCCCTCTCCGGCGCCTGCGGCGTTTTGTGCTGCGGCGGGCCCCCTGAACCCGCCCAGCGCCCGGCGGTAGCTTCGAGCGCCGTGCGGGTCGCGCTCGTGTCCTGGGAGTACCCGCCGCTCGTGGTCGGCGGCCTCGCGGCGGCGGTGGACGGGCTGTCGCGTGGCCTGGCCCGGCGCGGCCACGACGTGGTCGTGCTCACGCTCCACCACCCCGACGCCCCCGAGTTCGAGCAGCTCCCCTCCCCCGCCGGGCGCCTGCGGGTCGTGCGGGCGCGCACCGAGCTGCCCTGGCTGCCCGAGGACGACCTCGTCGCCCGCATGGCCTCGGCGAACCACCAGCTCCTCGTGGCCGCCGAACGACTCGAGGGGTGGCAGGCCGAGGTGGTCCACGCCCACGACTGGCTGGTCGCCTGGACCGGCGACGGCCTGCGGGCCCGGTGGCGGGTGCCGCTCGTGGCCACCGTCCACGCCACCGAGAAGGGGCGCAACAGCGGCACGATCCATCCGGGTCGGTCCTCGGCGATCAACGCCGTCGAGTGGTGGCTCACCTACCAGGCCCGCGAGGTGATCTGCTGCTCGGCGTACATGGCCCGCGAGGTGGTCGATGCGTTCACGCTGCCGCCGGACAAGGTGCACCTCGTGCCCAACGGGGTCGACGCCGCCCGCTGGGCGGCCCCACCGGCCCCACCGACCCCGTCGACCCCGTCGACCCGGCCCGACGAGGGGCCGCTCGTGGTCGCCTGGGGCCGGGTGGAGTACGAGAAGGGCTTCCAGACCCTCCTGCTCGCCCTCGGACGCCTGCGCCACCGCCGGCAGGACATCCGCGTGGTGATCGCCGGCAAGGGGAGCTACCTCGACGACCTCCAGGACCTGGCCCGGCGACTCGGCGTGGCCGACCGGGTGCGCTTCGCCGGCTTCGTCCCCGACGACGAGCTCGTCGGCCTCCTCCACCGGGCCGACGTCGCCGTGGTCCCGTCGCTCTACGAGCCGTTCGGGATCGTCGCCCTCGAGGCGCTCGCCGCCGGCACACCCGTCGTCGCTTCGGCGACCGGGGGTCTGGCCGAGGTCCTCGACGGCACCGGTGCCGCCGAGCTGTTCACACCCGGCGACCCCGACGGCCTCGCCGCCGCCCTCGAGCGAGCCCTCGACCCGGAGGTCCGCGCCCCAGCCGTCGCCCAGGGCCGCGCCCTGGTGGCCGAGCGCTACGACTGGACCACGGTCGCCGACGCCACCGTCGCGGTCTACGACCGCGCACTACGAACCCAGGCTGTTCACCGAACCGTGACCTGAGCGCCGGTCGCCGGGGGGACGGGGTCGTCTAGCGTCGTGTCCCCGTGAGAGCGCTGCGCAGCTTCGCCGTCCACCCCCGACTCCCCGAGTCGCTCGCGCCGCTGGCCCGGCTGGCGATGAACCTGCGCTGGTCCTGGGACCCGGCGACGCGCGACCTGTTCCGTTGGGTGGATCCCGACGGCTGGGACGCGACGAGCCACGACCCGGTCCGCCTGCTCGGCACGGTGTCGGCGGCACGGCTCGAGGCGCTCGCCGTCGACTCGGGCTTCCTGCGCTACCTGACCGAGGTGGCCGACGACCTCGACGACGAGCTGCGCCGGCCCGGCTGGTTCCACCAGCGCGACCAGGGGCGCAGCCCGCTGCGGCTCGTCGCCTACTTCTCGCCCGAGTTCGGGATCTCCGAGGCACTGCCGCAGTACTCCGGCGGCCTCGGCGTGCTCGCCGGCGACCACCTCAAGGCTGCGAGCGACCTCGCCGTCCCCCTCGTCGGCGTCGGGCTGTTCTACCGCAATGGCTATTTCCGCCAGAGCCTGTCGCTCGACGGCTGGCAGCAGGAACGGTTCCCCTCCCTCGACCCGTATGCGATGGCCCTCACGCTGGAGCCCGAGGTCCGCATCTCGGTCGAGTTGGCCGGTGAGCCGTGCGTGGCGCAGGTGTGGCGGGCCGACGTCGGGCGCACCCGGCTGTACCTGCTCGACACCGACGTCGAGGAGAACTCGGCGGCGTGTCGGTCGGTCACCGACCGGCTCTACGGCGGTGACACCGAGCACCGGATCCGTCAGGAGATCGTGCTCGGCATCGGCGGCGTGCGGGCCTTGCAGGCGCTCGGTCTCGACGCGCAGGTGTTCCACACCAACGAGGGCCACGCCGGATTCCTCGGCCTGGAACGGGCCCGCCAGCTCGTGGCTCGCAGGCTGCGCTTCGACGAGGCGCTCGAGGTGGTACGAGCCGGCGGGTTGTTCACGACGCACACCCCGGTGCCGGCCGGGATCGACCGGTTCTCCCGGGAGCTGATGGAGCGCTACTTCGGCGGCTTCGCGCAGCAGTGCGGGTTGTCGTTCGACGAGCTGTTCGCGCTCGGCCGGCGCGACGACGAGCCCGACGGCCGGTTCAACATGGCGGTCATGGGGCTACGCCTCGCCGCCCGGTCCAACGGCGTCGCAGCCCTGCACGGCTCGGTGAGCCGCTCGATGTTCGCCGGGCTGTGGCCCGACGTACCGCTCGAGGAGGTGCCGATCACCTCGGTGACCAATGGCGTGCACGCCCCCACCTGGGTCGCCCCCGAGTTCGGCGACCTGCTGTCGCGCTACGTGCTGCCGGAGTGGGACGGGGCCGCCGCCGCCGACTGGGCCCGGGTCGAGGACGCGCGCGACGACGAGCTGTGGCGCGCCAAGGAGCAGGCCAAGGACCGGATGATCTCGATCGTCCGCCAGCGCCTGGCGGCCGCCCGCGTCGCGCAGGGCATGTCGACGAGCGACGTGGCGTGGTGCGCGACCGTGCTCGACCCCCGGGTGCTGACCATCGGCTTCGCCCGCCGCTTCGCCACCTACAAACGGGCGACGTTGTTGCTCTCGCAACCGGATCGGCTCAAGGCACTGCTGCTGTCCGCGGACAAGCCGGTGCAGTTCGTGTTCGCCGGCAAGGCCCATCCCGCCGACGACCTCGGCAAGCGGCTGATCCAGGAGATCCAATCGTGGGCCAACGAGCTCGGCGTCCGGCACCGCTTCGTGTTCGTCGAGGACTACGACATCGCCATCGCCCGTGCGCTCTACCAGGGTTGCGACATCTGGCTGAACACGCCCCGCCGGCCCCAGGAGGCGTGCGGCACCTCGGGGATGAAAGCGGCGCTCAACGGCACGCTCAACTGCTCGATCCTCGACGGCTGGTGGGACGAGTGCTTCGACGGGGCCAACGGCTGGGCCATCTCCTCGGTCGAGGGCGTCGAGGATCTCACGGCGCGCGACCGCATCGAGGCCGACAGCCTCTTCGACCTGTTGGAGCACCAGATCGTCCCGCTCTACTACGTGCGCACGGAGGGTCCGGTGCCGCGGCGCTGGATGCGGCGGGTCAAACACAACCTCGCGTCGCTCGGACCGGTGGTCACCGCCAACCGGATGGTGCGCGAGTACGTCGAGCGGCTCTACGAGCCGGCCGCCGCCGGGGCCGACGCCATGGTGGCCGACGACGCCCGCCAGGCGCGCGACCTGGCCCGCTGGAAGCACGCGGTCGCCGAGGCCTGGCCCGACGTCGCCGTGCAGGCCGTCCACGCCGACACCGCGTCGGCCGAGTTGGGCGTGCGGCGCGACGTGCGCGTCGAGGTGGACCTCGGCCGTTTGCAGCCACAGGACGTCGAGGTGCAACTGGTGCACGGCCCGGTGGGCCAGGGCGACGAGCTCGTCACCCCTGCCGTCGTGCCGCTCGCCTGCACGGACCGTCCCGACGGGGGGCCCGCCGTCTACGAAGGGTCGTTCCACTGCGAGCGAAACGGGCGCTACGGCTTCACCGTGCGCGTCCTGCCGTCACATCCGGGGCTGTCGGCCCCGGTGGAGCTGGGGCGTATCGCCTGGGCGCGCTGAGCTCAGCGGATGAGCGAGCTGCGGGTGGGCACCAGGCGCGTGACCTGGATGCTCTCGCGGCGCAGGATCGCCGGGAACCGCGGCGCGAGCTCCTGCTTCCAGTGGTCGGACTCGTAGACCTTGGCGTACAACGCCTTGCGCGCATCCTCGGAGTCGAAGCGGCGCAGCCACACGTAGACGTCCGGGTTCTCCTCGTCGACCCAGCTCCCGAGGATGGCCATGCCCTGGCCGGCCTGGAACGGGATGACCTCGTCGTCCATGATCGCGACGAGTTCGTCGCGCTTGCCGGGCTGGGCCTCGTACCGGCGCAGTTCGAACAGCATGTGATGCTCCTTCCCCCGAGGCGCCCGGACCCTAGCCCTTCGGGATCCGACCCATCAGGAAGAACTCGGCGTTGGGCTGCATGGCCGACAGGTGGGCCAGGCGGTTCGACAGTGCGAACAGCCCGGTGATCGCACCGATGTCCCAGATCTCGTCGTCGCTGAACCCGTCGTGCCGCAGGGCGTCCAGATCCTCGGCGTCGACGAGCTCGGGGGTGCGGGCCAGCTTGACGGCGAAGGCCAGCATCGCCCGCTGCCGGTCGGTGATTGCGGCCTGGCGCCAGTTGGTCGCGATCTCGTCGGCGATCGTGGGTGATTTGGCCCGGATGCGCAGGATCGCCCCGTGCGCGACCACGCAGTAGAGGCAGTCGTTGGCGGCCGAGGTCGCCACCACGATCATCTCCCGCTCGGCCTTGGTGAGGCCGCCGTCGCGCTCCATCAGCGCGTCGTGGTAAGCGAAGAACGCCCGCCACTCGTCGGGCCGGTGCGCGAGCGCCAGGAACACGTTGGGCACGAAGCCCGATTTGGCCTGCACCGTCTCGATCCGGGTCCGGACGTCGTCGGGAAGCTCGGCGAGATCGGGCACGGGGAAACGGGACAGCGGCGTGGCGCTCATGACGGCATGTTCGCGCCGCGCGAGCATTGCGGCACCCATGCCGTCGCTGCCCCCGCCCCCGCCGCCCCCCGGTCGGCACAACGGAACCGAGTCACGGCCGCCGTGGCGGGTCGAGGGGGCGCCGCCCCCGCCGCCCCCGGAGCCGGCGCCGCCCCGGCCGACCAACCCGTTGCGCAAGGCCCGGTGGTGGGTGCTCATCGTCGCCCTGCTGATCGCCAACTGGGTGATCGGTTCGCTCGTCACCGGCGAGGACGGCCCGGCGACGATCCCGTACACGCAGTTCCTCGTTCAGCTCGACGCCGGCAACGTCGAACGCGTCAGCGCCAAGGGCGACACGATCCAGGGCTCGCTGCGGCGCGAAGCGACGATCGCCGACACGGCCGTGACGCAGTTCGAGACCGAGCGGCCCTCGTTCGCCGACGACGACCTGTTCGCCAGATTGCAGGCCAACGGTGTCGAGGTGAGCGCCACCGCGCTCTACAGCGACGTGCCGCTGTGGCAGACGCTGCTCGTCAACTTCGGGCCCACGCTGCTGTTCGTCGGTCTGCTGCTGTTCGCGAGCCGGGCCTTCACCCGGGGCATGGCCGGCGCCGGCGGTCTCGGCGGGATCGGGCGGTCCAAAGCGGTGCGGGTGGACGCCAACGGCGGCACCCGAACCACCTTCGCCGACGTCGCCGGCATCGACGAAGTCGAAGAGCAGGTGGTCGAGATCGTCGAGTTCCTGCGCAACCCCGAGCGGTTCCGCAAGGTGGGGGCGCAGCTCCCGCGTGGCGTGCTGCTGTCGGGCCCGCCCGGCACCGGCAAGACGTTGCTGGCCCGGGCGCTGGCGGGCGAGGCCGGCGTGCCGTTCTTCTCCGCCTCGGCGTCGGAGTTCATCGAGATGATCGTGGGCGTCGGCGCCAGCCGGGTGCGCGACCTGTTCGACCAGGCCAAGAAGGTGGCGCCGGCGATCATCTTCATCGACGAACTCGACGCCATCGGCCGAGCTCGCGGGGGTGGGGCGAGCCTCGGCGGGGTCGACGAGCGCGAGCAGACCCTCAACCAGATCCTCACCGAGATGGACGGCTTCACCGGCTCCGAGGGTGTGATCGTCGTCGCCGCGACGAACCGGGCCGACGTGCTCGATCCGGCCCTGCTGCGGGCGGGGCGCTTCGACCGCCGGATCGTCGTCAACCCGCCCGACATCACCGGGCGCGAAGCGATCCTGCGGGTCCACACCCGCCACGTGCCCCTCGGTGACGACGTGTCGCTCACCTCGCTGGCGGCGGCCACCCCCGGCATGGTCGGCGCCGACCTGAAGAACCTCGTCAACGAAGCGGCGCTGCTGGCCGCCAAGCGCGACCACGACCGGCTCGCCTACCCCGACTTCACCGATGCGCTCGAAAAGATCGTGCTCGGCGCCGAGCGGCGCATCACGCTCACCGACGACGAGCGGCGCCGCACCGCGTACCACGAGGGCGGTCACGCGCTGCTCGGCATGCTGCTGCCCGGCGCCGACCCGGTCCGCAAGGTGTCGATCATCCCCCGGGGCCAGGCGCTCGGGGTGACGTTCCAGGCCCCGTCGACCGACCGGTACGGCGTCGACACCAACTATCTGAAGGGCCGGATCACCGGCGCGCTCGGGGGCCGGGCAGCGGAGGCGCTGGTGTTCGGCGAGGTGACCACCGGGGCCGAGTCCGACCTCGAGCACGTCACCTCGATCGCCCGCCAGATGGTGGGCCGGTGGGGCATGTCCGACGCCGTCGGGCCGTTGAGCGTGCTGCCCAGCCCGGCGGGGGACACGTGGTTCCCGGGCGACCCGCGCGCCCCGTCGGAAGCGACGAGGGAGCTGGTCGACACCGAGGTCCGGGCGTTGGTGGAGGCGTGCTACGCCGAGGCGTCGGCACTGCTGGCCGCGCACCGCGACCAGCTCGACGCGCTCGCGGCCGCGCTGCTCGCACGCGAAACCCTCGACGAAGCCGACGCCTACGCAGCGGCCGGCATCGAGCACCCGAGCAGCTAGGCGATCCGCGCCGGACGACCCGGCCTCAGGGGAAGCGCCCGTCGGCCGGGGTGCGGTCGAGTCGGCCGCCGGGGCGGCACTCCGTCGAGCGGTAGGCGTCGGGCATGCGGGGGTAGACCTCGGCGTAGTACCGGGCGGCGAGGGCGGCACCCGCGGTGCGCCAGGCGTCGGTGCCGCCGAGGAGCCGGGCCGCCTCACCGGTGCGCTGCATGGCCGTGCAGTCGGTCTGGGCTTCGTCGAGGACGCCGGACAGATGGACGATCTCGTGCACGTAGACGTGCAGGGCGAGCATCTCGTCGTAGGACGCCGCAGCCGACGGCGAACCATCGAGCCAGGAGCGCAGCGCGTCGCACTGCTCGGCCTTCAGGTGGGCCTCGGCGCCGGTGCCCGGGTCGACCACCTGGGCCCATCCGGCCTTGCCCAGGTGGGGCAGCTCGTCGAACATCCCGGCGCAGTTCACCCACACCGTCGCATCACCGGTGAACCGGCGCGCCACCTCGGTCATGCGGCGCTCGATCGAGACGTTGCGGTAGGTGAACCACGACGTCGGTGCGGCGAGCAGCAGGCAGCCGGCGATGGCGAAGCCGTGCCAGCGTCCCGACAGGTGGGCGATCGAGAACCCGACCAGCCCGAGCCCCGAGGCCACCGCCAGCCACCCGTACCAGGGGAGCTGCGAGACGGTCTCGAACAGGCCGGGCTGCACGGCCTGACGATCGGCACGCTGCGGGGCCGAATCGAGGGGGCCGGGTCGGCCCCAAAGGCCAGATCGTCATCCCGAAGGAACTGCGCGACGAACTGGGTATCGAACCGGGTGACGAAGTCAGCTTCTGGCGCGACGGCGGCCGCTCGCGTTGCGAAGCTGCTCGACGAGCAGCGGCCGCTGATGTCGTGGATCAACCTGGGCGAGGTGTTCTACGTGCTGCGTCGGCGTAGCGGTGACCAGGAGGCAACCGACACCGTGCGCGACCTGCGCCTGGTGCTGGACGTGCGCTCACCCGACGAGCGGCTCGTGATCGAGGCGGCGAGGATCAAGGCCGACTGCTCGATGGCGTACGCCGACGCGTTCGCCGCAGCGCTGGCCGTCACGACCGACGCCGTGCTGTGGACCGGCGACCCCGAACTGCTCATCGCCCGAGCACCGTGGAAATGGAAGGACCTCCGACCGGGCGCACGGTGAGGGCCGCCACGGGGCATGCCAGGTCACTCCACCCGGTCGGGCGGACGGATCGAGCGGTACGGATGGTCCGTCGGCAGGGACGAGGTGAGGCCCCACTTCCATGCCAGGTAGCCCTCGACGGCCTGACGTTGGGCCGCGGTCAACGACCGGTCGTAGACGAGGATCTCCCGGTACCTGCCGTTCCCGCGCCGGCCGGCCTTGTCGGCCTGGTCGGCTCCGATCGTCACCGGCACGTTGCCGGCCGAGCGGGCGATCGGCTGCGAGTAGGACACCACGGCGCCGTTCACCCCGCTCACCCCGGTCACCGTGCCACCGGAGCCGGCCATGCTGAGTTCGTAGATCGTCGGGGACTGCGGTGCGACCGGGTGGCCACCGATCCCCGTCCACGAACCGGCGGAGTTCAGGACGTAGTAGGCATTCCACGCCTGTGCGCCCTCGGGGTGCAGGAGGAACCCGTTGGGCCCGCGCGCCGACGCCACCCAGCCATAGGTGTTGAACGTGGCGGTGTTGCTCTGGGCCACCACGAACACGCTGGCGTCGGGCGACAGCGCCACGGTGGTGTCGAGGAAGCCGTTGGCGGTGAAGTTGACGAACCCGCCGGTGGCGTCGGTGCCGTAGGTCGGGCACTGCGCGGTGGTCGGTTGCGTGAGATGGGCGCCCGAGCCGGAGCGGTCCGCCCACCGGCACACCGACTGGCCCGACGACGCGACCGCGGTCGCGCCGCCCGAGTCGGTCGTCATCGTCGACAGCGAGTTGGCGTCGGCCGCCAGCACCAGGCCGGCCGCCACCGGCGTCGACGGCACCCACTTGGCCAGCAGCGCCTGCTCGACGGCCTGGCGTTCGGCATCGGACAGCACCCGGGGGAACGCCAGGATCTCGGCCACGTCGGCCGCCGTCGGCT
>JBILVB010000215.1:0-5587 GCA_044370695.1 Acidimicrobiales bacterium | reverse complement strand
TCGGCATCACCCCGCGCGACATCCTCACCCGGGAAGCGTTCGAGAACGCGATCGCCGTGCTCAACGCCCTCGGGGGATCGACCAACGCCGTGCTCCACCTGCTCGCGATCGCGAACGAGGCCGGGGTCCGACTGGAACTCGAGGACTTCAACCGGATCGCAGCCCGGGTGCCGCACATCGCCGACATGAAGCCGGGCGGGAAGTTCCACATGACCGACCTGGACCGCATCGGGGGCGTGCCGGTGGTGCTCAAGCACCTCCTCGATGCCGGTCTGCTCCACGGGGACTGCATGACGGTGACCGGGCGGACGATGGCGGAGAACCTGGCGGCGATCGACCCGCCCGGTCCCGACGGTGTCGTGGTACGCCCGCTCAGCTCGCCGATCCACGACGAGGGCGGCATCGTGGTGCTGCGTGGTTCGCTGGCCCCGCGGGGATCCGTGGTCAAGGTGGCCGGACTCACGGCCGACCAGTTGCGCTTCGACGGCACCGCCCGCGTGTTCGACGGCGAGGACGGCGCCATGGCGGCGATCCTGGCCGGGGAGATCCAGCCGGGAACCGTCCTGGTGATCCGGTACGAAGGGCCCAAAGGCGGGCCGGGGATGCGCGAGATGCTGGCGATCACCGGAGCGCTGAAGGGCGCAGGTCGGGGCGCCGACTGTGCGCTGATCACCGACGGCCGGTTCTCCGGGGGTACGTGGGGGTTCTGCATCGGCCACGTGGCACCGGAAGCCGTCGACGGCGGCCCGATCGCGTTCGTGCGCAACGGGGATCGCATCCGCATCGACGTGCCGGCCAAGGCGCTCGACGTGCTCGTCGACGACGCCGAACTCGAGCGCCGTCGGGTCGGTTGGGCGCCGTTGGCCAACCGGTACCCGACCGGGGTCCTCGGCAAGTACGCACGGCTGGTCTCAGGAGCCGAGACCGGTGCGGTGACCAACCCGACCTGAACGCCCGTCGGCTCCGGGTCCGCGATCGGTGAAGATCTGCGACCCGTATTGATTTCGGGAGGCAGCGGCCGATAGCTGCGACGTGAAGTCGTCGACATCGCGTACCCGCCGCCGCACGGTCGCCGAGACCACTGCGGCGTGTCCGACCTGCCGGGTCGATCGGCCCATGGAACGCCACCGGGTGGCCAGTCGGCCCACGTTCCTCGGGTTGACCGTGGGCAAGGAGACCGTCGTGGCCGAGGTGCTCGTCTGTTCCGTCTGCGACGGAGTGTTCGGTGCCGACGAACTCGGCGGTTCCGAGCCGACTGACGACGTCGAGCACCTGGCCACCCGGATCGGGGTGGTGGCGATGCTCCAGGCCGGGCGACCCGGCGACGGTGCCGCGCGTTCGGTAGCCGTGCTCGCCGTGCGGGAGACCACGGTGCTGGCCTACGACCTCGAGGCGTTGGACCTCGATCTCACGATGGCACCGGCCGATCGCTTGGGGGCGTTCCTGGAGCCCGCGGCGGCGTTTCCGGCGATGGTGCGCGAGCGGATACTCGCCCGTCTGATCTCGGTCGCGGTCGCCGGCGGGATGGAGCCGGCCCAGCGCCAGGTCTTGGCCCTGGTTGCGCAGTCCTTGGCGCTCGACGTCGAGACCTGCAAGGCGGTCGTCGCTCGGACGCAGATCGTCGGGACGCCGGCACCCGGTGCGCCGCTCGCAGTGCCGACCGAACCGGTGCAGTGGGGTTCCCTCGGCGGGACAACGGGCGCGCCAGCCGTGGATCCGGTGCCGTTCGGGTTGGGATTCGGTGGCGTCGAGCCGGAACCGGCGGGTCCGGCCGGGTTCGGTGCGATGGTGGCGGCGGCCCCTGCGGTCACGCACGGTTCGGGCGGGGGTCCGTCCGGGCTGCTCGGCGGGGACCCGTGGTCGTCGGCCCCGGCGACCATGGCACCGGCGCCCGGCTCGGTTGCGACCGCCCCTGCGCCGGTCTCGCCCGAGGACGCGTTCGGGTTGCTCGTCGCAACGCCGGCCGGTTCCGCCACTTCCTCGGCATGGTTCAACGCTCCCAGTCCCGTTGCGGCTCCGCCCCCGGCGGCGGCGAGCCCGATGCCCCTCCCGGGCGGTGGGGTCGCTGCGGAGGGCGATGGGGCGAAGCGGGGTCCGATGGAGGCGGCGTGGTTGGGAGCGGACCAATTCGCTCCCGCTCCGGTGGATTCGGGCTCCGGCGCTGCGCCGCCGGTGCCGCCGCGCTACCTCGTTCCCGATCCGGTGGTCGCGCCCCCGGCGCCGGTGGTCGCGCCCCCGCCGGTGGCGTCGATCCTGGATGCCCTCGTGCCCCCGCCCGTCACGGCCACGCCGGTGCCGGTCGCGTCCTTCGCGCCTCCGGTCACCCCGCCGGTCGCCGCACCGCCAGGGTTCGGGCCGCCGGCTGCCACCGCGGCGCTCCCCCCGACGGCCGCCCCCGCTGCGGTTGCTCCCGCTGCGGTTGTTCCCGCAACGATCACGCGGCCACCCGGTCAGCAGCCGATGCTGCCGGTGCGCCCGGCACCCTTCGCAGGGTTCACCGAGGGGACCTCGTCCTGGGGGGCGCCGTAGCCCGCTGGGTGGCCCGGTTCAGGACTCGATGACGTCTCGGTCGGCGTCCTGGAGTTCCTGGACGCAGCGGGGCACCACGTAGTAGCGCTTGCCGCCGACCCGGACGGCGAAGAACAGCCCCTTGGGCGGGCCGATGCGCGTGTCGACCTCGAGGCGGGCAACGACGGATCGCGGGCCGAAGCGCAACGGGGAGCATCCGAGGACGGTCACCGAGCGGTCCGTGGCGACGATCACCCGCCGTTTGTAGAGCGAGGTGAACGCCAGGAACATGACCGGGAACGACAGCAGCGGACCGAGCACGGGGCTCGCCAGCACGCCGATCACGAGCCCGAACAGCATGCCGGCCAGGCGCGGTGGTCCCTCCAGGACGCGGACCACGTGGGCGATCAGTTCACCCGGCTCGAGCAGCGGTCGGGCCCGCTCGACGATCCGCTCGCGCGAGTTGACCCATTTCGACCACGGCGCCGGCACCGCGAAAGCCTGTCGCGTTGACGTCGGCCGTGCAACGCGTGCATAGAATGCCGGCCCGTGGATCTGTTTCGTCCTGCCACCCTTCTCGTAGTCACCTAGCGCATCCGGCCTCCACGCCGGTGTGCGCTGTCGACCTCCCTCCGGGAGGTCGCTTCGTTTTTCCGCCCGTTTCGCCACGTGTGTGGTGGTCGGTCACCGCCCTTCCCCGCCGTTCCCCGCCCGACATCTGCAGGAGCACCCGATGAAGCTGACCGGAGCACAGGCCCTGATCAAGAGCCTCGAGATGGAGGGCGTGGAGGTGATGTTCGGCCTCCCCGGCGGCTGCATCCTGCCCGCCTACGACCCGCTGCTCGACTCGTCGATCCGCCACATCCTCGTGCGCCACGAGCAGGGCGCCGGGCACATGGCCGAGGGGTACGCCCATGTCACCGGCCGGCCCGGGGTCGCCATGGTCACCTCGGGCCCAGCGGCCACCAACATGGTCACCCCCCTGTGTGACGCCTACATGGACTCGATCCCGATGGTGTGTCTGACCGGTCAGGTGCCGACCTCGGCGATCGGCACCGATGCGTTCCAGGAGTGCGACACCGTCGGGATCACCCGCTCGGTCACCAAGCACAACGAACTCGTGATGACGGCCCAGGACATCCCCCGGGCCATCCGGGAGGCGTTCCACATCGCTACGACCGGCCGGCCCGGCCCGGTCCTCGTCGATCTCCCCAAGGACGTGCTCCAGAACACGATGGAGTGGTACTGGCCCGAGGCGATCGACCTGCCGGGCTACAAGCCCACCCTCACGGGCGACCCGCGCATGATCCGTGAGGCGGCGAAGCTGATCCTCGCCTCGGAACGGCCCGTGCTCTACGTCGGGGGCGGCATCCTGAAGGCCCGGGCCGCAGCGGCGCTGCGGGAGCTCGCCGAACTGCTCGACATCCACGTCGTCACCACGCTGATGGCCCGGGGGGCGTTCCCCGACAGCCACCCGCTGTGCCTGGGCATGCCGGGCATGCACGGCAACGCGACGGCGGTCACCGCGCTGCAGCGCGCCGACCTGCTGATCGCACTCGGCTCCCGGTTCGACGACCGGGTGACCGGCAAGGTCGCCGCGTTCGCTCCGGAAGCCAAGATCATCCACGTCGACATCGATCCCGCCGAGCAGGGAAAGGTTCGCCGGCCCGACGTGCCGATCGTCGGCGATTGCCGCCTCGTGATCGAGGCGCTGATCCGCGAGGTGCGCAACCTGCTCGGCACCGGCGAGGCCCGGGCCGACACGAGTGCGTGGAAGCAGCGGGTGTCGGGCTGGAAGGAGAACTTCCCCTACACCTACGAGCCGTCCGAGCCCGGCGACGCCCTCAAGCCGCAGTACTGCCTCGAATCCCTGCGCGACTCGGCCCCCGAGGGCACGATCCTCGTCTCCGGCGTGGGCCAGCACCAGATGTGGTCCAGCCAGTACTGGCGCTTCGAGCAGCCGTACACCTGGGTGAACTCCGGCGGCCTGGGCACGATGGGGTTCTCGGTGCCGGCAGCGATCGGCGCCAAGGTGGGTCGGCCCGATGCCACGGTGTGGGCCATCGACGGCGACGGCTGCTTCCAGATGACCGCGCAGGAACTCGTCACCGCCTCGACCGAGCGGATCCCGATCAAGGTGGGGATCCTGAACAACTCCTACCTGGGCATGGTGCGCCAGTGGCAGGAGATGTTCTACGAGGAGCGCTACAGCGAGGTGTACCTCTCGACCGACCTGCCCGACTACGTGAAGTGGGCCGAGGCCATGGGCTGTATCGGCATCCGGGTCGAGTCGCCCGAGGAGGTGCAGCCGGCCATCGACAAGGCCAACGAGATCGACGACCGGCCCGTCGTGGTCGAGTTCCGGGTCGACGCCCGGGAGAAGGTGTTCCCGATGGTGCCCGCCGGCATGGCCAACGACGACATCATCCTGCCGTCCTCGCAGAACAAGGACCTGCTGCGATGAGCCTGCCCGACCACCACATCCTGTCGGCCCTGGTCGAGAACCGGGCCGGTGTCCTGGCCCGGGTGGCGAGCCTGTTCGCCCGCAGGGGTTTCAACATCTTCAGCCTCGCCGTGGCGCCCACCGAGGACCCGCGCTTTTCGCGCATCACGATCGTGGTCGACGTCGAGTCGGCTCCGCTCGAGCAGATCGTCAAGCAGCTGTTCAAGCTGATCGACGTCGTGAAGATCACCGAGCTCGACCCCCGCAACTCGGTCGAGCGCGAGCTGCTCCTGGCCACGGTCTCCGCCGACCCGGCCAACCGGGGTCAGGTGGTCGAGCTGGTGCAGATCTTCGAGGGCAAGATCCTCTCGGTCGGCGTCGACTTGATCACCGTCTCGCTCGAAGGCCACCCCGACAAGCTCGACGACTTTGAAGAGCTGCTGCGGGGCTATGGCATCGTGGAACTCCAGCGCACCGGCCGGGTGGCGCTGCCCAAATTGGATCGTGCGGCGCGCGTGCGCGCCCTGAAGGGAAAGGCAAGCTGATGGCCGCCACCGTGTACTACGAGGCCGATGCAGATCGGTCGATCATCCTCGGCAAGAAGGTGGCCGTCGTCGGCTACGGGTCCCAGGGGCA
>JBILVB010000071.1:0-18833 GCA_044370695.1 Acidimicrobiales bacterium | reverse complement strand
CCCGGACCCGACACCGCCTGCGCCACCGCCGCCCGCCGCTGCGACGACCCCACCGCCGACACCACCACCAACACCGTCGCCACCACCGCCACCACACCCAACACCCGGTGCCACAGACGGGGACGGGCCTCGGGCATCGAGCCCTTCGTCGTGCTGTCGGTCATCGCGTCTCCCGCACTGCTGTGGCGCTCCCGCCGAGCGCCCGCACCAGTTATACGGGGCGAAGTTCAAGCATCCGGCAAGACCGGCGCGGCCGTGTGTTCAGCAATCGGTTCAGCCATCCGGTCGACGGCCGGGGCCGTGACCGGCTCCGTCGAGTCGCCCACCGGTTCGACGCTCGCCCGAAGCACCTCGGAGCGCACGCTGCGGGAGATGTCCCGGAAGGTGACGACGAGGTAGAAGGCAAAGCTCAGCGCGGCGAGGAAGCGGCCGGAGGCGCCCGACCAGCCGGGCCAGAGCATCCCGATGCCGTGGGCAGCCGCCGCGAGACCGAGCAGCGCGAACCGGGTGCGGCGCACCTCGTGCCACCACCACAGGCCCCACGACAGCAGCACCCCGGTCATCGCGAAGCTGGCGATGGCGACCTCGGGCCGGTCCGGCAGCAGCGCGACGGCTCCGTTGGCGAGCGACACCGGCAGCGCGGCCGCGCAGAACCGGGCGGCCGACGGGCGGTCCCCGGTCCGGGCGACGAACGAGCAGCGGGCGGCGGCCACGACGCCGCACAGTCCCGCTATCGCCGTGAGGATCCGGACCACGGGCGCCGACCAGGCCCCGTCGAACTGGGCACCCTGGCCCCCGGCGCCGACGAGGACGACACCCACGATCCACACGACGATGACGGCAGCGACAGCAGCGCCCTGGGCGAGCATCGAGAACGGTC
This sequence comes from Acidimicrobiales bacterium, assembly GCA_044370695.1. Classification (GTDB taxonomy): domain Bacteria; phylum Actinomycetota; class Acidimicrobiia; order Acidimicrobiales; family Ilumatobacteraceae; genus JBEIFW01. The sequence goes on along the minus strand of JBILVB010000071.1, from coordinate 17,953 downwards.
GACGCCGCTCGCGCAGGACGGTTCGGGGAGGCAGTTGCGTTTCGATGCGATCCTGAACGGCACCACCGGTCGGGAATGAAGCAAATCGGCCTAAAGAAGGCCATTTGCCGTGGCACGATCCCCGTCGCCACAGTCGGGTTCGCTCAAGAATCCCGGGTTTCTCGTTCGTGACCCTGGCCCAGGTCGTCCCGGTCTTCGATGATGGGGACGATGACCTTGCTTCCGCCCGGCATCGTGCCCCATGCCCCGGTCGTCGACCGAGCCGAGCGCTGGGCGCGCACCGGCTGCCACGGGACGACCGTGTGGTTCACGGGGCTCCCCGCTTCGGGCAAGTCGACGCTGGCCTACACCGTCGAAGCGATGCTCGTTGCCGACGGTCGCCTCGCCTACGTCGTGGACGGAGACAACCTGCGCTGCGGGTTGAACGCCGATCTCGGGTTCAGCCCGCAGGACCGGGCCGAGAACGTCCGGCGCCTCGGTCACCTCGCAGCCGTGCTCGCCGACGCCGGCGCGGTTGCCCTCGTCGCCGCGGTCTCACCCGACCGGACGGCGCGCGAGGCCGTCCGGCGGATCCACGACGAGGCGGGCTTGACCTTCGTAGAGGTCCACGTTGCGACGCCGCTCGCCGTGTGCCAGCAGCGTGACCCCAAGGGGCTCTACGCCCGGGCCCGACAGGGCACCATGATCGGCCTCACCGGCTACGACGCGCCCTACGACGAGCCGTTCGCCCCCGAGCTGGTGCTCGGCGTCGGTGGGATCCCCCTGGAGCGTGAGGCGGCCACCGTGGTGGAACGCCTCGCTCGCCGCTGAGGGCGACCGACTCGCTCAGCGAGCCGGTGTGCAGGCGCTGCGGCCTTCGTCGATCACGCCCCGGGTGAGCGACACGAACCGGAAGGCGTAGTCCGACGCGCCCAGTTCGAGTTCGAGATGGCCGAACTGGTCCGCCCGGAACTGGCTGCCGGGCCGAGGTGTCGCAGCGAACGGATAGAGGCTGTGCCCACCGGTCCCGACGACGAACTGCACCGGGCCGGTCGGGGCCGGCTTGCCCTGCGCGTCGAGTGGCCCGAACCGTTCGTAGTTGTGGGCGTGTCCGTTGAGCACCAACGTCACACCCGCCTCGCGCAGCAGCGACCACCAGACCGAGAACCGCTCGTCGTACCCCGGATCGGCCGCCGGTGGCGCTGCGCCGTCCCGCTTGGTCTGGTCCGTCGAGGTGACCAGCGGGTGGTGCCACATCGCAGCCACGCACCGCCCCTTCACCCCGGCGAGCTGGGCGCGCAGCCAGGCGGTCTGGGCCGCCGTGACCGTGCACCCGCCGACCTTCCCGCAGTTCGAGTCCAGGGCGAGCACCACCCATGAACCCGCCTCGAAGCGGTACCAGCTCGCCCCGGGGGTTCCGAACCCCTTCGGAAACGTCCGGAAGAACCCGACGGCGTTGTCAGCGTTGTACTCGTGGTTCCCCGGCACCGGGTAGAAGGCGAGACCGAGCGTGGCCCAGGTCTTGTTCCAGACCGCGTCGAACTCGGCGGGGGTGCCGTCGCGGTACTGCAGGTCGCCGACCAGCAGCACACCCGCCGGCTTCGCCGCCACCACCTGGGCGCCGACCGCGACGTGTTGGCAATGGCGCGCCGTGCCCTTGCCCTCGTTGTAGCTCGGGTCGTCGGTCGGGCAGGCGATGTCGCCGACGACGACGACCTTGGTCACCGGCGCCGGGGGCTTCACGGTCGTCGCCAAGCCGCTCGTCGCCGGAGCCGTCGTCGCGGACGTGGGCGGCAGCGGGGCGGTCGTCGCCGGAGCCGTCGTCGCGGACGTGGGCGGCAGCGGGGCGGAGTCGACCGGCGCACCCCCGCACGCCGCCGCGACGAGCCCCGCGGCGACGAGCAGCCACCGACGCATCACGACACCCCCATCGGCGATCGACGGAACCCCTGGACGACCGAGGTGAGCTCGAGCCCCGACTGCCGGCGTGCGACCGCCAGCAGCGTCGGCACGCCGAGCACGACCGCGACCACGAGTCCGGTGATCGAGCGGCCGGCGACGACGAGCCCGGCCGTGGCACCACCACCGGATGCCACGAGGCCGACCGCCGCCGCCGTCACCGCCGGGCGACCCGTCGGGGCGATCCCCATACGGCGAACCAGGACCGCCGGCACGATCGCGCCCACCGCGAGGCTGGTCGCCCATGCCGACGCCGCTCCGACCATCCCCGCCGTCGGCACCAGCACCAGGTTGCCGACGACGTTCACGGCGGCGGCCAGCGCCGTGACCCCGAGGTTCGCCCGGCTGCGCCCGGCCATCAGCAGCACCGAGTCCGACGGTCCGACGGGCGCGGCGGCGAGCAACCCCAGCGCGAGCACGCCCAGCACGGCAGCAGCGTCGGCGTACGACGCACCGAACACGGCGAGCACCCCGGGTGCGAACACGCCGAGCAGGACGAAGGAGGGCCACACGAGCAGGACCTGCCAGCCCGCCGCCGCGTCGAGCAACCGGCTCGCACCGGCGCGATCGTCGAGCGCGAGCTGGGCTGCGACCCGCGGACCGACCACCTGTTGGAGCGCTTCGGCCGCGAACGTGCCGACGAGGACGAACCGGGTCGCAACGGCGTACACCCCCGCCGTGGCCGGTCCGGCCACGGCGCTGAGCAACAGCGTGTCGAACCACAGGATCGTCACCTGCAGCACCTGCGCACCGGCCCGGGGCGCGGTGAAGCGCCAGAACTCGCGCCCGATCCGAACCCATGATCCCGCCGCCGTCGCCGGCAGGCGCGCGGCCAGCACCACCGCCATCGGGACCCCGACCAGCGCGGCGGGCACCACCCAGGCGCCCGCCGTCACCGCCACCGACGCCGTCAACCCCGTCGCGAGCCAGACGGCCACCAGTTGGGCCAGGGGCCGCGCCATCCGATCGACGACCAGCTGGGGCACCATCGTCGAGAACCCGCGGCTCGCCGCGACGAGCACCGAGCCCACGGCGACCGCGGGCAGCGCCGCGGCGAGCGGGCGCAGCGCGGTCGCGACCCGATCGGCCTGGTCGGCGCCGCCGAGCAGATCCCCGAGCCGCTCCGCCTGCGTCCACAGCGCGATACCGAGCACCGATCCGACCAGGCCGACGGGGACCGTGGCCACGACGAGGACGCGCCGGATCTCGTCGAGGCGACCGAGCGCCCGGGCCCGGCTGACGGCACGCACCACCCCGGTGCTCGCCCCCATCTCGGCGCAGCGGGCCAGCACCGTGAACACGGCGATCGCCACCAGCACGGCGCCGGCGTCGGCGACGGGAAGCTGGCGCGCCACCACGGCGACGACGAGGAACCCGCCGAGGCCGTAGGTGAGCGCACCGACGAGGTTGAACACGCCGCCGCGGGCGACATCGGCGAGCTCGCGACGGTGCGCCGAGGGACCGGTCGCCTCGCTCGCCGCACCGTGTCGCACGGGCGGGACGCTATGGGTGGTCCGCCCGACCGGGTGCGGCGCCGTCACGGCCGGACCGCCCATACGGTCGCCGGGTGGCCACCGGCCAGCCGACCGTACCCCCCGATCTCCTCGCCCTGCTCGCAGCCATCGCCGGCCGGTGCGTCGTGCCCGCCGGGCCGCAGACCGGCGCGCTCGTGCGTGCCGTCGCACTGCCGGACGTGTCCCGGGCGCGGCTCGTCGCCGGCGTGGCCGGACCCGACGCGCCCGACGCGCCGCCCCGCCGGGGGCTCGCCGCCGCGATCGCCGCCTACGGCGCCCTGCGCGACCCCCGGGTGCGGGCCGGACGGCTGGCCGTCGCCGGTCTCGTGCTCGCCGGTCAGGCGGGCGAGACGGTCGCCGTTGCGCCGTCGAGCACCGATGCGCCGACGGGTCGCTGCCTCGGCGGCGACCTCGCAGCCCTGCTCGGGCGGCCAGCGGTGCTGTGGCTCGCCGGGGTCCGAGCCGACCAGGTCACGACCAAACCCACCCTGCAGGTGTTCGACCTCGACGGCCATCCGCTCGCCTACGCGAAGGTCGGGCGCAACGCCGTCACCGACGATCTCGTCCGCACCGAAGTGGCTGCGCTGACTCGGATCGGAACGGACCTCGGCGGCGGCGCGCTGCGCCTGCCGACCCTGCTCCACGGTGGCCCGCTCGGGGACCGGACCGTCTGCGTCACCGCTCCGCTCCCCGTCGGGGTCCGGCGCCCGCCCACCCGCTGCCTGCCCGGCGCGCTCGCGCTCGGCGCACTCGAAGCCGTGGACGCCCGGCGCGAACCGTGGGCCGCGAGCCCGCTTGCCCAGCGCATGGCGGCTGCGCCGGCCACCGGCACCGGCACTCGACACCTGCGCGACCTGTTGTCGGCGTTCGATCGGCGCAGCGTCCGGACCGGTTGGTGGCACGGCGACTGGGTGCCGTGGAACCTCGCCGTCGAGGGCCCGACGCTGTGGGCATTCGACTGGGAATACGCCGAGCCCGGCGCACCCGCCGGGCTCGACCTCGTCCACCACACCTTCCAACGGGCCCGCGTCGAACGCCGGCGGCCGCTCGCCCGAGCGCTCGACGCCGCCGCCGACATCGCCGGCGGGCTGACCCGGACACGCGACGACCGCCGCCTGCTCACGATCGTCCATCGCCTCGCGCTGGCCCTGCGGGCCGAGGCGGCCCGCGCCCGGGGCCTCGACCCCGACCCCGACCACGCCGCGATCGCCGACGGCATCGCCCACGGCGAGCGCGACGCGGCCTGAGCGGCCCGGCCGAACGCCGGTCCGCGACGGCACGGGTCAGATGCCCCGGCCGCGCTCGTGGAGGCGGCGCAGCAACCAGTCGGGCGAGAGCCCGGCGGCCACGGCCACGGTGAGCGGCACCCGTGGCTCGCGCCAGTGGAGCCGCCCGGCGTCGAAGGCGAGACGCACCCCGGCACGGCGCCGACCGCCGGCGGCCCGGGCGAAGGCGCGCTGGCCGACGATGCGGGCCTTGCCCCGGGGGCAGGACGCGAACTCGGGGTGAGCGGCGAGCAGATGACCGAGCGCGTCGTCGATCGTGCGCCACTTGGCCGCGAAGAACGACTGCGCATGCCAGCGCACCTCGACGAGCGGCTCGGCGAGACCGGCGACGTCGGCCCGGCGGGCCGCCCGCAGCAGCAGGTCGTAGTCCTCGGCGTAGCTCGACGGCAGGGACTCGTCGACGAGACCGAGTCCGCCGAGCAACGCCTCGCGACGCACCAGGAACGACGACGGATGGGCCTCGGCGACCCGGGACCGCAGCAGGTCGGCGTGGGTGATGGCAGACGCCGGCAGCCGGACCGTCCGGCGGCGACCGTCGTCGACCACGACCCCGGTCACGAACAGCTCCGAGTCCGGACGGGACCCGGCGTGCGCGAGCTGCCGCGCGGCCTTGCCGGCGAGCCAGGTGTCGTCGTCGTCGCAGAAGGCCACCCAGGGCGCTCGAGCCGCGAGGATGCCCGTGTTGCGAGCCCCTGCGAGGCCCGGGGTCCGTTCGTTGGTCAGGACCCGCACGGGCCGCAGCACGTCGAGCGAGGCCAGGGTCGGGTCGGGGTCGCACTGGTCGAACACGACGACGGTCTCGACCACGGTGTCGAGGTCCTGCGCAGCGATCGCCGCGAGCGCCTGGCGCACCAGCACCGGTCGGTCCCGTGTCGCGACCACGACGCTGAGCGCCGGTCGGCGAGCGGGCTCGTGGAGTTCCGGGATCCGACCAGCGGTAGCCATCGGACACATCCTGTGGACGCGCCGGCACGACGAGCGCTGACCGTCCGCAAGACTTGGACAAGAAGCGTCCGTAGCCTGGCATCTCCGCGTGGTTCAGCGATTCTCGTAGCGTGAACCTGCCTCCGTCGGTCGCACTCGCAGGCGGCTGGGTCGTGCTCGCGCAGCGGCACGCCCGACTGCTCGCCGTTGCGGCGGCCGTCGGTCTGGTCGCCGGGGCGTTCGTCGGCGTCACCCAACGCAGCGCTGTCCGCGCGTCGACGCTGGTCGTCGTCACCCCCCTGCCCTCGGACCCGTTGAGCCCGGGCTCGAGCGGGTCGAACGTCAACATCGAGACCGAGCGTCAGGTCGCCCGGTCGCTCGCCGTCGCCGAGCGCGCTGCGACCGCGCTCGGGGAGACCCGGCCGCCCGAGGACCTGCTCGCGTTCCTCACGGTGTCGGCGACGGACCGCTCGACGGTGTTGCGTTTCGACTACGACGCCGCCGACGCAACGGCGGCGCAACGGCGCGTCGACGCGCTCGCGACGGCCTACCTCGAGGAGCGCCGCTCGACCGTCGAGCAGCGCCGCGACAAAGCGCTGGCCACGATCGAGGAGGAAGCCAAGCGGGCGGGTGACGCGTCGGCCGCCGCCGTGGAGAAGGTCGCCGCCGCTACCGGTGCCGAACGGGTGGTGGCCGAGCAGGAGCGCGACAGCCTCAAACGCCAACTCGACGACCTGTCGAGCCGGCGCCTCGAGCTCAAGCTGACCGACCCGAACCCGGGTGCCCTCGTGGCCACCGGTGCACCCGTCGCCACCGGTCGCGTCCCGCTCCCGCTGACCGCCCTCGCCGGTGGCGTCATCGGTGTGATCGCAACGGTCGGCGTCCTCGTGGCACGCGACCGCGCCCGCGGCCGGATCCGTTCGACGCATGCGCTGGCGAACCTCCTCGGGCCGGGCAGCTACCTCGTCAACCTGCCCGAGGCCCGCCTGCGCGATCCCGCCGGCGCCGACGGCGTGCGCCGGCTCGCCGCCCACCTCCTCGGGCCCGACGGTCAGCGCACCGTGCTCGTCACGGCACCGGCCGGCTCCCGCCTCGCCCCGCACGTCGCGGTCGACCTCGTCACCGCCCTCGGCGCCGGCGGACGCCGGGTGATCCTCGTCTGGGCGGACTGCCGCACCACCGCGGCCAGCGAGGTCCTCGGCGTGGTCGACACCGCGGCCGCGATCGGCGTGATCCGGCGCGTCGTGCCCGTGCAGGTCGCGCTGATCGCCCTGCGCGACCGGCGCAACGTCGCGGTCCTGCCCGGCCCGCCCGTCGGCGACCCGCGTGTCGCGCACCTCGTGCGGTGGTCGGGCCTGGGCCCGCTGCTGCCCGAACTGCACGCACTGGCCGACCTCGTCGTGGTGCTCGCGCCGTCGTTCGAGTTCCCGGACGTCGCGGAGCTCGTCCCCCTCGTCGACCGGGTCGTGCTCGCCGTCGACGCCGGCGACACCACCGAAGCAGCCGTGCGCAGCGCCATCGACGAACTCCACGCCCTCGGCGCCGACCGGCTCGCAGCCGTCACCGTCGGGCTGCGGGAGGCGGCATGACCGTGGCGCGCCCTCGCGTGATGTTGGTGAGCTCAGCGGGCGGCCACCTCGCGCAGCTCGTGCGCCTGCAGGGGTACTGGCGGAGTTTCGACACGACCTGGGTGTCGTTCGACACCGCCGACGCCCGCAGCCGACTTGCGGACGACCGCGTCGTGTTCGGGTTCTGGCCCACCACCCGCAACCTCCCGAACGCCGTGCGCAACCTCGCATTGGCGTGGCGGATGCTGCGTCACGAACGACCCGACCTCGTGGTCACGGCCGGCGCCGGTATCGGCGTGCCCTTCGTGTTCCTGGCCCGAGTGCTCGGGATCCGCACGGTCTTCCTCGAGGTCTACGACCGCATCGACTCGCCGACGCTCAGCGGCCGCCTGTGCCACCGCGTCGTCGATCTGTTCCTGGTGCAGTGGGAGGAACAGCGCCGCTTCTACCCGCGCGCCGTCGTCGCCGGACCGGTCTACTGAGCGTCCCGATGCCTCTACCCCACCTTCCCCACGGCATCGTGTTCGTCACCGTCGGCACCGACCACCACCGCTTCGACCGCCTCGTCGACTGGGTCGACGAGTGGGCGGCCTGCAACCCGGACCGGCCGCTGCTCGTCCAGCACGGGCACTCCCGACCGTCGTCGCACGGCCTGAACCACCCGATGCTCACCATCGACGAGATGCAGCTCGCGTTCGCCCGGGCCGCTCTGGTGGTGTGCGGGGGTGGCCCCGGGACCGTCATGGATGCCCGCGCCGCCGGGCGGCTGCCGGTCGTCGTGGCCCGCCGGGCCGACCGGCGCGAGGCGATCGACGACCACCAGCGGGCGTTCTGCCAGCGCCTCGCTGCGATCGGCAAGGCCTTGGTGGCCGACGACGCCCCGATGCTCGCGTCCTGGCTCGACGCCGCCGTCACGGACCCGGATCGGTTCTGCGTACGGGTGGCCGACGAGGAGACCCCACCGGGACTGCGGGCGATCCCGCAGTTGATCGACGGTCTCCTGGGGATCGACACGAGCATCCGCAGCGGCCCCCCGCCCGGCACCGCGCCCTCCACCCACCCGGGGGCGTGAGCCGTGTCGTCCTTCGTCGTCGGACGAGCACCCTCCCCCGCTGCGCTGCGTACCCGTCCGGGTTGGACGGCCGGGTTCCCGGCCCGTTCCACTGCGATGGCGGCGACGTGCACACTGCTGCCGATCTGGTACCTGCTCGGCGTGCTCGCCGTGCTGTGGTGCCTTCCGGTGCTGGTGCTCGGCTCTTGGCTGCTGGCCAACCGGCCGGTGGTGCTGCCCCGCGGGATCGGTCTGCTCGTCGCCCTGCTGGCCCTCGTCGCGGTGTCCGGCCTGCAACTGCGCTCGATCGGGTCGCTCGCCCTGTTCGGTTACCGCTTCGCCCTGTTCGCCTCGCTCGGCGTCGTCTACGTGTGGATCGTGACCGTTCCCGACACGGTGCTGCCCTCTCGCCGGATCGCTGCGTGGTGGGCGGCGGTGTGGGTGTGGCTCGTGGTGTTCGGCTTCGGTGCGCTCGTGTTCAAGGGAACGTCGGCCCCGAGCCCGTTCCAGCTCGTACTGCCGAACGCACTCGTCGCCGAGGAGTACCTGCGCGACCTCACCGTCGTGCGGCTCGCCGAGGTCCAGAACTGGCTCGGGTTCCCGCTGCCCCGCCCGGCTGCACCCTTCGCCTACGCGAACGGCTGGGGCTCGACGCTGGGGCTGCTCACGCCGTGGTTCGTCCACTGTTGGATCGTCGACGCGACGCCGCAGCGGCGGCGGGTCGGCCTGGTGCTCGCCCTCGCTGCGCTCGTGCCGATCGTGGTGTCGATGAACCGGGGTCTGTGGCTGTCGCTCGGCGTGGTGGCGGTCGTCTACGCCGTGCGCTCCGCGCTCGACGGCGACCGGCGGGCTCTGGCCGGGATCGGCCTGCTCGCCGCCGCCGCCGGCGTCGTGGTCGTCGCCACCCCGTTGGGTTCGCTGATCACCGCGAAGTTCGACAACGCGGCCGACTCGAACGCGGCGCGCACGAGCGTCTACCAGAGCGCGCTCGGATCGGCGTTCGGCTCCCCGCTCGTCGGGTTCGGCTCCCCGCGTCGCGTCAGCGAGGACCTGCCCCTCGTGGGCACCCAGGGGATGTTCTGGTACCTCCTGCAGTCACACGGCCTGGTCGCGGCCGGTCTGTTCGTGGGTTGGCTGGCCGGCGTCGTGCGGCGGGCCGCCCGGCTCGCCACCCCGATCGGGGTCGCCGCGTTCGCGTCGGTGCTCGTCGCGCTCGTCCAGGTGCCGTTCTACGGCCTGCTGCCCCAGTTGCCCGTCGTGGGGGTAGCCGCGGGCATCTGTTGGCGGGAGCGTCTCCGGGCAGCCGGAGCCGGCCGATGACCGCAGCCGGAGCCGGCTGATGGCCGCGGTCGAGCTCTACCACCGGCACGTGAAGCGTTCACGGCCCGGCGTCGCCGCGCGCAACGCCGCCAAGTCCACCCTGCGCACCGTCGGGCGGTTGAGCGCGCCCTGGCGCCCCGGACCCGACGTCATCGTCATCGGGGCGAAACGGGGCGGGTCGACGTCGCTGCACCGGTACCTGCTCGACCACCCGAGCGTGCTGGCGACCTTCCCGCGCCCCGAGCAGGTCAAAGGGACGTACTACTTCACCGACCGCTTCGACCGCGGCGAATCCTGGTACCGGTCCCACTTCGCGACCGTGGCCACGCGCGCGGCCGTCCGGCGCCGCACCGGGGGGGTGGCCGCGCTCGAATCGACGCCCTACTACCTGTTCCATCCCCTTGCGCCCGAACGGGCCCGGGCCACGGTGCCCGAGGCCCGCATCGTGGTGGCGCTGCGCAACCCGGTCGAGCGGGCGTGGTCCCACTGGAAGGAGCGGCGCGCCAACCACGACGAGCCCCTGGACTTCGGCGCGGCGCTCGCCGCCGAGCCGACCCGCACGGCGGGCGAGCACGAGCGCCTTCTCGCCGACCCGACGGCGGTGTCGCATGCGCACCGGCATCACACCTACGTCGCTCAGGGCTGCTACGCCGACGCACTGGCGCGATGGTTCGCCGCGTACGGGCGCGATCGCGTGCACGTGATCCTGTGCGACGAGCTGTTCGCGGACCCCAGCGCCGTGACGGGCCGCCTGTACCGGGACCTCGGACTGCCCGACCACACCCTCGGCGACCCCCGGGTGCACAACGACGCCGCCGGCGACGCCATGGACCCGACGACGCGCGGCTGGCTCGTCGAGCGGTTCCGGGACGAGAACCGACGCCTCGGGGAGCTGCTCGGACGCGACCTGCCCTGGTGAGGATCCGACCTCAGCGCACCAGGGCGCCGGCGACGGTGGCGTTCGTCTGCGGATCGATGAGCAGAAGCGATCCGGTCTCGCGGTTGCGGTGGTACGGGTCGACCATCACGGGCTGGGTGGTTCGCAGGGTGACCCGGCCGATGTCGTTGCTCCGCAACGACATCGGGGCCTCGACGCGGTGCAGGGTGGCGACATCGACGCGGTAGTCGACACGGCGCACCACGGCCCGCACCGTGCGGGTCGTGTGCTTCACCAGCAGGGGCCGCCCCGCGACGAGCTCGCTGCGGTCGTCCATCCAGCAGGTGAGCACCGACAGGTCCTGGGTGACCGTGGGCTGGTTGCGGGGCCGGCACAGCAGGTCACCCCGGCCGAGATCGATGTCGTCGGCCAGGCGAACCGTCGCCGGCACCGGCGGGGCGATCTCGGCCACGGCTCGACCGGCCACCTCGAGCCCGACGACCCGGGTCGTCAACCCGGCCGGAAGCGCCACCACCTCGTCGCCGAGGCGCAGCACCCCCGACGACATCCGGCCGGCGTAGCCGCGGTAGTCGGGGTGCTCGGCCGTGCGCGGCCGCAGCACCAGTTGCACCGGGAAGCGGGCGTCGACGTAGTTGCGGTCCGCCGCCACGTGCACCGACTCGAGGTGGTGCAACAGGGTCGCCCCTTCGTACCAGGGCATCGACGGTGACCGGGTCACGACGTTGTCGCCGTGCAGCGCGCTGATCGGGACGAACGTGACGTCGTGCACCTCGAGCTTGGCCGAGTACGCCTCGAACTCGGCCCGGATGCGCTCGAACACCTCGGCGGCGAAGCCGACGAGGTCCATCTTGTTCACTGCGATCACGAGGTGGCGCACCCCGAGCAGTGCCGCAAGGAAGGCATGACGGCGGGACTGCTCCATCAGACCGTGCCGGGCGTCGACGAGAACGACGGCGATGTCGGCGTCCGACGCCCCGGTGACCATGTTGCGCGTGTACTGCACGTGCCCGGGGCAGTCGGCGAGCAGGAACCGGCGTCGCTGCGTCTGGAAGCTCCGGTGGGCGACGTCGATGGTGATGCCCTGCTCGCGCTCGGCCCGGAGCCCGTCGGTGACCAGGGCGAGTTCGAGGTGCTCGAGGCCCCGCTCGAGGCTCGACCGTTCGAGCGATGCGAGCGTGTCGACCGGCAAGCTCTTGGTGTCGTACAACAGACGTCCGATGAGGGTCGACTTGCCGTCGTCGACGGAACCGGCCGTCGCCAGACGTACGAGGTCCATCAGAAGTAGCCCTCCCGTTTCCGGTCTTCCATCCCGGTGTCGGAGATCCGGTCGTCGATCCGGGTCGCCCCGCGCTCGGACACGATGGCCGCGCCCGTCTCGGCGATCACGGCCTCGACGGTCGCCGCCGTCGAGGCCGACGCCGCCGTGCAGGTCGCGTCGCCGACGGTGCGGAACCGTACGGTCGCCTCGAACGGCTCCTCGTCCGGGCGGGCGGACACGTGCGGGCCGATCGGCACCAGCATCCCGTCGCGCTCGACGACGATGCGCCGGTGCGCGTAGTAGAGCGAGGGCAGCTCGATCCCCTCCCGCTGCACGTAGGCCCAGACGTCGAGCTCGTTCCAGTTCGACAGGGGGAACACTCGCAGGTGCTCACCGGGGCCGACCCGGCAGTTGTGCAGCGACCACAGCTCGGGCCGCTGCCGTCGCGGTTCCCACTGGGAGAACTCGTCGCGCACCGACACCATCCGCTCCTTGGCCCGGGCCTTGTCCTCGTCGCGCCGTGCCCCGCCGAACACGGCGTCGAACCGGTGGCGAGCGATCGCCTCGACGAGGACGGGGATCTGCAGCCGGTTACGGCTCCCGCCGGGCTCCTCGATCACCCGACCCGCCGCGATCGCCTCCGGGACCGACGCGACCAACAGGCGCAGACCGAGGCGGGCGACCGCCCGGTCGCGGAACGCGAGCACCTCGTCGAAGTTGTGCCCCGTGTCGACGTGCAGCACCGGGAACGGCACCGGCGCCGGGGCGAAGGCCCGGCGGGCCAGTTCGGCCAGGACGGTCGAATCCTTGCCCCCGGAGAACAACAGGCAGGGTCGCTCGCACTCGGCGACGACCTCGCGCAGGAGGTGGATGGCCTCGGCCTCCAACAGGTCGAGGTGGGTCAACGTGGCCGCCGGCGTCGTCACGAGCTCCTCCCGGGTCGCTTCCAAGGATCGACCGTCAGCGTCGGGGCTCCCGGTGCGGCCCGGCAAGAACCCGACAAGCTTCGCGAGGGCTCCATCGGGGGCCGGCGCTGCCGATGGGACCGGCGTGCGCCGTTCCCGACCCTTCCCCGTACGGCTCGGCCGCGCCGGTGTGATCGTCGGCGCGCTGATGATGTCCGCGTGCGCGTCCGGCGCCGACACCGCACCGGCGCTCGACCGCGGCTCGACCTCGACCGCGACCACGGCCGGCACCGGTGGGGCATCGAGCGCAGCTGCGACGACCACCGGCCCCACGACCGCCAGCCCCACGGCGGGAGCCACCACGACCGCCGGCCCCACGGCACCGGACACCACGACCGCCGGCACCACGACCGGCGGCCCGACGGCACCGGCCACCACGACCACGAGGGCGCCCGCCACCACCCCGGCCCCGGTGACCACCAGCGAGCGCCCGCCGACCACGACGGTCCCGCTGCCGCCTCCGAGTTCGACGATCCCCCCGGTGCTCCCGGACACCAACGCCTACGGCTATCTCGTCGCCCTGCAGCCGGGGCCGATCGCGCTGATCGACGTCGTCGAGCGCTACACGGGCGCTGCGGCTCGCTCCGAGGCCGCCCGCGACGGGGTCACCCTGCCTGCGGGGCAGGACTGGTACGTCCGCAACATCGACGCCGAGCCGTCGCCGTTCCGTGTCCTGCCGGGCGCCCGCGTCGTGGTGACCGAGTGCGCAGGGACCTCCTGCCTCGAACAGGCCGTCGGCCTCGACCGGCTCCCCGTTGGCGGGCTGCGGCTCAGCCGGTTCATCCCCTCCGGCGGCGACGGCCTGCGGGAACTCGCCGTGCCGGCCGACGGCTGAACCCCGAGCCGACCACGATCCCTACGATGTATCGGATGGCCGGTCCCGACGCCGTCGTGTTCGATCTCGACGACACCCTGCTCGACTGGACCGGGTCGATCCGGCGAACCGTCGGCGACGTCGCCGGCGACGACGTCGCCGACACCCTGCTCGCTTACGCCGAGGCCGTGCTGCACGAGCGCCGCGACGGCGTGGCCGTGATCCGCCGCACGTGGGCCCTGCACGACGCCGCCGACGAGCACTGGCCCGCTGCCCTACCCGAGCTGGATGCGGCCGACCTTGCGCTCGTGCTGCGGCGGTTCCGGGAGGAACTGTGGGTCGGCTACTTCCCGGACGTGGTCCCCACGCTCGACACCCTCGTCGATCGGCACCGTCTCGCGGTGCTGTCCAACAACCGGCACCTGCCGGCCGAGGTGGAACGGCTGCGGCTGCGCGACTGGTTCGAGCACGCCGTCGTGGCCCCGGCCGAACGCCGCAAGCCGGACGCGGCGGCGTTCGAGCTGATCTGCGAGGTGCTCGGCACCCGGCGGGCCCGCACGGTGTACGTCGGCGATTCGATCGCGTGCGACGCCGAGGGGGCACACGCCGCCGGGCTGGTCAGCGTGTGGCTCGACCGGTACGACGACGACTGGTCCCCGCCGGCCGGGGTCCACCGGATAGAGACGCTCGACGACCTGCCCTCGTTGCTGGCCGAGCTCTGACCGCCGCTCAGCGCTGCCGATCGCCCCACCGCTGCCAGTGGGTGACGGCAGCGGCCGGCTTGCGCCGGGCCTGACCGAACCGTCCCGCCGGCCGCCCCATCGGCACCAGCGCTGCGATCTCGTAGCCGTCGGGGATGCCGAGTGCGGCGCGCACCTCGTCGGTGCGGATCCGGATCACGGTGGTGAGTGCGGTGCCGATCCCGAGCGCCCGGGCCGCCACGCAGAAGTTCTGCACCGCCGGGTACACCGACGCATAGAGCGGGCCGATGTCGAGGAAGCCCTCGTCGTCGCGGGCGCCCCACGGGATGATCGGCAGCAGGAACAGCACGAGCGCCGGCGCCTCGTGAAGGTGGTCGGCGAGATGCTGCGACGCGGCCCGGGTGCGCCGCCACGACGCCTCGTCCTCGGGCGAGCGGAACGAGGCGGGGTCGGGCAGCGCCCGCTCGTAGCGCTCGTAGGACAGCCGGTACAGCTCGCCGACGATCGCCTTGGGTTCGGGATCGGTGACGACGAGGTACTGCTGCGGCTGGACGTTGCCGCCCGTCGGCGCCTGCTGCGCGGCCTGCAGGCAGAGGCGGATCTCGTCGTCGGTCACCGGTTCGTCGGTGAACCGGCGCACGGCCCGGGTGGTGAGCAGGGCCTCGATGGCGTCGGGCCGGTCGATCGGTTCGGTCATCGGTCAGCGTCCTTGGAAGTTCGGGGTGCGCTTGGCGGCGAGCGCGTCGAGCGCCTCGCGGTGGTCGTCGGACAGGAACGTCGTGAGCTCGAAGGCGGTCGACAGGTCGAAGCTCTCGAGCAGCGCCCGCTTCACCTGCTGGTTCACCGCGGCCTTCGTGTACTGCAGCGCGAGCGGGGCCCCGCCGGCGAGGCGCCGCGCCCACGCCATCGCCCGGGCCGGCACCTCGGCCGCCGGCACGACCTCGTTGACCAACCCGAGCCGGTGGGCTTCGGCGGCGGGCACCGGGTCGCCGGTCAGCAGGTACTGCTTGGCAATCGCCGGACCGGCCAGCAGCGGCCAGATGGCGGCGCCGCCGTCACCGGCCACGATGCCGACGCGCACGTGGGGGTCGACCACGGTGGCGGTGTCGGCCATCACGATCACGTCGCACAGCAGTGCGATCGACGCGCCGAGACCGACGGCGGGGCCGTTGAGACCGCACACCACGGGGATCGGGATGTCGAGCAGGTCCCAGACGAGCTGCTTGGCCTCCCGGTGCAGCGCGGCGAGCCGCTCGACGGATCGCAGCGTCGGGAACCACGAGAAGTCGCCCCCCGCCGAGAACGCCTTCCCGGCACCGGTGAGCAGCACGGCCCGCGCCTGCGACTCGGCCCGCAGGGTGCGCATCAACTCGGCGAGATCGTGATGCAGCGCGCCGTCGACGGCGTTGAGCCCGCTGCGCGGATGGTCGATCGTGGCGACGAGGACGTCGCCGTCACGCTCGAGTCGGATGGTCTCCACGGGCGCCGACCGTACCCCCGCCCGCCGGGCCCACCCCCACGATCGTGGCGACGGCGCCGAGGGTGCGGGCGCCGTCGGGGTCCTCGGCCGTGGTGACCGCGAGCGCCAGCTCGTCGATACCGGCGGCCCGGTAGGCCGCCACCCGCCGGGCGATGTCGTCGAGCGAGCCGTGAAGGCCGACGGCGTCGGGCAGCTCGTCGGGGATGGTCGCGACCAGCTCGCCGAACGCGGCCCCGGACCGGGCCCGGGCGACGAGGTCACCGAAACCGGCCTCGGTGAACATCTCCCCGTAGCCGGGGGCGGCGAGGTACATGGCGTAGGCGTTGGCGAGCTGCGCCCGGGTCGGTGCTCCGGGATCGACGCACACCGACAGCCATGCCGCCAGCCGGGGCACGGGCCGGCCGGCCCGGCGGGACGCGTCCTCGAGGCGTTCCCGGATCGTCGCCGCCGACGCCGGCGTGACGGTGTTGACCACGACCCGGTCGGCGACGCGGCCGCCGAGCTCGACGGCTCGAGGCCCATGCGCCGCAACGGTGAGCGAGGTGATCGGGGCCGGCAACCGCAGCCGGTACCCGCCCGGGCCCCGGGCGCCGGCCAGCAGCGGGACGAGCGCGGTGGCGGCGTGCTCGAGCTGCATGGCGGGTCGGGCCCGGCTGCGCTGGTGCCAGTGCTCGACGACGACGGTGGACGAGGTGCCGATGGCGAGATGCACCGGCCGGCCGGTGAGCTCGGCCACCGACGCCGTGCCCATCGCCAGGGTCATGGCACTGCGGACCGGCACGGCGAGCGGGCCGACGGTGAGCTCGATGCGATCGGTGGCGGCACCGATGGCGGTCGCCAGCGCGAACGCGTCCCAGGTGGCCATCTCGCCCACCCACAGCTCGGGGTAGCCGAGGGCGTCGGCGGCCGAGGCGATGGCGAGCACCTCACGCGGTGGGCGGTCCTGCCACAGGCCGAGGACCACCGACGCCGGGTTGGCCGGCACGCTCACAGCGTGGTCACGTCGGCCTTGCGGCCCCACAGGACCTTGCCGACGGTCTCGAACATGCGGGGCGACACCATCAGGTGCTGCGAGGCGGTGTGGACGTCGCGCAGGCAGCGTTGCAGCGGGCTGGTGGCGTACACCGACGAGCCGCCGCCGAGTTCGTACGCGGTGTCGACCGCGGCCACCGCGGCACGAGCCGCCTGTGCGCACGCCAGGCGCACCCGGGCCCGCTGCTCGGTCGACACCCGGTCGCCGGCCTGGGCCGTCACCCACGCCGTGCCGACCTCGTGGGCAAGGTAGGCGCGCGCTGCGCCGAGGCCGGCCTCGGCGCGGGCGAACGCGTCCTGGGCGACGGCGGAATCGGCGACGGTCTTGGCGGAGAACAGGGGCCGTTTGCCCTCGGCCAGCGCGGTGATCTCGTCGAGGGCGCGCCGCCCGATGCCGAGCGCGGCCGACGCCACTCCGGTGGCGAGCAGGTTGAAGTTCGGGAACCGGGCGAGGGCACCGTCGATCGGGGGCCGGCCCACGCCGGGCTGCACGGTGCGGTCGAACGGCACGACGAGGTCGTCGACGGAGAAGTCGAGCGACCCGGTGCCCCGCAATCCCGACGAGTGCCAGGTGTCGTGGAAGGTGACGGCGGCTGCGGGCAGGAAACACAGGTGGAACCCGCCGTCGTCGGTGAGCGCGCCACCGGTGATCCAGTCGCAGTGCTGGGTGCCGCTCCCCCACTGCCAGCGGCCGGTGACCGACCAGCCGGCGTCGGTGCGCACCCCCCGGCCGTTGGGGGCGTACGCGCCGCCGGTGATGACGGCCGGGTCGCCGTAGATGGCGCGGGCCGTGTCCGGGGGCAGGAACATCGACATCGACGACGTGGTCGAGGCGATCATCGTGCACCACCCGGCCGCGCCATCGGCTGCCGCCAGGGTCTGGATGATCTCGGAGGTGGTGAGCGGGTCGAGCTCCGGCCCGCCATAGGCCGCAGGGACGCAGAGCCGGAACATCCCGGCCTCGCGGAAGGCCTCTACCACGGGCGCGGCCAGCCGGCGTCCCTGCTCGCTTGCGTCGGCGTTGGCCTCCACGAGCGGCACGAGTGCGCGCGCCGCCGCCAGCAGTGCGCCCGGGTCGGTGAGAGTGGTCGCCATGTCCCAACCCTACGGTCCGGCGGCCCGTTCGTACGCGGCCACCTGGGCGGCGACGATCGAGCCCGGACCGTGCGCAGCGAGGCGGGCCCGGCCCCGCTCGATCAGGGCT
>JBILVB010000070.1:0-18882 GCA_044370695.1 Acidimicrobiales bacterium | reverse complement strand
TCCGGTCGGCGGCCTCCCAGCCCCGCTCGGCGACGGGGCGGGCCTCGGCGAACCCGGCGAGCGCCGCCTGTTCGAGGGACTTGAGCACCCCGGCGTGGCGCACCCAGTTGTAGCCCGGAATCTCGACACCCTCGTGCGGCTCGTACCAGTAGAGCCAGCGGCCGTCGGGCCGCTGGTTGCGGTCCAGCCAGCCGAGCATCCCCCGCACGGACGTGTCGAGCGAGGCTCGTGACGCGTCACCGCACCGCTCCGGCAAGGCGAACGCGATCCCGGCCGCTGCGAACGAAGCCACGAGCAAGCCGAGCGCCAGCAGCACCCGGCGAACGGTCGACGGTGCCGCCCCCATGGGCGGCGACCCTACGCCAGTGAGCGCAGCACCAACGCCGCTTCGAGCGCCGCCATCGCGGCTTCGATGCCCTTGTTGCCCACCTTGCTCCCGGCGCGCTCCAGGCACTGCTCGAGGGTGTCGGTGGTGAGCACCCCGAACGCCACCGGCATCCCGGTGTCCATCTGGAGGCGCATGAGTGCGGCCGCGCACTGCCCGGCGACGTGGGTGTAGTGGTCCGTCGAGCCGCGAATCACCGCACCGAGCACGATGATGCCGTCGATGCCGCCGCGCCGGGCGAGGCCGGCGGCGATCACCGGGAGCTCCCAGGCGCCCGGGCCCCAGCGGACCTCGATGTCGTCGGCGGCGACCCCGTGGGTCACCAACGCTTCGAGAGCGCCGTCGACGAGCCGCTCGGACACCAGGTCGTTGAACTTGCCGGCGACGATCGCGAAGCGCAGGCCGCTGCCGTCGAGGTGGACGAGGTTGGGTTTCATCGGGTGCTCCCTCAGGCGCCGGCGATGCCGGCGGTGTCGGCGGCGCTGTCGCCGGACGGGTCGGTGTCGGCGAGGTGGCCCATGCGTTCGTGTTTCGCACGCAGGTACGCCTCGTTGTGCGGGTTCGGGGGGATCACGAGCGCCTCGCGGCCGGTGACCGTGAGCCCGAAGCCGGCGAGACCGCCGTACTTCGCCGGGTTGTTCGTGAGCAGCCGCAGGCGGGTGGCGCCGAGATCGGCGAGGATCTGCGCGCCCGTGCCGTACTCCCGGCCGTCGACCGGGAGCCCGAGCGCCAGGTTGGCGTCGACGGTGTCCATGCCCCGCTCCTGCAGCTCGTAGGCCCGCAGCTTGTGGCCCAGGCCGATGCCTCGCCCCTCGTGGCCGCGCAGGTAGACGACGACGCCGCACCCGCTCGAGGCGACGCGGCGCATCGCCTCGTTCAACTGGGGACCGCAGTCGCAGCGCATCGAACCGAACACGTCGCCGGTGAGGCACTCGGAGTGGACGCGCACCAGAACGTCGCCGCCCGCAGCGCAGGTGGCCGCCGGGTCGCCGGCGACGAAGGCGACGTGGGTGTTGCCGTCGAGCGCCGACTCGTAGGCCACGGCGCGGAACTCGCCCCACTCCGTAGGCATCGCCGCGTCGGCGACGCGCGTCACGAGCCGTTCGTGGCGCAGGCGGTGGCGAACGAGATCGGCGATCGACACCAGCACCAGCCCGTGCTCCTGCGCGAAGCGGGCGAGGTCGGGTACCCGGGCCATGCGACCGTCGTCGAGCACCACCTCGCACAGCACGCCGGCGGGACGTCGGCCGGCCAGGCGGGCCAGGTCGACGGAGGCCTCGGTGTGCCCGGTGCGCTTGAGCACCCCGCCCGGGCGGGCCCGCAACGGGAACACGTGCCCGGGGCGCGCGAGATCGGCCGGTTTCGTGGCCGGGTCGGCCAACGCCCGGATGGTCGCGGCGCGGTCGGCGGCGGAGATGCCGGTGCTCGTGCCGTGCCGGAGGTCGACCGACACCGTGTACGCGGTCCGCATCGATTCGGTGTTCTGCTCGACCATCGCCGGCAGGGCCAAGCGGTCGCAGTCCTCGCCGGTGAGGGCCACGCACACGACGCCCGAGCTGTACCGGATCAGGAAGGCCAACATCTCCGGGGTCGCGGCGTCGGCGGCGAAGATCAGATCGCCTTCGTTCTCCCGGTCCTCGTCGTCGGCCACGAGCACCATCTCGCCCCGGGCGATCGCAGCGATCGCCTCTTCGACGGGCCGGAACGGGCCCGAACTCATCGGCTCGCCTCGACGAGGCGCTCGACGTACTTCGCGAGTACGTCGACTTCGATGTTCACCGGGGCGCCCGGCTGCTTGTGACCGAGCGTCGTCACGGCGGCGGTGTGGGGGATCAGGGCAACGGTGAAGCCGTCCTCGAGGGGGGTGACCACCGTCAGGCTCACCCCGTCGACGGTCACCGATCCCTTCTCGACCACGTAGCGCATGAGCTCGGCGGGGATTCGGACCTGTAGCTCGGGCGGGGTGGCCACGATGGTGCCGACGGCGTCGACGTGGCCCTGCACGATGTGGCCGCCGAGGCGGTCGGCGAGTCGGACCGGTCGCTCGAGGTTGACCGGGTCGCCGACGGCGAGTGCGTCGAGGCACGTGCGGGCCAAGGTCTCCTCGCTCATGTCGGCCGCCCACCAGTCCTCGCCGAACTCCACGGCGGTGAGGCAGCACCCGTTGACCGACACCGACGCGCCGAGCGTCAGGTCCTCGACCACGGTGCGGGCTTCGATGACGATGCGATGGCCGTCGCGGGCGCGCACCCGTCCGAGCTCTTCGACGATACCGGTGTACATCAGGGGGTCTCCTTGTGGGGGTTGTTTCGGAGGTCGACGACGACGCGCAGGTCGCCGTCGAGCAGGTGGACCTCGACGAGGCGGCCCCGGCGCAGGGCACCGAGGGTCCGGGCGCCGGGGCCGTGGAACATGCCGAGCGCGTCGTCGCCGCCGAACACGGCCGGCGCCAGGTAGCACACGAGTTGGTCGACGAGGTCGTCGGCGAGCAGACGGCGGGCGACGGTCGCTCCACCCTCGACGAGCACCTGGACGACGCCCTCGCTGCCGAGTCGTTCGAGCAACGGGCCGACCGGTCCGGACCATTCCAGGCAGGGGTGGACGCGGGCACCCTCGGGCGCCTGGCCGAGCACCACGCGGCGCGGGGAGCGACCCGGGGCGTGACGAACGGTGAGCGCCGGGTCGTCGGCCCGGACGGTGCCGGCCCCGACGACGATGGCGTCGGACTCGGCCCGCAAGCGGTGGCCGTCGGCGCGGGCGGCGGGGCCGGTGATCCACTGGCTGGTGCCGTCGGGCGCTGCGGTGCGCCCGTCGAGGGTCGCTGCGAGCTTGAGCACGACGTAGGGCCGCCCGGTGCGGCGGTGGTGGAGGTAGGGGGCGAGCTGGTCGGCCACCTGGGCGGCGCGCACGCCGACGGTGACGTCGATCCCGGCGGCACGGAGCCGCTCGACACCCCGGCCGGCGACGTTGGAGTCGGGATCCTCGACCCCGACGAGGACCCGAGCCACCCCGGCATCGACCAGGGCGTCGGCACACGGGCCGGTGCGCCCGTGGTGCGCGCACGGTTCGAGGGTGGTGGCCAGCGTTGCGCCCTGGGCCGCACGGCCGGCGGCGTCGAGGGCGACGATCTCGGCGTGGCGGCCGCCGGGCGGTTCGGTGGCGCCGAGGAACAGCGCGCCGTCCGGGCCGAGGAGCGCCGCGCCGACCCACGGG
The DNA here is from genome assembly GCA_044370695.1 of Acidimicrobiales bacterium. Classification (GTDB taxonomy): domain Bacteria; phylum Actinomycetota; class Acidimicrobiia; order Acidimicrobiales; family Ilumatobacteraceae; genus JBEIFW01. Next base: position 15,284 of record JBILVB010000070.1, on the reverse strand, counting down.
TTCGGCGAGCTGCGGGGCCGCGCGACGCGAGCGGCGGTGATCGCCTGCTCCATCAACGCGTCGTCGTCCACCCGTGCTCCTCGGTCGTGCGCGGGCGCGACGCGCAAGGCAGCGACGCGCGCCGACCTGCACGGAGCGCCCCTTGCTCTCATCCGGACTGTCACCGTCGGCCCCGGAGTTCCACCGGATCGGCCCTCGCCGAAGCGAGGGTTCGCGGGCTGTGACCGCCGGTAGGGAGTTGCACCCTGCCCCGCAAGGGGCCATCTGGTTGTCGGCGCGGATGCTACCGGGACGGCTGTCCGGACCCGCCAACCGTGAGCGCGGTCGCGGCGGCGTCGACGATCCGGTCGATCTGGTCGTCGGTGATGACGAGCGGGGGGCAGAACGTGAGCGTCGAGGGCAGCGCTCGGCAGATCACGCCACGGGCGAGCATCGCGTCGCGCACGGCGACGGCGTCGGTGTCGGCCCGCAGTGCGAGCGCCCCCACGGCGCCGTCGCCGCGGACCGCGGCGACGAGGCCGTCGGCGTGCAGGGACCGCAGACCGTGCCCGAGACGGTCGCCGACGGCGACGGCCCGCTCGAGCAGCCCGTCACGCTCGAGCACGTCGAGGTTCGCCAGCGCAGCCGCGCAGGCCGTCGGATGGCCGGAGTAGGTGAAGCCGTGGCGCAGGACGTAGGCGGGGTCGGCCTCGAGCGCGGCGCGCACCGCAGCGCCGACGAGCACGCCGCCGAGCGGCACGTAACCCGAGGTGACGCCCTTCGCGAACGTGACGAGGTCGGGGACCACGCCGTAGCGCTCTGCGCCCCACCACCGGCCGAGCCGGCCGAATCCGCAGATCACCTCGTCGAGGATCAGCAAGCAGCCATGGCGGTCGCACAGGCGCCGCAGCGCCGGCAGGTAGCCCTCCGGCGGGGGCCACACCCCACCGGCGCCCTGCACCGGCTCGGCGATCACGGCAGCGACACGCTCACCGTGGTCGGCGAGCGTGCGGGCCATGGCCTCGACGTCGTCGCCGTCGACGTTGACCACGTCGGGGAGCAACGGCCCGTAGCCGGCCTGGTTCGCCGGCAGGCCTTGCGCGGAGAGCCCGCCGTAGGTCACCCCGTGGTAGCCGCGCGAGCGCGACACGACGACGGTGCGCTCGGGCCGGCCGGCCAGCACGTGCGACAGCCGCGCGAGCTTCAGTGCCGTGTCCACCGCCTCGGAGCCCGAGGAGGTGAGGAACACCCGGGCCTCGGGCATCGGGGCGAGGGCGGCGAGCCGAGCCGCGACGGCGTCGGCCGGCTCGTTCGTGAACGGGTCGAAGCAGTGGTAGGCGGCGATGCGCTGCATCTGGGCCGTCACGGCCTCGGTGATCTCCCGTCGGCCGTGGCCGGCGTTCGCGTACCAGAGGCTCGCCATGCCGTCGACGTACTCGGTGCCGTGGTCGTCCCAGACGAGGGCCCCCTCGCCCCGCACGATCGTGCGGAACGAGAGGGCCGTCGGGCGGGCGTAGGGATGCAGGAGCGGACCGGGCCGCTCCGGGGTGCTCATGCCGCCTTGAGCGCGGCCAGCACGCCCTTCCAGCGCTCGGGATCGCTGCGGTACGGGGCGTAGAAGCTGATCCGCTGGATCACGTCGCCGTAGCGGCGGTGCAGTTCGGGGGCGACGGCCTCGGGCTCGCCGACCACGGCGAAGGTGTTGAGGATCTCGTCGTCGATCAGGTTGCCCATCTCGACCCACTTGCCTTGCTTGGACAGCGTGTTCAGCTCGTCCTGGAGGCCGCCCCAGCCGTGGATGTCCAGCACACCCCGGTAGGCGGGAGTGGATCCGTAGAACGCGATCTGCTGGCGGGTGCCGGCCGCAGCGGCCTTCATCTCGTCGTCGTTGCCGCCGGTGACGACGAAGCTCGGGCCGACGATCTCGAAGCCCTCCATCGTCTTGCCGGCCTTGGCCCGGCCCCGGGCGAGGGCCGGGATCGTGACCTCGCGCAGGTACTTCTCGGTGGTGAAGCCGTGGCACAGGAAGCCGTCGCACACCTCGCCGGCGACCTCGGTCATCTTCTCGCCGACGCCGGCGAGGAAGATCTTCGCGTCGCCGTAGGGATTCGGCCCCGGATTGAAGAACGGCGTCATGAGCGTGTGCGTGTAGAAGTCGCCGCGGAAATCGAGCTTCGAGCCGGTGTTCCAGCAGTCCCAGATGGCGCGGATGGCGAGGATCATCTCCCGCATCCGTGCGGCCGGCTGGCTCCACTCCATCGAGAAGCGCTTGGTGATGTGCGGCTTGATCTGGCTGCCCAGACCGAGCACGAAGCGCCCCTTGGAGTACGCCTGCAGGTCGTAGCCGATGTTGGCGAGCACCATCGGGTTCCGGGCGAACGCGACCGCGATCGACGTGCCCAGTTCGATGTGCTCGGTGTGCTCGGCGGCGAGCAGCAGCGGGAAGAACGGGTCGTGGCTGGTCTCGGCCGTCCAGATGCCCGAGTAGCCCGCCTCCTCCGCTTCCTTGGCGTTCGCGCCCGCCGTCGTCAGGTCTGTTCCGATGCCCCCGTCAACCTTCATGGAGCGGCACCGTAACGCGCTCAGCGCAGGCCGTGCGCCTTGGCCTCGAGGGAGCCGAGCAGTTCGTCGAAGCTCTTCGAGAACGCGGCCAGGCCCTCGGTCTCGAGGCGGTCGGCGACGTCGGCCACGTCGACGCCGAGCCCGGCGAGCGCCGCCCACGACGCCTCGGCGGCGTCGAGGCCGACGTCGACGGTGCGGGCCGGGTGGCCGTGGTCCGCGAAGGCGGCGAGCGTGGCGTCGGGCAGGGTGTTCACCGTGTCGGGGCCGATCAGCTCGTCGACGTAGCGCGTGTCGGGATAGGCGGGGTTCTTGGTCGACGTCGACGCCCACAGCGGCCGCTGCACCCGGGCGCCACGGGCGGCGAGCGCCTCCCAGCGCGGGCCCGAGAACACCGTCCGGAACCACCGATACGCGAGCTTCGCTTGGGCAACGGCGGCCCTGCCCCGCAACGCCAGCGCCTCGGGCGTGCCGATGGCGTCGAGGCGCCGGTCGATCTCGGTGTCGACCCGGCTGATGAAGAACGACGCGACGCTCGCGACGGTCGACAGATCGGCACCGGGGATCCGGGCCCGGTCCTCGAGGCCGGCGAGGTAGGCCTCCATCACCTCGGCGTAGCGCTCGAGGCCGAAGATGAGCGTCACGTTGACGCTGCGACCCTCGGCGACCATCGCCCGGATCGCCGGCAGGCCGGCGCGGGTGGCCGGGATCTTGATCATCAGGTTCGGACGCCCGACGGCCTCGGACAACCGTCGGGCGGCCGCCGCCGTGCCCTCGGTGTCCTGGGCGAGGGCGGGGGACACCTCGACGCTCACGAATCCGTCGGCGCCGCCGGAGGCGTCGTGGACCGGGGCGAACACGTCGAGTGCGCCACGGATGTCGGCGAGCACCATCGCCCAGTAGACGTCCTCGATCGGTGCGCCGGCCAGCATGCGGAACTGCTCGTCGTAGTCGGGTGATCCCTCGATCGCCTTCTGGAAGATCGTCGGGTTCGACGTGAGGCCGCGCACGCCCGCCTCACGCAGCGCGACGAGTTGGCCCGAGGTGAGATAGCCGCGCGTGAGGTTGTCGAGCCACGGGCTCTGACCGAACTCGTCGTGGAGCCGTCGAAGGCGTTCCATGGTCGCTCCTGTGCTCGGCCGCGGGTCAGCGTCCGAGCAGCGTACGGGCCGCGGCGGCGACCGCGGCCGGGGTGATGCCGAGTTCGCGCAGCACGACGTCGCCGGGGGCGCTCGCGCCGAACCGGTCGATGCCGACGGCGGTGTCGGCCCAACGGTCCCAGCCGATCGTCACGCCGGACTCGCACGAGACGGTCGGCAGGTCCGGCAGGGTGGTCCCGGATGCCGTGGCGCGTTCCCAGGAGGGCATCGACCAGACCGCCGCGACGATGCCGTCGGCCGCCAGCGCATCGGCCGCAGCGGCGCACACGGCCACCTCGCTGCCCGTGCCGACGAGGAGCACCTCGGCGCCGTCGGGATGGCGAACCGGTCCGGCGCCCGGGTCGACGGCCGAGCCGTCGGTGACGACCGGGACGGCCTGGCGGGTGAGGATCAACGCCGTCGGGCCGGGGTGTTCGATCGCCGTGCGCAACGCAGCGGCCGTCTCGTTCGCATCGGCGGGCCGCAACACCTGGAGCCCGGGCACGAGGCGGAGCGACATCAGCTGCTCGACCGGCTGGTGGGTGGGTCCGTCCTCGCCGACGCCGACCGAGTCGTGGCTGAACACGAACACGACCCGGTGCCGGCTGAGCGCGGCGAGGCGCAGCGCCGGGCGCAGGTAGTCGCTGAACACGAAGAAGGTCCCGACGAACGGCAGCACGCCGCCGTGGGCGGCCATCCCGTTCGCCGCCGCGCCCATGGCGTGTTCCCGGATCCCGAAATGGATGCGGGTGCCGTCCGGGTGATCGCGGTCGAGCACCGTCGCACCGGCGAGCTTCAGTCCGACGTTGCCGGTCAGGTCGGCGGCGCCGGTCACGAGGCCGGGCAGCGCGTCGGCGACGGCGTCGAGGGCCGACTGCAGGGCGTTGCGCGTGGCGACGTTCGCGCCCGCGGCGCTCGCCGGCAGCCGGTCGCTCCAGCCGGGAAGGGCGCCGCCGGACCAGCACGCCGCCCAGGCCGCACGGTCGCCGGACCAGGTGTCGAGGCGGGCCTGCCAGGCGGCGCGCTCGGCGGCACCCCGGGCGGCCACCTCGGCCCGGTAGCGGTCGACGACGGCGGCGGGGGCCCAGAACGGTTCGTCGGGGATGCCGAGCACGGCCTTGGTCGCGGTCACGTCCGCAGCGGTGAACGGGTTGCCGTGGGCCTCGTGCTCGTCGGTCCAGCGCGGTGACGGGGTGCCGATGTGACTGCGCAGCACGACGAGCGACGGCCGGTCCTCGACGGCCATCGCGGTGCGCAACCCGGCCTCCAGCGCATCGAGGTCGTCGGCGACGTCGCCGAGTTCGAGCACGTGCCATCCGTACGCCCCGAAGCGGGTGACGGCGTCGTCGCCGCAGGACAGTCCGGTCGTGCCGTCGATCGTGATGCCGTTGTCGTCGAACACGACGATCAAACGGCCCAGGCCCAGGTGCCCGGCGAGCGACGCGGCCTCGTGGCTGATGCCCTCCTGCAGGCAGCCGTCACCGGCGAGCACGAAGGTGCGATGGTCCATCACCTCGCCGCCGAAGCGGGCCCGCAGGTGGGCCTCGGCGATCGCCATGCCCACGGCGTTGGCGAACCCCTGGCCGAGCGGACCCGTCGTGACCTCGATCCCGGGGGTGCCGTGGCCGGCCTCGGGATGTCCCGGGGTGCGCGACCCCCACTGCCGGAACGCCCGAAGATCGTCGAGCTCGAGACCGTAACCGGACAGGAACAGCGCGGCGTACTGCAGGATCGACGCGTGCCCGTTCGAGAGCACGAACCGATCACGATCCGGCCACGACGGGTCGGTGGGGTCGTGGCGCATGACCCGGTGGAACAGCACGTGGGCGAGCGGGGCGAGGGCCATCGCCGTGCCCTGGTGGCCCGAACGCGCCGCGAGCGGGGCATCCATCGCCAGACCGCGGATGATCGCGACGGCCTGCTGGTCGAAGGTGTCCATGCCGGTGTCCTTGGGGTCGATCGTGGCGAGGTGGGCCCTCGGCGGCCGGCCGGGCGCTGGGCCGATCGCACCCTAGGCGGCCGCGTCCCCCGGACCGGGTGTATCCCGGAACAACGCGACGGAGGCGGTGAACCCGTGCAGAACGTTGCGACGACCGATCGGGCCGAGCTCGCCGGCGCAGAACATCCCGGCGACCGCGGCCCGGGGTCCGAGCAGGTCCTGGACGAGCGCCGGATCGTGGTCGGCGGTGCCGAACAGGTGGGCACCACGACCGTTGCAGGTGAAGACCAGGGCGGCGTCGGCGGCGTGCGGTGCGAGCAGCGCGGCGAGGTCCTCGCCGGCGGACGCGGCGTCGCGCACCTGGAACTGGACGGTGGCGCCGACGGGAACCGTGTCGCCGACCGCCACCGTGCCGCGGTCGCGGTCGATGCCGACGATGCCGCGGATCACGAAGTCGCCTCGCTCGTAGTCGAGCTTGGCGTCGTCGACGACGATGCCGCACTGCGGACCGCGGGCGAACGCGGCGCGGTCGATCGGGTCGAGGCCGTCGAGCACCTCGTAGAGCCGCTGGAGCGCCGGGCGACCACCGAGTTGCACGACGACGTTGCCCTCGGCAGCGGTGACGGTGAACGGCTGGCCGACCGGCCGGCAGCCCTGGGACACGACCGTGGCGGGGGCGGCGTCGACGTCGAGCAGCACGCCGACGGCCCCGTGGTCGACGACCCGGCCGTCGATGACGAGCCGGTTGACCCCGGGCCCGCCGGGGGCCGACGCGAGGCCGCCGATCACGCGCAGGTTCGGATGGTCACGCCCGAGGTGGGCGAGGATCCCGTCGAGCGGGAGGGAGTAGGGGTCGGCGACGACGAGCAGGGTTCGGGCCCGATCGAGCCGTGCCGGGTCGAGGCCGCGCACGGCGTAGCCGCCTTCGCTGCGTTCGGCCCGGATCCACGTGGTCTCGATCGTGCCGCGGAACCGGCCCACCCACAGCGCCAGGCCGGGTGGGCCCTCGATGCCGTGGCCGCCGCCGAGCACGGCGACGGCGCTGGCCCCCAGAAGGTGCCGCGGTTCGAGGGTGGCCTGGATCGTGCTGGTGATCGCACCGAACGCACCGAGGTGGTGCGGGGTGACGAACACGACGGCGAGGTCGGGCTCGGGCCCGGCACCTTCGAAACACTGGCCGATCGCCTCGCCGGCGGCGACGGCGGCGTCGGGGTGGTGCGACAGGGCGGCGGCGAACGGCACGGCGGTCAGCCGGCGGGTGGCAGCAGGGTGAGCGGCACCGGGTGCCACTCGCCGCGACCGATGCGGCAGTCCGCGACGATCTGGCCGTACTCGGTGAAGGTGAGTTCGCCGCGCACGAGCCGGTAGGTGAACTTGCCCGGCTCGACCGTGAACGGGCTCACGTTGCGAGCGAGCTCGATGTCGCCCTTGCGGAACACCACCTCGAACACACCCTGTCCGGGCTCGTCCGGCGGGCACCAGATCAACGCGATGAGATGCGGATCGATGGTGACCGGCACGGGGGCGGGTGCCGCCAGGGAGAACATCACGCCGGTGAGGTCGATGCGCGTGGCCGGCCCGGCCGCTTGTCGCAGGGCGAAGTTCTCGACGAAGAGCGCCGACACCAGGTGCATGCCGGGCAGGGTAGTCAGCGAGGTTCGGTGCCCGTCGAGGCCGCTGCGGCGGCGGAGAGCTTCACCTTGTCGAGGCGCACCGTGACCTGGCGCAGCATCCGGAACACGCGGATCGCGAACCAGCCGAGGTCGATCTCGCCGCGGTGCAGGGAGAAGCGGGCCGAGGTGGGGGCGGCGTGGTGGTTGTTGTGGAGGCCTTCGCCGCCGGACAGGAACGCCAGCCACTGCAGGTTGGTGGCGGAGTTCGGATAGGGCCGTCGGCCGAAGTGATGGGCCAGCGCGTTCACGGCGCCGGACATCCACAGGTAGAAGGCCATGTGGAAGACCGCGGCGAGCAGACCGTAGATCGGGCCGAGCACGAGGATCAGGAAGGTGATGCCCACGGCGAGGCCCAACCAGCCCCGATCGAACAGGACGCGGTCCCACCGGTCGGGTGCGAGGTCCTTCGCGTAGCGGTCGACCGTGGCTCGGTCCCGAGCGACCCGGCGGTACATCGCGGCGTTGGCGAACTGGACGCGAAGCACCCCCACCTGCACGGGGGAGTGCGGATCCTGCTCGGTGTCGGTGAACGCGTGGTGCTTGCGGTGCACGGCGACCCACTCGCGCGGTCGCATCCCGGTGGTGACCCAGACGACGAACCGGAACGCGAACGTGAGCGGACCGCGAACGTTGAGGGCCCGGTGCGCGAGGGCCCGGTGCAGCCAGACCGTCGTGGCCAGGGTGGCCAACTGCGAGACCGCGAGGCCGGCGAGGACTGCGACGAGGATCGGCACAGGCGGCGAAGGTAGCAGCCTACCGACCGGCCGGTAGGGCGCGGGGATACACTTCCGGCGTGACCGATGACGCGCCGCCGACGACGCGTGAGGCGCTGCTCGAGGTGGCGCGCCGACGCTTCGCCGAGGCTGGGTACGAAGCGACGTCGCTGTCGGAGCTGGCGCAGGCGGTCGGTATCCGCAAGGCCAGCCTGCTCCATCACTTCGGCTCGAAAGAGGCGCTGTACGGCGAGGTGTTCGAGCGGCTCCTGTCCGACTGGATCGACCGGGTCGAAGTGGCGGTCGGCTCGACCGATGCCGTCGGCTGGGAACGGGTCGAGCAGATCCTCGTGGAGGGGTTCCGGTTCTTCGAGCGCAACGCGGACTACGTGCGCCTGGTGCGGCGGGAGGCGCTCGACGGCGGCACCCACCTGGGGATCGACCTGTCGGCGGCGCTGCGGCCCTGGTTCGACCGGGCCGCCGCATGGTGCCGTGCGGAGATGGACGCCGGTCGGTTGCGCCGTCACGATCCGGCCCAGTTGCTGCTCACCGGGTACGGGGCGCTGCTCACCTACTTCAGCGATGCGCCGTTCCTCGGGGGGCTGCTCGACGACGACCCGCTGTCGGCCGGCCTGCTGGCGCAACGCCTCGACCACGTGCTCGCCTTCTTCCGGGCCGCCCTCGTTCCCTGACCGGCGCAGCCGGATTGGAGCGTCCCGTAGCGGCTGCCTACCGTCCGCCGGGTGAGTCGAGCCGACCAGCACGCCCCGCTGCCCCCGCACCGCACCGAACGCTGGGGCCGGTTCGGCCAGGCCGAGGGCGACGGCGGCGAGTACTTCATCAACATCGTCGGGATCGAGGTCGAGGAGATCCGAACCGACTACTGCCGCATGCGCCTGCCCTGGCGGCGTCAGATCACCCAACCCGCCGGTGTGGCCCACGGCGGTGCGCTCGCCACCCTGCTCGACGCGGTCGTCGTCCCGGCGATCGGCTCCGGGTACGACGAACCGATGGGCTTCTCCACGGTCGACCTGCACATCCAGTACCTCAATGCCCTCGTCGGGGAGGACGCCGTCGCCGAGGGATGGATCGTGCAGCGCGGCCGTTCGATGGTCTTCTGCGAGGCCGAGATCACCGGGGCGTCGAGCGGCAAGCGGATCGCTCGCAGCGTCCTCACCTACAAGCTCCTCGGCGCCCGAAAGGACCAGCCGAGCGCGTAGCGTGCGACGCGCATGTCCGGCCCCACCCTTTCCGAGGCCGCGTCGAAAGCCCTGCTCGCCGGCTACGGGATCCCGTTGGCCGCCGAGGCCCGGGTCCCCGACGCCGCCGCTGCCGTCGTCGCCGCCGCCGAGATCGGGTACCCGGTCGTGCTCAAGCTCAACGGTGACGCCATCGCCCACAAGACCGAACGCGGCCTGGTGCGACTCCGGCTCGCCAGCGCCGAGGCCGTGCGCGAGGCCGCGGACGCGCTCCTCGGCGCGGCCCGTCCCGACGACGGTCCCGTCGACCTGCTCGTCGCCCAGCAGGTGCGCGGCAACCGGGAGTTGATCGCCGGGGTGGTCCATGATCCCGTGTTCGGGCCCACGGTGATGCTGGGCGTCGGGGGTGTCCTCGCCGAGGCGATCGCAGACGTCGTGTTCCGGGTGGTGCCCGTCTCGCGCCTCGACGCCGCCGAGATGATCGAGGACCTCCGCACCCAGGCCCTGCTCGGGTCGTTCCGCGGCGAGCCACCCCTCGATCGGGAGCGCCTCGCCGATGTCGTCGTCGGCTTGTCGAACCTCGCCGAGGCCCGGCCCGACATCGCGTCGGTGGACGTGAATCCGCTCATCGTCGGCGACGGCGGGATCCCCGTCGCTGTCGACGCCCTCGTGGAGCTGCACCGATGATCGCCGCCCCCCGCCCCACCCTCGAGCAGTTCCGGGCGTTGTTCGACCCGCGCGGCGTCGTGGTCGTCGGCGCGTCGAGCCACCCGGGCAAGTTCGGTTTCGTCAGCCTCCACAACATCCTCGCCTGCGGCTACCGCGGCGCCGTCCACGGCACCAACCTGTCGGGTGAGACCGTGCTGGGCATCACCACCGTCCCCTCGGTGGACGACCTGCCCGCCGGCGAGATCGACCTCGCCGTCGTGTGCACGCCGGCTGCGACCAACCTCGAGGTCTTGCGGGCCTGCGCCCGCAAGGGGATCCGGGCTGCGTTCATCACCTCGGCCGGCTACGGCGAGGCGGGCGAGGAAGGCCGGCGCGCCGAGGCCGACCTGATCGCGCTGGCCGCAGAGCTGGGGATCCTGGTCGCCGGACCGAACGGCCAAGGGCTCGTGTCGACGCCGTCGCAGCTGTGCGCCCAGATCGTGGCGCCGTACCCGCCTGCCGGCGCGATCGGGATCGCCAGCCAGTCGGGAAACTTCGCCTCGTCGCTGCAGAACCTCGCCACCGCCAGCGGCGTCGGGGTGTCCCGCGCGATCTCGGCGGGCAACGCCGCCATGGCCGGTGTCGTCGACTACCTCGAGTTCTACGCCGCCGACCCTGCGACCCGGGTCGGCCTCGCGTACGTCGAAGGGATCGGTGACGGCCGGTCGTTCCTCACGCGCATGCGAGCGGTCACCGAGCGGCTGCCCGTCGTCATGGTGAAAGGCGGCAGCACCGCCGGTGGCGCCCGCGCCGCGGCGAGCCACACCGGCGCGCTCGCCGCCGACGACAAGGTCTTCGACGGTGCCTGCCGCCAGGCCGGCATCGCACGGGCCGCCACCATGGAGGAAGCCTTCGACGCCGCGGCGACCTTCGCGACCCAGCCGCTGCCGGCCGGGCCCAACGTCGCGGTGCTCACCACCGCAGGCGGCTGGGGTGTCGTCACCGCCGACGCGATCACCGACGACCGCGACCTCGTGCTGCTGCCGCTGCCCGACGACCTGCGGGCCCAGATCGACACCAAGCTGCCGCCGCGCTGGAGCCGGGCCAACCCGGTCGACCTCGCGGGCGCCGAGACCCGTGACACGATTCCCGACGTGCTCGAACTGCTGGCCCGGCACCCCGACGTGCACGCCGTGATCCACCTCGGGCTCGGGATCCAGTCGAACCAGGCTCGCCTGGCCAAGCGCGGCCCGTACTACCCCGACCACGGCCTCGAGCGGATCGTCGCGTTCCACGAGCGCCAGGACGCCCGGTACGCGCAGGTCGGCATCGAGGTCTCCCAGGCCACCGGCAAACCGGTCCTCGTGGCGTCCGAGCTCGCGATCGCCGATCCCGACAACCCCGGCCCGGCGACGATCCGCGCCGCCGGGCGGTTGTGTTACCCGTCGGCCAACCGTGCGGTCGCTGCGCTCGGTCATCTGTACCGCTACGCCCGCTACCTGGAGCGGCGCCGCCAATGAGGTTGGCGGCCCGGTGGGCCGTCGTCACGATCGTCGCGCTCGCCCCCGGTGTCGCCCTCTGGCAGATCGCGGCGGCCACCGAGACGACGGTCGAGCGTGGCGAGCTCACGATCGCGCCGCCGGCACCGCGCTCGGGTCCGCAGCTCGTCACCCCCGTGCTGTCCGCCCGTCGGGTCCCGGGCCTGCTCCTCGGGCAGCCGGCGACCGCCAAGGTCGTGCCGGCCCTGCAGTCGTTCGCGACGAAGGTGCCCGCCACCGGATGCCTCGTCGCCCGAACCGACGGGCAGGTGCTCGTCGAGCGCGGGGCCACCTCGTCGGTGATCCCGGCCTCCACGGCCAAGATCGTCACCGCCGCCGTGGCCCTCGAGGTCCTCGGCGCCGACCACCGGTTCCGCACGACCGTGCGCGGCACGCCCGCGGGAGACACCGCGGCCGAGCTGTTCCTCGTCGGCGGCGGCGACCCGAACCTCACGTCCCCGGCGTACCCGGCGGCCGGGGCGCTCGACGCCGACGGCATCCGCAAGGCACCCGACCATCCGACCTCGCTGAGCGCGCTCGCCGACCAGGTCCGCGACGCCGGCATCCGTCGGGTCGGCCGGCTCGTCGGGGACGAGTCCGCGTTCGACAGCGACCGGACGGTCGCCGCGTGGGGCAGGACCTACAGCGCCGACACCATCGGCCCGCTCAGCGCCCTGCTCGTCGACGACGGGTTGCGCACCTTCCGACCGGCGGCGCTCACGACCAACCCGCCGCTGCACGCTGCGGGTCGTCTGGCCGAGCTGCTGCGGGCGCGTGGCGTGAGCGTCGACGGTACGGCCACGGGCGTGGCGCCCGCCGCCGCGAGGGTCGTCGCCACCGTCGAGTCGGCCCCGCTGACCGACCTGCTCGCCGACCTGCTCACGTGGAGCGACAACACCAGCGCCGAGCTGCTGCTCAAGGCGATGGGCAACGGTACGACCGCCGGCGGTCTCGCCGTCGTGCGGGACCGTCTCGCGGCCTGGGGCGTCTCGGGCGTCGCCCTCGCGGACGGGTCGGGGCTGGCCCGCACCAACGTCGCCACCTGTGCCGGGTTGGTGCAGGTCCTCGCCCGCCTCGGCGCGACCAGCCCGGTGGTGCAGGGCCTCGCGGTCGCCGGCCGGACCGGGACGTTGGCGGGGGCGCCGTTCGCCGGCACGCCGGCCGAGGGCGTGTTGCGGGCGAAGACCGGGACCCTGACCGAGGTCAAAGCGCTCGCCGGCGCCTACCTGCCCGCCGGGGTGGCACCGATCGACGTGGCGCTCGTGGTGCTCGGTCCGTCCGCAGCCACCACCGAGGCCCAGTTGTGGCCGGGCCTGGCCGCCGCGCTCGGCACCTACCCGTTCCGGCCCGACCTGAGCCCCTTCCTGCCGCTCCCGCCGGCCTGAGTCGGCCGGTCCGGCCGAGCGGGCGCCGTCGACCGGCGACGCCGCCTGACCGCACACGACCGGCCGGGCGCGGCAACGATGAGCGGATGGCGGTGACGATGCCGATGTTCCCCCTCGGGACGGTGCTGGTGCCCGGCGCCGTCCTGCCGCTCCACGTGTTCGAGCCGCGTTACCGAGCGCTCGTGGTCGACTGCCTCGCCGCGGCGGAGCCCGAGTTCGGGGTCGTGCTCATCGAGCGGGGTTTCGAGGTCGGCGGCGGCGACGTCCGGCGGTCGGTCGCCACCGTCGCCCGGATCGCCTCGGTCGGCGAGCTCGACGACGGCCGGTACGCGCTCGTCACGCACGGCACCCGCCGGATCCGGATCGTGTCGTGGTTGCCCGACGCCCCGTACCCGAGGGCCGAGGTCGAGGACTGGCCCGAACCCGAACCGACGGGCGACCTCGCCCCGCAGCGCGACGCCGCCGTGCGCCAGCTCCGGTCGTTGCTCGCGTTGGCCAGCGAACTGGGCCTCGACGGCGCGCCGGACCCGGACCAGGTCGCCCCCGACCCCGTCGTCGCGTCCTACCACCTGGCGGCGATCGCCCCGATCGGGTCCGACGACCGCTACCGGTTGCTCGCCGCACCCGACGCCGAGCGTCGGTACACCGTGCTCGACGAGCTGTTCGCCGAGGTCGCCGACGTGCTGCGCTTCCGCTTGCAGACCGAGTCCGGCGACCCGTTCGAGGGGCTCGGCGGCCCCGAGGAGACCTGAGCGATCCGCATTCGCCCTGCTCGACGCCGTCCCGGCGTGCTAGGAACACGGGGTGCCCGAGCAGCGCCCCGCCCCTGACGGCTCGGTCGGCCACGCGATCGATCTCGTCAAGCGCTACGCCAAGCAGGAGACCCTCGACCCGTTGCGGGGGGTCGGCCGGTGGTTGGCCTTCGGTGCGGCCGGCTCGCTCCTGCTCGGCATCGGTCTGCTTCTGCTGCTGCTGTCGCTGCTGCGGGCCCTGCAGTTCGAGACCGACGTGTTCGGCGGCTCCTGGAACTGGGTGCCCTACCTGATCACGCTCGTCGTCACGGTCGGCATCACGGTCCTCGCGCTGTCCCGCGTGCGCAAGACCACCCTGGCCCGACCGATCCCGGGCACCGAGCAGGACCGCACGTGAGGAGCGACGCGTGAGCCAGCAGCGCATCACCCGTGACGACATCGAGCGCTCGTTGCGCCAGGTCCAGTCCGGCGTGGAGGACAAGGTCGCCGACAAGCGCAAGACGCTCCTCACCGCCGGTGGGATCGCGCTGGCGATCTTCGTCGTGCTCGTCTACCTGACGGGCCGCCGGGCGGGGCGGAACAAGACGACGTTGGTGGAGATCCGGCGCCTGTGAAGCGGAAGCGTCTCGGGACGTTCCTGCGGCGGTCCGCGTTCCACCGGGGCGTCCTCGGCGGCCGCCGAGGCTGGCTGGTGGTGTTCCTCTTGCTCGCCGCGCGGCGCTCGGCGTCGAAGGTGATCGGGCGCCAGGAGCGCTTCGTCGCGCTCGAGAAGCTCCGACCCGGGCAGTCGATCCAGCTCACCGCGCTGCGGCCGCCGACCCGGCGCGAGCGGCGCTCGGCGTCGAAGGCGTGAGCGTCGCGTGAAGGTCGTCCTGCGCAACCCCCGCCGCGAGCTCGACATCCCGGGGCCGATGTCGTTGACCCGACTGCTCGGGCGCCTCGAGATCGTGCGGGAGTCGGTCATCGTGATCCGGGCCGGCACGCTCGTACCCGGCGACGCCGTGCTCGCCGACGACGACGAGATCGAGATCCGTCCGGTCATCTCCGGGGGTGCCGGGTGAAGTGCCGGGTCTGCCGGGGTCCGGCGGTCATCGACCTGCCCCGGCACAATGCCAACTTCTGCGTCGAGCACTTCCTGCGCCTGTGCCGCAACCAGGTCACCAAGGCGATCGAGGACTTCTCGATGCTCGACCCGGGCGACCGGGTGCTCGTCGCGGTCTCCGGCGGCAAGGATTCGCTCGCCCTGTGGGACCTGCTCGTCGAACTCGGCTACCGCGCCGACGGCCTCTACATCGGGCTCGGGATCGGGGAGTACTCCGACGTCTCGGGCACCTACGCCCGGGCCTTCGCCGAGGAGCGCAACCTCACGTTGCGGGTGCTCGATCTGCGCGACGCCTACGGCTACGACGTGCCTACGGCGGCAGCGGCGACCCGCCGGGTGCCGTGCTCGGCGTGCGGCATGTCCAAGCGGCACCTGTTCGACCGCGCGGCGATCGACGGCGACTACGACGTGGTCGCCACCGGGCACAACCTCGACGACGAAGCCGCTGTGCTGTTCGGCAACACGCTGCACTGGGATCTCGACCACCTGGCCCGCCAGTACCCGGTCCTGCCGGCCCGGCCCGGCTTCCCCAAGAAGGTGAAGCCGTTGGTACGCCTCACCGAGCGGGAGATGGCGGCGTACTGTGTCCTGCGCGGCATCGACTACCAGGTGGAGGAGTGCCCGATGGCGGCGGGCAACACGCACCTTGGCTACAAGG